>DATFWL010000548.1:0-8166 GCA_035259385.1 Vicinamibacterales bacterium | reverse complement strand
CGGACGGCGAACCCGATCGACTCGAGTGCCAGCTTCCGCGCCTCGATTTTCGAGAAGTCGAGGATGTCGTTGATCACGGAGAGCAGCGCGCTGGCCTGGGTCGAGATGGTCGCGACGTACTCGCGCTGCTCGTCGTTGAGCCTCGTGGCCAGGGCGAGCTCGGACATCCCGATGATGGCGGTCATCGGGGTGCGAATCTCGTGACTCATGTTGGCCAGGAACTCGGCCTTCGCTCGCGCGGCCTCCTCGGCCTTCGCCTTCGCGCGATCGAGCTCGCGAACGAGCAGCGAGAGCTGTTCGGCGGTGGCTTTCTGATCGGTGATGTCGCGCCCCACCGCGTAGATCGATCGTTCGTCGCCGTAGGGGACCGACGTCCACGACAGCCAGCGGTGCGAGCCGTCCGCCGCGCGAAAACGGTTCTCGAACCGCAGCACGATCGCGCCGGCTTTCACCTTGTCGGCTTCGGCGGAGGTCGCCGCCCGATCGTCGGGATGGACGAACTCGAGATAGGGGACCGCGTACAGCGCGCCGAGCGAGTGGCCGAGCACGCGCTCCCACGACGGGTTGAGCCGCTTGAAGTAGCCGTCGAATCCGGCGATGCACAACAGATCGAGCGACAGCGCGAAGAAGCGATCGAGCTCTTCTTCCAGGCGCCGCCGCTCCATGAACTGGCCGATCTGGCTGCCGATGGAGCCGAGCATGTCGAGGAGCTGGGTGTCCGGCTCGCGGATCTCTCGGCTGAAGAACTCCATCACGCCGATCACGTCGCCTTCGATGGTGATGGGGAAGCCGAACGCGGCGTGCAGTCCAACCCTGGCGGCCCCGGGCGCGCGCGGAAAATTCGAATCGTGTACAACGTCGGGAATGAAGGCGGGCCGCCCGCTCGCCCAGACGCGGCCGGGCAGGCCGACGCCGCGCTCGAACATCGTCGTGCGGCTCAGCGCTTCGAAATCGTCGAACCCGGAGCCTGGCGCCCTCCAGATCTCGACGCAGCGGAGGCGGTTGGCGTGTCGATCGACCTGCCACAACGCGCCGTGCTCCCAGCCGAGCGTCGTGCAGATGGCTTCGAGGATGCGCGGCGTCGCGTCGGCGAGGCGTCCCGATTCCGCAAGGGCGCGCGTCGTCGCGTACTCGGCGGCCTGACGCCGCGCGGCAGCGGGCTCGTCTCCCCTGGCTCCACCGACGACGTTCATGTCGAACGTATCTTAGTCCCGGATGTTCACTCCATGTGCCTGGCGAACCAACGGCATCGGAAGGAATGCAGCAACGTTGGACCGATGTTGACCTGGCTGAAAGTGGACTGCAAAGAGGAAGTCGACGAGCTCTATCGAGTCTGGAGCATGATGTCCCCAGCGGGACTCGGAAACCCCGGCGTCGCGGGAGCGACGCCGCGCTTCCCGAGAGGCCGCTGGGGACAAAACGTCATCGTGCCGTTGTCGATTTGCCTTTTACGCCGCTGACCCAGTCGTTGACCTGCCGTTCCGCCTCGGAGCGAGCAATGCCGGCGCCTAAGTTGACGGCGATCCTGAGACTGAGCCCTCGCAGATCGGGCAATTGCGCGCACCGTTAGCTGTTCCTCGATCTTTTTGGGGAGGATAATCAGCAATGTCTATAGGGGTGAACTCGAAGTGCGCCCACCAGGTGCGCCCACCATTCAGGCGGATGAAACACGTCCGCCGGTCGGTAAACTCGTGCGCTTATGTTCGTCCGCACATTAAGCGCAAGCGTCAGGGAAGCATCGAAAGCCCGAGCGTCGTCAGCACAGCCCTAATGTCAGATGCAGTCGCGAAGCTCGGGCCGCTGGTTGTGCCGGCGCGGTGCAACGCAACCGGCGCGCGGCTCACCTGCTCAAGCCACACGGCTGCGCTTGATCCGCTTTCGTGGACATCTTTCGAAAGGTGGATACGATGTCCAGACCCATGGCCGACATCCCCAAGAAGAGCCGGCGCCCCCGCCGGCAGTTTGACGAGGACTTCAAGGCCCAAGCGGTGCGGTTGGTGCTCGACGAGCGGAAGACGGCAGGTGCCGTCGCCCGCGGCGCTCGATAGTGCGATTCGGCTGCTCGACTCCCCTGTCGTCCTCCCCCGTGGTGGAGACATTGTGGAGACGGCGCATGGCGACATCGCGAAGTCGTGCAGGTAGAACAGGTTAGCTGGCGGAGAGAGAGGGATTCGAACCCTCGGTAGAGTTTCCCCTACACACGCTTTCCAAGCGTGCTCCTTAAACCACTCGGACATCTCTCCGCTTTGGAATCAGAAACTTGCAGTCGCGACTCATCAGGAAAACCGTGAATTGTGTAACACCTCCTAATATGCCGAGAGCACTTACGGCCGTTTTCAGTATAGCGTGACCACAGTTCGACGATTGCACGGCCAAGGGCGACCGGCGGACAGCTGTGACGGGCCACAGCCTTTTGCGGCATCAAGTGGCCTTGGACGGAGGCCGGCGGATGTTTGCGTTCTTGTTATCAATTCGCCGAGAGCACACGAAGCCCGCCGCCCTCGACGAACGCCCGAGTCGCCCTGGCACCGCACGCTTCGGCTTCAGTGATTAATTCAGCGAATGCAGCGATCGAGCGAACAGGCGCTAGGAATGTATCGTTGCGGAGAGCGGGTACGCACCAGAACCCTTTCCTAACTGCTTGTTCCAAGGCGACCAATGCCGCATCTGCTTCGCCCAGCTGCGCCAACAGTCGCGCGCGATAGAAGTACCCCTCGGGGTCAACACCTTCAATATTCAGCTCGTGCAACGACGCGACGGCTCGGCGTCGTTCTCCGTCCAGCAAAAGCTTCAGCATGTCCACGACCTTACGAATGAGCGGCGGCAGTTCTCTTTCCCCGGCTCGCTGCAGCCGAGTCCGAGCTTCATCGCGACGACCCATGGCATCCAGCGCCATCGCCTCGATATAACCGATCTCGTCGGCTCGTGCGTCCAGAACGAGTTGAAAGTTGCCCATCACGAAGTGCGTGTTCACCACCGTCGTGCGAACATTCGGATCGAGTCTCAGCGCTCGCCGATGTGCGGCAAGCGACGCGTCAAGAAGGCCGCAGTAACGGCACACATGGACGAGCCCGCCATAGAACTCGGGGTCGTTCGGATTGTTGTTAACGCCGTTGAGGAGTCGAGTGAGCGCCTCGTGTGCGCGCCCCTGTTCGGCTTCGTGTTGAGCGTACAGACTATGCGCAGTAGGCAGATCAGGATTGAGTGCGAACGCTCGCTCGAAGGCGTCGGCGGCTCGCTGCATATTCCGCAGCGGATCATCGCCGTACTTTGCTCGCACTCTGTAGCAACGCGCGAGCCGAGCCCAGGCCGGAGCATAGTGGGGATCCGCCTCCAGCGACTGCTGATACAGCTCGCGCGCCACACTGAGATCCTGCACCCTGTTCGACAGATGATTCGCTCTCAGATAGAACTCGTACGCCCGAGCATTCGCGGGCACATCGCGGGACATCAGTGCTTTCTCGCGATCGCTCAGGGGACCGGAGAGCGACTCAATGATCCGTTTTGCGAGTTGGTCCTGCAGTCCGAAGATGTCATCAAGGCTGATGTCTGTCGTCTCGGTCCAGATCATCGTGCCGCTCGGAGCCTCCACGAGCTGGATCGACGCTCGAAGCCGATCTCCGACTCGAAGGAGCGTGCCCGTCACGACCGCATCGACACCGGCCTCTTCGGCGATTACCTTCAAATCGACGTCGAGGGTCGCGAAGCGTGAACCGACTCGGGTCGATCGTACGACGAGTGATCGGAGCCCCGCCAAGGAACAACTGATAGCATCCGAAAGGCTGAACGACAAGAAGGCGATGTCTGGATCCGATCGCAGTTGATACAAAGGCAATACGATGATTCGCGATGGACTCGGCGCCACATCCGCGGAGTCCACGTGCGCCGCTGAACCCAGCGCACGCAGCTGTCCGGCCATCGTCCTAGCGCTTTGAAAGCGGTCGGCGGGCCGTTTGGCGAGCGCCCGGCTGACAAGTGTATGCACGGATGCCGGCTGCGAGAGCGGCGCCGGTTGTTCGAACACGATTCGATGAAACAGCTCCGGTATCGTTCTGCCGGAGAATGGGGCGTGCCCGCTGAGCATCTCGAACAGCATCGCGCCCATGGAGAAGATATCGGATCGGGCATCGAGGGCGGCGCCTTGCAGCTGCTCTGGCGACATGTATTGAGGCGTGCCGATGACGAGCCCGGAGTGCGTGAGCTCGCCCGTCGCCGCTCGCGCAGCGCCAGACAGCGCCATCGATTTCGCCAAACCGAAGTCGAGCAGTTTAGGCCCGTGCGGCGTCAGGAATACGTTCGACGGCTTGATGTCTCTGTGCACCAGCCCTCGACTGTGAAGCGCGTCGAGCGCTGCTAACACGCCGAGGCACACCGGGACAGCCTCGTCGATCGACATGGGACCGGCCCGAAGCCTCGTCGCCAATGAGCACCCCTCGAGCAATTCCATCACGACAAACGGGACTCCGTCGTACTCACCGATATCGAAAATCGTGCAGATGTTCGGATGGTTCAACGACGACGCCGCGCGCGCTTCTCTGCGCAGTCGCTCCAGCGCGATTGGATCGCGACGAAATGACTCCAACAGCAACTTGACGGCGACTCTGCGACCGAGACGAACGTCCTCCGCGGCATACACTTCGCCCATGCCCCCGCTGCCGAGTTTCTCGACAAGGTGATAGTGAGTGAGGGTGCGACCGATCAGCTCACTGACATGTGTGAGAGCCGCGGTGGCGTCGGTGTGAACCGCATCTGCCAACCGGGAGAGCACGGGTTCGCTGAAGCCATGCGCTTGCGCGTTCGCTGCCAGCAGCGATCGAACTTCCTTACCCAGGACTGAATCGTTGGCTGTGGCGCGTTCAAGGAAACGCTCGCGTTCATCGTCTGGCATGGTCAGCGCCGCGTGGAACAGCTCTTTCACGCGCGCCCATTGCTCCGCGTTCATGTTCCCGCGCCTTCCGAAAGCTCGCGCTGCAGCCAGGCTCTGGCAACGGTCCACTCGCGCTTCACCGATCCCGATGACCAGCCGAGGACTTCGGCAGTCTCGTCGATTGTCAAGCCGGCGAAGAACCGGAGCTCCACGAGCCGCACCTGACCTGGATCGACGGACGCGAGTCGGTGCAACGCATCGTCAACAGCGATGATGTCGATCTGGTTGGACACGCTGATGGCGAATGCATCGTCGAGCGCGACGTGGTGGCATCCACCACCGCGTTTCCCTGCTGCACGTTCCCGCGCGTGATCGACGAGGATCCGACGCATGAGTTGCGCAGAGACACCAAAGAAATGCGCGCGGTTTTGCCAGTGAACGTCACGCTGATCGATCAGCTTCAGGAACGCCTCGTGAACCAAAGCAGTCGCCTGCAAGGTGTGCTCGGCCCGTTCGCGCCGGAGATAGCGGGCCGCCATTCGGCGCAGTTCGCCATAGACGACTGGCACGAGGGCGTCGAGTGCTTCGCGGTCGCCATGGGTCCAGCGCGAAAGCAACTCCGTGACGTCGCGCTTCGGCAGTGTCTCCATGAGCCCGGGGCGACCAGCATAAGGCGTCTCGCCGCAGATCTCAACTAGAGCCAACGAGTTACGGGCGGCCGTCCCCGCCTTGATCCTCCGTCGTGCGATTTTCCGCGTTAGGAGATCGACAACCCGCCGGTGAGGCGGTCAGGGAGGATCCCGGATCTTGCCGCCGTTTCGCTGCGGACCGCGCGGGGCCCGATTCTACGGCATGAGCACACCGCGCATGCGGCGGTGGAGTCGGACGGGCAGAACCTCCCGACCATGGAGGTCATCACCGGTGGAACTGCAGCTTCAGGCAAAGAGGAGGAGCTCAATGGAACCAAGAATCGCAACTGTCGCGCCCGTATCACTCTTGACGGCAATTCTGTCGCTCGTCGTCCCCGCGCTTCATGCGCAGTCGAATTCTGCGTTCGGCGAGGCCGCCGCGCGTTCAAACAACCCGATCGTGATAACGATCGAAACCGAGAACCACGTCCAGTATCGAGGCGACATCTTTGATCCGGCACAGTACGCGAAAAACCCCAATCAAACGACCGCTCCGGTGATCACGTTCGCCAAGAACGTCCAGATCGCCGATATCGTGAAGGTCAACGGGGAACCTGCCAAGGGACTTTGGACCACTCACTTCCTCGTCACGCCCTTCCGCCGCAACCCCGCGCCCGGCCAGGTCATTGCCGATCTGGACTCGAGTGCCCTTGTCTATTGCGCCTATGAGATCGTAGCGCCCGATGGAAGCTATATCGGTACGCTGTTTGTTATGGGCATCGGCGAACACCATGCGGTCGTGGGCGGCGTGGGAGCGTTTGCGAATGCGACGGGAATCATGAAAATGGAAGTCCTCGTTCGTTCGAGAGCGGCCTCGATGTCCGAAGATCCGTCCATGCGGCGGATCTATGGCGGTGGGCGATTTCGCAGCACGTTCTATATTCATGTCCACGCTGACGACCACGGCGACGCGGATTCCCAATGACCTATTCATGCGTCAACTATGCGGGACACTGACAGCGGCGATGAGGGGTTACTCGTCCGCTATCGGTGCTGATCTGCGATCAGGATCGCAAGTGGAATCGCGACGTCCGGCAGCGCTTGAGCGACGCAGGAATCTGTGTCGTGCAGGGCAAGCAACGAGCGCGAATCAGGCGCTCACGTTGACGGTCGCGCGTCGGCCTGGGACTGTGCGCGAAACGCTTGCGGTGTTGATTCGTGCCACCGCCCGAAGGCCCGATTGAAGGCGGCTGCTTCGGAGTAGCCGAGCAGATACGCGATCTCGCCAATCGCGAACGTGGACGTCGCAAGATACCGTTCGGCGGCATCCTTTCGCGCGAGGTCCACGACCTGCTGGTACGAGAAGCCGGCGTCGGCGAGGCTGCGCTGGAGCGAACGCACCGACGTCGCCAGGCCCATGGGACGACGAAGCAAGTACTCGCCAGAGTTGCGGGAGCGGGCGGTGCGGATGGTCTTCGAGCACGCGTCCGAATATCCCTCGCAGTGTTGAGCGATTCGGTCGGTCGCAGAGAAGATCGGCTGTCCCCTTGAAGTGTTGCGGCGGTGGGTCCGCCAAGCGGAACGCGACAGCGGGCAGCGTCCCGGCCTCACGACTGACGAGCGGGCTCGCCCGAAGCAGCTCGAACAGGAGAATGTCGAGCTCCGACGGGCGAACGAGATTCTCAAGAAAGCGTCCGCGTATTTCGCCCAGGCGGAGCTAGACCGCCGAGCGAAGTGATGGTCGCGTTCATCGACGATCATCGGGAGCAGTTTGGGGTCGAGCCGATCTGCCGCGTGCTGCCGATCGCCCCGTCCACGTACTTCAAACGCAAAGCGGAAGAACGCGACCCGAGGCGGCGGTCGACGCGCGCCCAGCAGGACGCGATCCTGCGCGCGATCATCCAGCGTATTTGGAATGAGCATCATCAGGTGTATGGGCCGCGGAAGGTCTGGAAGCAGATGGGCCGCGAGAATCTGCGAGCCGCGCGGTGCCGGGTCCGGCGCTTGATGCGCGAGATGGGTCTGGCGGGCGCGGTGCGCGGCCGGGCATGGACGACCACCACGCAGCCGGGGCCGGACGCGGATCGCCCGCGTGACTTGGTTGATCGAAACTTCACCGCGAGTCGGCCGAATCAGCTCTGGGTCTCGGATTTCACCTACGTCGCGACGTGGCGCGGCTTCGCGTACGTCGCGTTTGTGATTGACGTCTTTGCCCGACGTATCGTCGGGTGGCGCGTTTCCTCGTCCCTGGTCACCGACTTCGTCCTCGACGCGCTTGAGCAAGCCATATATGAGCGCTGCGGGACCACGACCGGACTCGTGCATCACAGTGATCACGGCACGCAGTACCTCTCAATGCGGTACACCGACCGACTCGCCGACGCAGGGATCGCGCCGTCCGTCGGCAGTCGCGGCGATTCGTACGACAATGCGCTGGCCGAGTCGATCATCGGCCTCTTCAAGACGGAGGTGATCCGCCGCAAAGGCCCGTGGCGGCATCTGGAAGCCGTGGAATTCGCGACGCTCGAATGGGTCAACTGGTTCAACCACCGCCGGCTGCTCGAACCAATTGGCTACGTGCCGCCGGCCGAGTACGAGGCGCGCTACTATGAGCAGGCCGCGGTGGCCTGACTCACAATAACTGCCCTCCGACGTTCCCGGTACGATTCA
>DATFWL010000547.1:0-38341 GCA_035259385.1 Vicinamibacterales bacterium | reverse complement strand
GGGCCCTGCCGCTCCACTCGCGGCGGCGGCGTCGTCGCAGCCGGTGCGGGCGGTGCAGACGGCCGCGACGCGCGCTGGGCGGAAAGCGTGAGCGACGCGAACGCGACCAGCGCCGCGGTCGTAGCGATGCCTTTCATGCGGGCACGTGATCGTACCGACGGGCACCGGCCAGCGTCAATTCCGAGGTTTGACTCGCTTCGGAATTCCCTAGTACCTTCGATGGGATCCTATGGCTGTTTCTGCGAGCGCTCTTGGACTCCCCGGTTATTCCTTCTCGGATTTGCACGACCCCGAACGGCTCGCGTCGCTGTACGAACGGTTCTGCGAACAGGTCGCAGGCGATGATCCCGCGCTGTGGCGCGACTGGGACGCGTATCGCCGGTCGCCGGACGCGCCGCGGCCAGCGATTGCGCTGTCCAATCTCCTGATCGCGATGGCCCCGCACGTCAGCCGCTTTCTCACGCGGCTGTTCGACGTCGACCGCCCGCTCGCGTCGATCGCCCAGGCGACGCGCGCCCAGGACGATCTGTTCCGCTTCAAGGTCGACTTCGTACGCCGCCGTGCGCTGCCGCTCGTCAAAGGCGGCGCGCACCTGCGTTCGTCCGCGGACGACGATGCGATCGTCGAGGCGATGATTGCCGAGATCGGCACGAGCGATCGCGAGCTCGCGGTCGCGCGCGCCGGCTGCCGCGTGCTCGATCGTGAGAAGGCAGCTGGCCCGCAGCCCCCAGCCCCGAGCCCCGACACCGAAGCCCTGAAGCGCTGGTGCGCAGCCCGCATCCACGATAGGGCGTTTCGCAGCTGGGTGATCTTCCGGTTTCCCGAGAACGTCGAACCGTTTCACCTGGTCGAGGTCCAGCGTCCGGACGAGTCGCTGCCGGAAGCGATGATCGGCCCCGACTGGCGGCTGCGCCGGCGCGACGGGTTCAAGCTCACCGACGCGCGGATGAAGCCGCGCGAGGTGCTGAGCGAAATCCACTACTGCGTGCTGTGCCACGAGCGCGACAAGGACTCCTGCTCGAAAGGGCTTCACGAGAAAGACGGCAAGGTATCCGCCAACGCGCTCGGGATCGAGCTGCAGGGCTGTCCGCTCGACGAGAAGATTTCCGAGATGCACCTGCTCCGCAAGGCGGGCGACGCGATCGGCGCGCTGGCGCTGGTCGCGATCGACAACCCGTTGTGCCCGGGCACCGGCCACCGGATCTGCAACGACTGCATGAAGTCGTGCATCTACCAGAAACAGGAGCCGGTCAACATCCCGCAGATCGAGACCGGCGTGCTCACCGACGTGCTCTCGCTGCCGTGGGGCGTCGAGATCTACGGCCTGCTCACGCGCTGGAATCCGCTGAACGTCCGCCGTCCGTACGCGCTGCCGTACAACGGCAAGAACGTGCTCGTCGTCGGTCTGGGGCCCGCCGGCTACACGCTGGCGCACTACCTCCTCAACGAAGGATGCGGCGTCGTCGGCATCGACGGCCTGAAGATCGAGCCGCTGCCCGAATCGCTGACCGGGACCGACACGAATCCGCCCGAGCCGGTGCGCGACTGGAGCGAGATCTACCGCCAGCTCGACGAGCGCGTGCTCGAAGGGTTTGGCGGCGTGTCGGAGTACGGCATCACGGTGCGGTGGGACAAGAACTTCCTCACCCTGCTGCATCTGACGCTGGCCCGGCGGCGCGGCCTGCGGATGTACGGCGGCGTGCGGTTCGGCGGCACGGTGCCGATCGAGGACGCGTGGGCGTACGGATTCGATCATGTCGCGATCGCGGCCGGCGCCGGCAGGCCGACGATCATCGACATGAAGAACAACCTGATCCGCGGCATCAGGAAGGCGAGCGACTTCCTGATGGCGCTGCAGCTGACCGGCGCCTTCAAGCGCGAGGCGCTGCCGAACCTGCAGTCGCGGCTGCCGGCCGTTGTGATCGGCGGCGGGCTGACCGCGATCGACACCGCCACGGAACTGATGGCGTACTACCCGCTGCAGGCCGAGAAGACCCTGCAGCAGTACGAGACGCTGGCGGCGGAGCTCGGCGAGTCGCGCGTGCGCGGCCTGTACGACGTCGAGGAGCAGGAAGTGCTCGAAGAGTACCTGCAGCATGGCCGCGCCGTCCGCGCCGAACGGGCGCGCGCGGAGTCGGCTGGCGAGCCGCCCGACTTCGTGGCGCTGGTCCGCGGCTGGGGTGGCGTGACCATCGCGTACCGAAAGCGGATGACCGATTCACCAGCCTATCGGCTGAACCACGAGGAAGTGATCAAGGCGCTCGAGGAAGGGATCGTGTTCGCGGAGAACCTGAATCCGCTGGAGGCGATTCCTGACGCGCGTGGCGCGCTGAGCGCGATGGTGTTCAGGCGGGAGGCGCAGGAGGGGCGGGAAGGGCAGGGGGGCCGGGAAGGGCAGGACGGGAAACCGCCAACCGTCACGCTGCCGGCGCGGACCTGCCTCGTGGCGGCCGGCACGACGCCGAACATCACCTATGAGAACGAGTGCCGCGGGACCTTTCAGCTCGACGCGAAGAAGAAGTTCTTCCAGCCGCACGCGCTGGCCCCGAACGGCGACGGCGGCTTTCATCTCACGCCCGATGCAGCGGGGTTCTTCACCTCCTACGACGCTGGCGGGAGGTTCGTCACCTACTACGGCGACAACCATCCACGCTACGCCGGCAACGTCGTGAAGGCGATGGCGTCGGCCAAGGACGGCTACCCACAGGTGATGAAGCTGTTCGCGCGGGATCTGGCCGATCTCGATCCCGCCGCGCAGGCGGATCGCGATCGCGCCTGGCAGGCGTTCGTCACGCGCCTCGACGACGACCTGATCGCCCGCGTCGAGGACGTGGTGCGCCTCACCGGGACGATCGTCGAAGTGATCGTCAAGGCGCCGGCGGCGGCGAGGCACTTTCATCCGGGGCAGTTCTACCGGCTGCAGAACTTCGAGTCGCTCGCGCCGCGGTGCAGCGGCGTGCCGCTGCTGATGGAAGGCATCGCGCTCACCGGCGCCTGGGTGGACAAGGACCGCGGGCTGCTGTCGCTGATCGCGCTCGAGCTCGGCGTGTCGAGCCGGCTGTGTGCCTATCTCCGGAAAGGCGAGCCGGTCATCGTCATGGGCCCGACCGGCGCGCCGACGGAAATCCCCGATGGGAAGAACGTGCTGCTGCTCGGCGGTGGCCTGGGCAACGCCGTGCTGTTCTCGATCGCGAAGGCGATGCGCGAGCACGGCAACCGCGTGATCTATTTTGCCGGCTACAAACGCGGTGAAGATCTGTTCAAGCGCGAGGAGATCGAGTCGGCGACCGATCAGGTGATCTGGAGCACCGACATGGGCGCGCCGATCGCGCCGGGCCGGCCGCAGGATGCGCATTTCCGCGGCAACATCGTGCAGGCGATGCTCGCCTACCATAGTGGCGCGCTCGGCGAGGCGCTGGTGCCGCTGCCGGCGATCGATCGGATAATCGCGATCGGATCGGACCGGATGATGGCGGCGGTGAAGGCGGCGCGGCACGGCGTGATGGCGCCGCACCTGAAGGCGGATCACGTCGGCATCGCGAGCATCAACTCGCCGATGCAGTGCATGATGAAGGAAGTCTGCGCGCAGTGCCTGCAGAAGCACGTCGATCCGGCGAGCGGAAAGGAGACGATTATCTTTTCCTGCTTCAACCAGGATCAGCCGATGGATCGCGTGGACTTTCCGAACCTCGCCGCCAGGCTCCGCCAGAACACCGTCCAGGAAAAGCTCGCGAACATGTGGTTCGATCACCTGACGCGCGGCGCTGCGCTGCCACGCGTGTAGGTCGGGTGCGTCAGGTGGGTCAGGTGGGTCAGGTAGGTCGGACAGGGACGGATGGGACGGATAGGACGGATGGGACGGATAGGACGGATGGGACGGATGGGACGGATGGGACGGATAGGACGGATGGGACGGATAGGACGGATTGGACGGATAAGACGGATGGGACCGACAGGAGCGTGTAGGGCCAGCCTTTCAGGCTGGCCGACCGCGCGGCCTGAAAGGCCGCACCTGCACATGCTCGCACTCGTCATTGCATTCCTCATCGCTCCGCCCTGCCCGACCTGCCCGACCGGCGTCGCGGCGACGCAGCTGAGCGACGCCGACGCTACGATCCGCGCCGTTGCCGCGCTGCCCGGCGAGCCGCACGCGGTCGCGGCTGCCGGTGTACTGCGCGACGAGTCGCCGATCCTCACCATCGAGAACCCTTCTGCCTTCGATCCCGCCGACCCGAAGCGTCGCGTGGTGATTCTCGGCGCGCCGGGCGGCGATCCGGCCGCCGTCGTCGATCTCGTCCGCTGGTTCAAGACGCGCGCGCCGGGATCGGTTCGCGCGCGCTGGTCATTGAGCGCGCTTCCGCTCGCGCAGTTCGACGAGGCGGACAAGCTGTCGCTCGCGCGATGGACGACGTTTCAGGCACCCGACTTGATCGTCACGGTTGGCAGCCTGCCGCTGCAGATCGACGCCCCGATGGAGTCGATCGGGGTGGAGCACGCAGCGGCGGCTCTGGAAAGGCTGCTCACCCGGCCGCGCGAGATGTCGGCGCTGCACCGGACGATCACCGAACGGATCCAGCGTCAGCCGCTTGCGATCGCTCGACTGCTCGCGCGCCGCTACCCGGAGACGCCGGCCATCAGCTACATCCCGGCCCTGGCATGGATCGGCACGCTTCGTGTTGCGGCACTGGACAACGACGAGATGCTCCGCGCGAAGGTGCTGGAGCAGACCAGACCGTGGACATCCGGCGAGAAGAGACTGTTTCCGCCGCCGCCACAGGCATCGACGGGATCGGGCCGCATCCAGCTGACGACGGTGGCCGGAACGATGGTGTTCGAAGAACTCGCCCCGGCTCTGTTCGACGAAGGCGTCGCGGCGGCAGCCCGGGAAAAGGCGCCCGGCTCGCCGGAATATGGACAGGGCTGGACGGACGACATGTTCATGGCGACGTCGGTCCTCTCGCGGTCGGGCGCGCGGCCGGGCCATGAGGCCGATCTCGATCGCGCCGCGCGGCTGCTGATCGGCTACGCCGCGACGCTGCAGCGCCCGGACGGCCTGTTCAACCATGCGATTGCCGGCCCGGCGGCGTGGGGCCGCGGCAATGGATTCGCGGCATTCGGACTCGCCGAGACGCTCTCGCGCATGCCGAAGAGCCACCCGCAGCGTGCGCACGTGCTCGATGTCTACCGCCGGCAGATGACCGCGGTCCGCACGGAGCAGTCGCCCGACGGATCGTGGCGGCAGATCGTCGACGAGCCCGGCGCATATCGTGAAGAGACGGCGACGGCGATGCTGCTGAGCGCGATGGCGCGCGGGATCCGGCTTGGATGGCTCGACGGCTCGTTCCGTCCGGCCGTGCAGCGAGCCTGGCGGGCGCTGGCGGCGCATGTCGCGTCAGACGCGACGCTCGTCGACGTGTGCGCAGGAACGGGCGCCGGACCGACGAAGCGCTACTACTTCGATCGCCCGGCGGTCACCGGTACGGACGACCGCGGCGGAGCGATGGCGCTCACGGCGGCGCTCGACATGCTCGATCTCAACGCGCGCTGAACGGCGCGCGGCAGACCGCAATCGCGGGCTCGGAAGCTCGGACAGGTTGGATCGTCGTGCCGAGGACGCTTCGTTGGGCCGAAGCGACGCGGAACCCGTTTACGCGACGCGCCAGCCGTCGCCGCGGAGCGAGTTCATCAGTTGCACCGACCGCTCGATCAACTCAGTCGGTTCGTCGACTTCTTCGATCGATTCCGAGCCGTCAGGTTTGGTGATGACGACCTTGTAGCGGCCGGCGAGCCGATCGTGCGTGATTTCGTAACGAAGCTTTTCGCCGTCGCGATCGAAGAACCAGATCATTTCCACTCAAGGTTACAACAACGCTCGTAACGATTCTATTGAGCGAAAACGCACGCTCGTCGCGATTGTTCCTTGCGTGACGTTCGTGTCGTAAACGGCGCCTCACCGTCCTGCAGCAAAAACTGCGGCGCCGAGCAGCGCGGCATCCGGATTGAGGATGATTTTCACCGGCATCCTCTTCAGCATGTCCTCGAGCGGCGGCTTGGCGACGAACGCCCGCATGAACGTGCCGGTGGTGAGCGCCGGCAGAATCTTCGGCGCGATGCCGCCGCCGATGAACACACCGCCGGTCGACACGGTGCGCAGCGCGACGTTGCCGGCTTCGGCGCCGTAGGCCTCGACGAAGAGATCGAGCGTCTCGACGCAGCACTCGCAGGTGCGATCGAGCGCCGCGCGCGAGATCGCGGCCGCGGCGTCGTGCGACTCGACGTCGACCGATCCGCGGCACCGTTGCAGATTGTGAGCGACCTGGTAGACGTTGATCAGGCCGTGGCCCGACACGACGTGCTCGACCTCGGCGCGCCCGTAGCGCGCGGTGAGATCGCGCATCAGCGCCACGTCGCGGTCGGTTCGCGCCGCGAAGTCGGCGTGCCCGCCCTCAGAGGGCGACGGGACGAAGCGGCCGTCCACCCAGTGCAGCATCGCCTCGCCGAGCCCGGTGCCCGCGGCGATCAGCGCGATGTTGCCGCCGCGCAGCGCCGTCCCTTCCTGCAGCACCTGGACCTCGGCCTCACGCAGCACCGGCACCGACCACGCCATCGCTTCGAGGTCGTTGAGCAGGAACACCCGGCCGATCGTGAACGCGGAAGCGACCGCGCGCGCGTCGACGCGCCACGGCACGTTGGTGAGCGTCGCCGCCTGGTCGATGACCGGGCCGGCGACGCCGAACGACGCGCGATCGATCGCGCGGCGCGCGGTGTCGTGCGCGCGGAGGAACGCGGAGATCATCGACGGCAGATCGCCGTAGTCGAGGGTGCTGAACGACTGCACGGAGATCGAGTGCGGACGGACCGGCGCCGCGTCGAAGAGACCAAGCAGGGTCTTCGTACCACCGATGTCGCCGGCGAGAATCATGTTGACTTCGATCTTATTCTCGCTCATCGTGTCAGGCAGTCGCTCCCCCAGCGATTCAGCGAAGAGGCTGGCTTGCCCTCACTCTCGCCTGACAGGTCCACCTCGCCGCTCGCCGGACAGGTGGTCGTCTTCACTGGAAAGCTCAGCTCCCTCGGGCGCAAGGACGCGCGTGCGCTCGTCGAGCGCCTCGGCGGCGCGACCGCCGACGAGGTGAACGCGCGGACGACGATGCTGGTGATCGGCGCCGAAGGCTTCGGTCCCTCGACCGACGACGCACGCGACAAGTCGAACAAGCTCAGGCGCGCGGAGGAGCTGAACGCGCAGCCTGGCGCCGTGTCCGCGCCGATCCGGATCACGACCGAGGAGGAATTCTGCGAGCTGGCCGGCGTCGCCACCCCCGATGCGCTGAAACGCCAGTATCACGCCGTCCGCGACGTGCTCGCGCGCTATCGCGCGTTGCGCGAGGATCACCTCCGGTATCTCGTGAAATGCGGCATCGTCCGTCCCGTGCTGCGGACCAATGCCGACACCTTCTTCACCTTCGCCGATCTCGGCGTGATCAAGCAGGCCAACGAAGCGCTCGCACAGGGAATCGCCTTTCGCAGCGCGGTGCGGACGCTGATCGCGGCGCGGCAGGGACAGCTCGAGTTCGACTTCCGTCTCGACGCGGCGCCGGCGAAGATCATCGCCCTGCGCCACGCGGACGCCAGGAAGCCGGCGGCGCAGGCGGCGGGCGCGATCGTCACCCGCGAAAATGCCTTCCGGGCGGAGGAGTACTTTCGTACGGGCTCAGCGCTCGACGATGGGAACGACGCCACGCGGGACGCCGCCGCCACCGCGTACCGCAGGGCGCTCGAGCTCGATCCCTACCTCGTGGCGGCGCTGATCAACCTGGCGAACATCCACTACAGCCGCGACGAGCTCGTCGAGGCGCAGGCTCTCTACGAACGCGCGATCGCCCTCGAATCCGATTTCTTCGAAGCCCACTTCAACCTCGGCAACATCTACCACGACCTCGGACGCTTCGCCGAGGCGCAGACCTGCTACCGCGAGGCGCTGCGGCTGAACCCGTTCTACGCCGACGCGCACTTCTATCTGGCGGTCACGTTCGAGAAGCTGGGCCTCTCCAGCGACGCGCGGCCGCACTGGAAGGCGTACCGACAGCTCGCACCGCAGGGCGAATGGGTAGAGCTCGCCAAAGAGTTCTCAGAATAGGGAGATTCGTGCCGCGTCGCCGCAACGGCAATCAGGAATTCGGAATGTGGAACTTGGAATTCGTGTCACGCGCGTTGGGGCGCATTCCAAATTCCAACTTCCTCATTCCAAATTGCAGACGTCAGTAGCGGTGGTACTCCTGCGGCTCGCGCTTCTTCGGCGTGCGGCGCAGCTTGTAGAAGGTACAGTCCGGGCACCACGCTTCGGGATCGAATCCCGTGGCGCCGGCCATCGGAAGCACGTCGCGGTGCCCGCAGCACTCCGGACCATCTTCGGGCGGTCTCCGCCAGCGGCAGGACTTGAACTTGATCACCGCGGCGGACGAGGGCGTCTCGACCGGTTGTGTCGCTGCCGGCGTCGGCGGCGGAACAGCAATGGGATCCGACATTACGCTCTCATTCTAAATGAAGCCCGACTGCCTTGGCGAGAATCGCCAGCGCGCGTCGCTCTTCCGGCGCGACCAGCGTCATCGCCTGGCCGACCGCGCCGGCGCGGCCGGTACGGCCGACCCGATGCACGTAGGTCTCGGGGGCGTCGGGTACTTCGTAATTGATGACCGTGTGAATTGCGTCGATGTCGAGACCGCGTGCGGCGATGTCGGTCGCGACGAGCACCTTGTATCGCCCGCCCTTGAATCCCTCGACCGCAACCCGCCGCTGATCCTGACTCCGGTCCGCGTGCAGGGCGGTGCAGCGAACCCCCGCCGCCGCGAGGCGATGCGCCAGCCGGTCCGCGCCAATCTTGGTCCGCGTGAAGATCAGCACCGGTCCGTCCGGACGCTTCAGGTGATCGATGAGCCACGTCACCTTGTCGTGCGCGCTGACGTGCGCCACCTGGTGCGTGATGCTCCGGGCCGGCGCGCTCCGCTGGCCGATCTGCACGTACTTCGCGTCGCGCGTGATCTCGAGCGCGTCGCGGACCACTTCGTTCGGCATCGTCGCCGAGAAGAGCAGCGTCTGGCGCCGGGCCGGGAGCGCGGCGATGATGCGACGGACGTCGGGCCAGAAGCCCATGTCCATCATGCGGTCCGCCTCGTCGAGCACGAGCAGCTCGATCGCGCTCAGGTCGGCGTTCTGCTGGCGCATATGGTCCATCAGGCGTCCCGGCGTGGCGACGATGATGTCGACGCCCGCCTTGAGCGCACGCTCCTGCGGGCCCATCTCGACGCCGCCATAAACGGCCGCGCTCGTCACCGTAGTGTGGTACGCGAGACCGTGTATCTCGTCCTCGATCTGCACGGCCAGCTCGCGCGTCGGCGCGAGCACGAGGACGCGAGATTGAGCCGAAGGCGGTCGGGAATCACTCCCTTTCAGTAACCACTGCAGCGTCGGGACGACGAACGCCGCCGTCTTGCCGGTTCCCGTCTCCGCGCACGCGATGAGGTCCCGCTGAGCCAGCGCGAGCGGAATCACCGCCGTCTGGATCGGCCGCGTTTCCTTGAAGCCCAGGTCGCGGATCCCTTCGAGCAGACGCGAGTCCAGACCAAGACCCGTGAACGGCACGGGGGCGGTGTCGCAGTCGATCGGCTCCAGCGCCGGCACGACCGCTACCGCCGGCTTCGGCGCGATCGGATGCGCGGTGTAGCCGCCGCGCCGCCGCCCGCTGCGCGGACGCCGCTGGGGGCTGCGGTTCGAGTGGCTTCTGTCGGTTGTATTGGAATTCAAACCGTGTCTTGGCTAGCGTGCCCGGAAGGTGATGATGCCGCGAACCGGGTCGTACGGCGAGACGCCAACCGTGACGCGATCGCCCGGGACCACCTTGATGCGGAAGCGGCGCATGCGGCCGCTGAGCTGGGCCAGCACTTCGTGGCCGGCGTCGCACTGCACTCGGTAAAGCCCGCCGCTATGGACGGCCACGACCGTGCCCTGCATGTCAATCAGATCGTCCTTGCTCAACTGCTAGCGTGTCCTTTCTTTTAAACAACTATTATGCCACACGGCTACAACGCCCGTACTGCTCGTTCGACCTTGCCGGCCAGCGCCGAATAATCGTCGCCCGTCAGGCGGATTGCGGCGCCGAAGGCGACCCTGACCCGGCCCGGCCTCGCCATGTGCGATCCCACGCCGAGCACGTGCTGCAGCCCCTCGATCCGGACCGGAACGACCGGAACGCCGAGGCGCGACGCGATCATGCCGATGCCCGGCTGGAATCGATCGATGGCGCCCGTCTCCGACCGGCGCCCTTCGGGAAAGATCAGCACCGAGGTTCCCTCGCCGAGGACGTCGCCGATGTAGCGGAGCGTCTGACGGGCGCCGGCTTCGCGCTGCGGCAGCGGAAAGGCGTTGAAGAACAGGACCGCCAGATAGTAGCTGATGCTGTTGGTGAACCAGGCGACCCGTCCGTGCTCCGCGGGGAAAAAATGGGCCGCGAACATCTCCTTGCCCATCGCCGGTGCGACGTGATAGCGCCATCGCCGAGGGAGGGTCGCCATGATCACCGGCGCGTCCATGAAGCTCTGATGGTTGGCGGCGAAGACGACCGGCGGTTTCAGGTCGCGCAGGTGTCCTCGGCCTTCGACCCGCGTCCAGGCGAACAGGCGCGCCAGCGGCAGCACCCACATCGGCAGGTTCACACGTCTGAACGCCCGGGCGGCCGGCCGCCGCGTCCAGGTCGGGAATTCGACCGGTTCCGCCGGCGCGCTGTCGGCTTGCGAGGCCTGCGCCACGAGCGCTCGCAACTGCGAGACGTCGCGCGCCGCTGAGAAGGCGTTCTCGTCGATTCGCGTCTGAAAGGCATCTTCGAGCGCGACTATCAGCTCGACGCGATCGAGCGAACTGAGCCCCAGGTCTGCGAGTGTCGTGTTCGGCTTGAGCGCCGATCCGCCGCTGTATTTTGCCAGCAGCGCATCCATCGCGTCGGCGCCGGCCCGCACGAGCGGTGGCGCGCCGCCGCCGCTCTTCACCCAGTCGCGAATCGCCGCGCGCTTCAGTTTCCGCGTGCCCTCGGTCCGCGGCAGCTCCGGCTCCGGCCAGACCAGCGCGCGGCGGATTTTCTGGTGATCGTCGAGCGTCGCGTTCGCCTGCCGCACGATCGCGTCCACGTCGGCGCCCGGATCGACGACGAGCACCGCGTGCACGCGCTCCTCGGATCCAATCGGGACGCCGACGACCGCCGCATCGCGAACGCCGGCGACCTGATTCAGCACCCGCTCCACGTCCTCGGGGAAGACGTTGAGGCCTTCGGGCGTGACGATCATCTCCTTCTTGCGGCCGCGGATGTAGACCTGACCGTCGTCGCCGATCTCGCCGATGTCGCCGGTGTGGAACCAGCCGCCCTCGAAGGCGCGGGCGGTCTCCTCCGATGCGTTGAAGTAGCCCTGCGTCACGTTCTCGCCGCGCACCAGGATCTCGCCGTCCGCCGCGATCTTCACCTCGACGCCGCCGATCGCCTTGCCGACCGAGCCCTTCCTGGTGTGGAACGGATGGTTGAGCGTCACGATCGGCGCGGTTTCGGTCAGGCCGTATCCCTGGATCACGACGAAGCCGAGCTCCCGCCAGAATGCCTCGAGGTCCGCGTCGAGCGGGGCGGCGCCGACGATGAAGGCCCAGAACTTCAGGCCGAAGGCACGATGGATCGTGCGGTAGCGCCACCAGCGCCTGGCGACGTGCTCACCGCTCGGTTGAAGCGCGCGCCCATCAGCCGGCTGCCGCCTTTCAGCCTCTGCCTGCGGTGAGTCCGCCCGAGCTCCCGCGGGGCTCGCCGGAGCGCCTTCGTCGCGAAGGCGGCGCGCCACATCCGAGTTCGCGCGGACGACGTGGTCTTTCAACACGTCGAGGATCTTCGGCACCGAGACCAGCACCGACACCCGCCGTTTGCTGATCTGATCGACGATCTCGCCCGGGTTGTAGCCGCGCATGAAGATGACGGTGCCCGGCAGCATCGGCGGGATGAAGGTGGCCATCGCCTGGCCGAACATGTGGCTGAGCGGCAGCAGGTTCAGGAAGCGCAGCGGGAAGAACGGCCTGCCCCACTTCCGGTATTTCAGGACTTCCCGCTCGACCGGGACGATGTTCGCGAGGATGTTCCGGTGGGTGATGAGGACGCCCTTCGGCTCGGCAGTCGCGCCCGACGTGAAGATGATCTCGGCGACGTCGTCTTTTTGAACGGTGACTGGCGGCGCATCGCCGCCGCGCCACTCCATCTCGTGCAGCTTCACCACCGGCGCGTCGACCGCGGCTCGGAGGGGCGGGACGTCCTGGCCGATCAGAATCAGCTTCGCGGCGACGATCCGCGCCACGCGGCCGAGAAAATCGGGCGACGCGCGGTAGTCGATCGGCACGACGCGGACGCCGCGCAGCAGACAGCCCCAGAAGGCGACGATCCATTCCGGCCGGTTTTCGCTCCAGAAGACGACGGCGTCGCCCTTGCGGAGGCCGCGATCGTGGAGCGCCGCCGCAAATCCGCCCGCGGCGCGCGCGACCTCCGCGTAGGAAAAGCTCTTGCTGCGAAACCCATCGTCGTGCACGAGAAACTCGCCGCGCGCGTGTGCGAGATCGCCGAAAAAGTCAATGAGCGTTTCACGGACCACGAGTGAACTATGATATACGGCCGCGATGCGGATCTTCCTGACGGGCGCCACCGGCTACATCGGCACAGCAGTACTCGACGCGCTGGTGCGCGGCAGCCACGACGTGACCGCGCTCGTCCGCAACAACGAGAAAGCGCGGCGCGTGGCGAAGCGCGGCGCGCACCCGGTGATCGGGAGCCTCGAAGATCCGGAATCGTTCCGCGGCAGCGTCGACGCGCAGGATGGCTACGTCCACGCGGCCTACGATGGACGCTCGGGGCGCGGTCCCGCGATCGAGAAGGCGGCGCTCGAGGTCCTGATTGCGGCGGCGAAGCGGCCGCGCACCTCCGGCAACGCGGGACCGGACAAGCGATTCATCATCTACACGTCGGGCGTCTGGATCCTCGGCAGGACGCTGGAGCCGGCCGCCGAAGACGCGCCGATCAATCCGATCGCGTACTCGGCGTTCCGCCAGGCGCACGAGAAGATGGTGCTCGACGCGGGTGGCGACCACCTGCGCACGATCGTCATCCGCCCTGGCGTCGTCTACGGTGGCGGTGAAGGGATGGTCGGCGAGATTTTCAAGTCCGCCAGCAATGGCCTCGTCCGCGTCGTCGGCGACGGCAACAATCACTGGCCGCTGATCTACGACCGCGATCTCGCCGACTTGTACGCGCGCCTCGCGGCGCATCCGGATGCGCGGGGCATCTACCACGCGAACGACGAAGGCGACGAGCGGGTCAACGACATCGTCGCCGCCATCAAGCCATATCTGCAGGTCAAGCCCGACGTGCGCCACGTGCCGATCGAGGAGGCGCGTCACAAGATGGGGGCCTACGCCGATGCCCTCGCGCTCGATCAGGTGGTCCGCAGTCCCCGCGCCCGCGCGCTCGGCTGGACGCCGTCACTGCATTCGGTCGCCGGCAACGCAGCGCGTCTGCTCGAGGAATGGCGCGCCTCGCGGAACTGAGGGATGGGACGGATGGGAGGGATGGGAGAGATGGGACGGATGGGAGGGATGGGAACGGTCGGAGCTATCGGACGCCGTTAACCCAACCGCAGATTCGTTCCGGTAGCGTCGCCGGTCCTGTCCTTCTTCATTGCCTTATTCGTCGCATCCATCCTATTAGTCCCGTCCGTCCCATCCGTCCCATCCGTCCTATCTGTCCTATCTGTCCCATCCGTCCCATCCGTCCCACCAGATCCATTCGAGCCGGCGGGCCGCTCGATCGCGGCTTCGGGCAGCGGCGCTGCCGCGGGAGCTATCGACGCCGCCAGGTCCTTGCCCTCGCCCGCCGCCGGCTTCGGCGCGGGCAGCTCTCCCGCGACAATCGCGTCGATCAGCCCGTAGTCGCGCGCGCTCTGCGCGTCGAGATAGAAGTCGGTGCGCTTGGTGTCGCGGATGATCTGGCGCAGCGGCTTTCCCGATCGCGACGAGAGAATCCGGTAGATCTGATCCTGCATCTGCTTCAGCCGCTCGAGATGCTGCGCCGCGGCGCTCGTCGACTGCCAGCCCGCCCACTTCGCCGGTTCGTGGATCATGATCCACGAGTGCGGGAAGGCGAGCCGCTTGCCCTCGCTGGCCGCCTGCAGGACGATCGACCCCATCGAGTACGCCATCCCCTGCACGATGATCGTGACGTCGGTGCCGCGGCTGATGATGTGGCGGACGGCGTCGTGGATGGCGAGCCCGTCGGTCACGTTGCCGCCGGCGCTGTTGATGAAGAGCGTGATCGGACGCGAGCTCTCGCTGGCGAGCTCGCGCATGCGCTCGATGCACGCGCGGGCAGTGTCCTTCTCGATATCGCCGATTAGATAAACATCGCGCAGCCGGTCGCCCTGCTCCTTGCGCAGCTGCGCGCGGACGGCATCCACGAGCTCGGCGACCAGACGATCACTGAGTTCTCCCATCCAGGCCGTATTATCGCATCGCTGCGCCCGAAGAGCTCAACCGCCCGGCACGAAATAGAACGCGAGGGCGAGGATGAGATAGACCGACAGCAGCTGTACGCCCTCCACCCAGTTGCTCTCGCCGTCCACGACGACGAACGCGGTCGCGAGGACCGACAGCGCGATCGCAGTGATCTCGAACGGATTGAAGAGCAGCGTCATCGGCCGGCCGATCGCGAACGAATACAGCACCAGCGCCGGCGCCACGAACAAGGCGATCTGCGTGCTGCTGCCGACCGAGATCTCCACCGCCAGCGACATCTCGTCACGGCGCGCCGCTGTCACCGCGGAGTAGTGCTCGGCGGCGTTGCCGATCAGCGCCACGACGACCACCCCGACGAACAGCTCGGTGAGAGCGAATCGCTTCAGCGCCGGGGTCATCGCGCCGACGAGGATCTCCGCCTGCACGGTCGTCAGGACGGTGCCGATCGCGAGCAGGCCCACCGACGCCGCCACCGACAACGTCGTCACGCCGTGTGCGGACTCGCCACCCGGCCGGAGCAGGTCGCGCTGCGCGGTGAACGCGTAGATCAGGTTGCCGGCGTACGCCGACATCAGCACCAGCGCCGTCCAGAAGCTGAGGCTATCGATGGCTCTGGGATGCACGTCCAGCGTGCCGTAGATCGCGAGGTCGAACACCGCGGGCATCACGAGGGCCACGACCGCCAGAAACAGCATCGCGGCGGCGTTGGTGGCCGGCGTGCGATGGAACTTCTGCGACCGGCGTCCGAGACCGCCGACGAAGAACGACAGGCCGAGCACGAGCAGCAGGTTGCCGATGATGCTGCCGCTGATCGACGCCTTGACCAGGGCGACGTGCCCGTTGCGGAGCGCGACGAGGGCGATGATCAGCTCGGCGGCGTTTCCGAACGTGGCGTTGAGGAATCCGCCCAGCGCGGGCCCGGAGCGCGCGGCCAGTTGCTCGGTGCCCTGGCCGATCAGGCTGGCCAGCGGAACGAGCGACGCCGCCGCGGCGATGAATACCCACGGCGATCCCGGTGCGGTCACCTCCGCGATCCACGACGCAGGGGCCGCGAGCAGCAGGATGTTGAGCGGAGACGTGACGATCGCGCGCAGCATGCCGGCGCGGCGCTAGTCGCCGAATTTCTGCACGTCTTCTTCGTCGGCCCCGGGCAGGAGATCGAAAAACGCGTCGAGACTGCGATCGAGCGAGCGCCGCAGCTGCGGGATCGTGCCGTCGAAGGTATGAAGCGTCAGGCCGGCGCTGGATCCATCGGACAGCTTCAGCGTGCCTTCCTCGACGCCCTTCAGAGTCCCTTCAGGAATCAACCGGACGCCGTACACGAGAGTGTATCGAGCCATGAGTGGATCATACCGGGTGTGTGGCACCGAAAGGCCCGTGGGCGTGGCAGGGAGGGAGGGACCGCCGTCACAGCCCGGTGATCCGACGCGCGCTTTCGATCGCCTGTTCGAGCGTAGTCACCTGGTTGTCGAGCTGCTGCTCGTAGACGATCTTCAACACCTCGCCGACGCGTGGCCCCGGTTTCATCCCGAGCTCGAGCACGTGGCGGCCGAGCAGAATCGGCGCCGGCGCCTTGTGCTCGACCCCGAGCGCGCGCGCGCGCGCGAGGAACCAGTCCATCGCCGTGCAATCGAAGGCGCCGGGGCGGCGGCCTTCGCAGTCGGACTTCGCGACGCGCGCCAGCAGCTCGAGATCGACCTTCTGCGCAAGACGCCGGAACGCGCCGTCGCCCACCTCGTCGCGCGCCTTGAACCAGGCGCCGGGCTTGAGATGCTGTGCCGTGATTCCGAGCACCTGTTTGCGGACGTCGTAGCCATCGACCGTGTGGATGTTCAGCCGGTCGAGAAATGCGGTCGCGGGCGGCACGCCGAGCTCCTCGTGGTTCATCGAGCGGATCCGTCCGTCGACGAACGCCGTTGTCAGCGGCTTGCCGAGATCGTGCGCGGCGGCGCCCAGCATGACGGTGATCTGCTGCGGCCGCGGCAGATCGTCGATCCGCGTGCGCGCCTGATCGATCACCTGGAGCGTGTGCACCCAGACGTCTCCTTCGGGATGCCATTCGGGTTCCTGCGGGCATCCGGCGAGCGCCTGCAATTCGGGAAACAGCGTCGCGATGACACCGAGATCCATGGCGAGCGCAAGGCCGATCGACGGGCGGCGCGCCTGCAGCAGCAGCTTCTCGATCTCGCCCCACACCCGCTCGTACGGCAGATCGTCGAGCGGAATCGTGCGGCACATCGACGCCGTCGCCTCGTCGAGCCCGAATTCGAACCGCGCTGCGAACTGCACCGCGCGCAGGACCCGCAGGCTGTCGTCGGCGAACGTGTCCGGGTCGACCATGCGCAGCAGGCGCCGTTCGAGGTCGCCGCGGCCGTCGAACGGATCGAAGTACTCCCCGGTGAGCGGATCCCACGAGATCGCGTTGACGGTGAAGTCGCGCCGCCGCGCGGCTTCGGCGATCGACATGTCCGGATCGCCGGCGACGACGAACCCGCGGTGGCCGCGGCCGGCCTTCGAATCGCGCCGCGGCAGCGAGACGTCCACGTCTCCGACCTTGTAGACCTGGAAGCTCTCGCCGACTGCCTCGACGCGGCCGAACGCCTCAAGCAGCGCGCGCAGCCGCTCGCCGGACAGACCGAAGACTTCGATGTCGACGTTGCGCTTCTCGGGCATCGGCAGATCGAGCAGCCGATCGCGGACCCAGCCGCCGACGACGAGCGCGCGGCCACCGGCCTCGCGCACGGCCGCCGCGATCGCCGCCGCCGGATCGCGCAGGTCGCGGGTCGTCCGGCCGCCGGGCGGGTCGAGGTCGGACGCCATTACCGGATCGGCTTCCGTCCGAACCGCTGCACGAGCCGGTCCGCCACGCCAGGGGCGACGGCGTTGAGGACGACCAGCAGGCGCGACTTGAAATAGGGATAGACCTCGGGCGTCGGCCGCTCGATCGCCCGCGCGATCGCGTCGGCCACCGCCTCGACAGGCTGCCGCGGACCGCCGGCGCGCGTCACGGCGACACCGGTCTCGTGCGACATCACGTCGAAGAACTCGGTATCGGTCGAAACCGGGTAGACGACGCTCACGCGGATGTGCGAGCCGGCGACTTCCGCGCGCAGCGATTCCGCGAGGCCGACCTGCGCGAACTTCGTCGCTGCATACGCGCCCATGTACGGCACGCCGCGCTTGCCGGCGATCGACGAGACGACGATGACGTGGCCGTAGCCCTGACGTCTGAACACGCGCAGCGCCGCGCGCGCCGCGAAATAAGTGCCGGTGAAGTTCACGTCGATCAGCTTCTGCATCTGATCCGGGGTGACGTCGTCGATCGCGCCGGCAATGCCGAATCCGGCGTTGCAGAGGATCACGTCGAGGCGCTTGAAGCGTTCGACGGTCGCGGTCACGAACTGCTCCATGTCGGCTTCGCGCGCGACGTCGGCGACGATGGCGAGCGGCTCGCCGCCCGCGCCGC
The DNA here is from genome assembly GCA_035259385.1 of Vicinamibacterales bacterium. GTDB lineage: Bacteria > Acidobacteriota > Vicinamibacteria > Vicinamibacterales > CAVVIG01 > QHWK01. The sequence goes on along the minus strand of DATFWL010000547.1, from coordinate 20,298 downwards.
GCACTTCGTCGGCGACGGCGGCGAGTCGATCGGCGCGGCGGGCACACATCGCCACCGCTGCGCCGTCGCGAGCCAGCCGGATCGCCGTCGCGCGGCCGATTCCGGCGGAGCCGCCGGTGATCGCGATGACCCGTCGCGTCATGGTTTCCAGCTTAATGTAGCGGATCCATTTCGATGAAACGCCGCCTTCGCGCCGAAGGCGCCGTCGCGGTAAGCTGACGCTCGGCCGCCGTCTGCGCGCTACGTCGAAGACGATATGGATCCTGTCATCCGCCTGCTCCGCGATCTGGTCGCGATCAACTCGGTGAACCCGACGCTCGTACCGGGCGCGCCGGGCGAGCGTGAGGTCGCGGAGTGCGTCGCTGCCGAATTGCGACGCAGCGGCCTCGACGTGTCAGTCGAGCCGGTCGCCGACGGACGACCGAACGTCATCGGCGTGCTCGAAGGCAGACGCCAGGGCCCGGCGCTGATGTTCTGCGGGCACACCGACACCGTCGGGGTCTCCGGGATGACCGATCCGTTCACCCCGATCGAGCGGGACGGACGCCTCTACGGCCGTGGCGCACAGGACATGAAGGGCGGCGTCGCCGCGATGATCTCGGCGGCGGCCGCTGTCGCACAGGCCGGACTCGACGCGGGGCGCCTGATCGTGGCTGCGGTGGTCGACGAAGAGCACTCGAGCATCGGCGCCGACGCGCTCGTGAAGAACTGGACGGCAGACGCGGGGGTTGTCACCGAGCCGACCGACCTGGCAATCGCAGTCGGGCACAAGGGATTCGCGTGGGTCGAAGTCGCGGTGGAAGGCCGAGCCGCGCACGGGAGCCGGCCGGCCGAAGGGCGCGACGCGATCCTGCGGCTCGGTCGCGTCCTCGCGCGCCTCGAAGCGCTCGACCGTGAGCTTCAGGATCGCCAGCCGCACGCGTTGGTCGGCACCGGCTCGCTGCACGCGTCCTTCGTGTACGGAGGGCGCGAGTTGAGCAGCTATCCCGATCGGGCGACGTTGCAGATGGAGCGGCGGACGCTTCCTGGCGAAGCCGAGTCGATCGCCGTCGAGGAGCTGCGCGCGATTCTGGCGGCCCTGGCGCGGGAAGACCCGACGTTCGTCGCGACGGTGGTGCCCATGTTCAGTCGTCCAGCGTATGAAGTGCCAGCCGGCCATCAACTGCCAGCCCTCATGGCAACAGCGCTGGCGCGTGCGGGCGGGACGCCGCGCATCGGGGGCGCGAGTTTCTGGACCGACGCCGCGGTACTTGGCCACGCCGGGATCCCGTCGATCCTGTTCGGGCCGGGCGGGGCCGGCCTCCATTCAACGGAAGAGTACGTCACGATCGCGGACGTCGTCGCGTGCCGTGACGCGCTGGTCGAGCTGACGCGAGCGTTTTTCGTTAGAGACTAAAGTCCGCGGGGAGGGAGACTTTGGGAAAGACCTCCGCGCTCGGGTCGCCTGCCTTCAGATATCGAAGGCACGGCGAACCCGGCGCGTTATGCTCGAACTGTGCGGAGCGTGTCAGATTCCACTACGCGATGCGGCGGGCGCGGACGAGCTGAGGCCGTGCCATCCGGTGACGGCGAGCATCTCCCCGAAGCGTCACGGTCGGCGGCGTTTCATTCAGTTCCCAACCCGGCGTCTCGTGGCCGCACGAGACGCAGCGCAGATACATGCGATCCTGCTCGAATTGAAGCAGGGTATCGTGACCGTGCAGGCCGCAGTACATCTGCCGTAGCCGGTCGATCACGCGACCGCCAAGACCGTCCAGATTCTCGCCAACCGCCGTTTCTCGCACCTCGTCCTGTGACGCGATCGAATGGGCGTGGTTGGTGACCATGTGCTCCTGCTCCTCCTGCCGAACGACCCTACCACTATGGACGCGCTGTGCGCCCACGCGGTTCAGGTGAGTTTCAAGAGCCGTGCCGCGAGGCGCGAATCCAAGATAAGTGCTGAACCATATGGGAGTTGCCCGCCGGATCACAAAAAACGCTGACTGGAGAGGTGTTGGGGTTGGGAACAGGGCCCCCTCCGGACGGAAGTTGATTGATGCAGTGTCGGATTTCAGAGAATGCATTTACCCAGAATCAACGAGGATCCCGCGGAGGACGAACATCACGTTGGCCGGACGCTCGCCGAGGCGGCGCATGAAGTAAGGAAACCATTGACGGCCGAACGGGATGTACACCCGGACGCGATACCCGGCTTTCACGAGCATTGCCTGTAGGTCGCGACGAACGCCGTACAGCATCTGAAACTCGAAGCGGTCAGTGGTGACGTCGTGATCGCGCGCCCACTGTCTCGCCACGTCGATCATCTGCGGATCGTGGGTGGCGATCGCGGGGTAGTGTCCGTCGGTGATCAGCGTCTTCATCATCCGCGCGTAGGCGGCGTCGACGTCGGCCTTCTTCGGATGCGCGACGTTTCTCGGTTCCTTGTAGGCGCCCTTGACCAGGCGGACGCGTGCGCCGAGCGCGTTCGCGCGCGGCAGATCGCGCTCCTCGCTCCGGTAGAGCGCCGCCTGCAGCACGAGGCCGATCTGGTGGTAGCCGTGGCGCCACAGCGTCTCGAAGATCTCGAGCGTCACGTCGGTGTACGCCGAGCTCTCCATGTCGATGCGGACGAAGAAGCCTTCCGGCTCGGCGCGGCCGAGGATTTTTCTCAGGTTGTCGACCGCGCTCGCCTTGTCCACGTCGAGACCCAGCTGGGTCAGCTTGAGCGAGATGTTGCGCTCGATGCCCGACGCGACGATCGCGTCGATGACGGCGAGATAGGCGCGCGTCGCCGCCTCGGCTTCCTGGAGGTTCGTCACGCTCTCGCCGAGCAGGTCGAGCGTGAGCAGCAGGCCGCGCGCCTGGACGCCGCGTGCCGCTTCGATCGCTTCGTCGGTCGTTTCGCCGGCAATGAAACGGCGCGCGAAGCTGGTCGGCCGGCGCATGCCGTATCGGGAGGCGAGTCTGTTGAGGGTCCGGCTTTGCGCGACGAGGTGAAAAAAAGTCTTCGACGCCGCGTCGAGCATCAGTGCGTCCGGCCGGTGGTCACGAGCAGATGTTCGATCGTGCGGCCGTAGTAGCGGAGCACCGTGCGCTCGCGGACGCGGAACCGGCCGCGCTCGGCGACGACGATGCCGCGCGTGGTCAGCGGCTCGGCGGCTTCCTCGACGGCCTGCCGCCCGCTGGTGACGCCGAGATTGGCGTGCTTCGCGGCGAGCTCCTCGATCAGCCGATCGATGCGCGACTCCAGATCCCGCCGCGCGATGTTGGGGCGCATCGCCGCGGCGAACACCGCCGTCGGCAGCACCTTGTAGAGCATGCCGATCCGGTTGCGCACCAGCCGGGCCAGTTCCAGCACGTCGGTCCGCGAGTGCACGTCGCGATCGCCGACGCCAATCGGCGCACCGAACGTCGTGAACGATCGCGATCGATAGCCGACCGCGTAGCGCACCATCTCCGCGATCTCGCGGCGGAACGGCCGCTGCCGCTTCTTGACCCGCTGGTGCGCGAGGATGTGATCTTCGAGCACGAGGTCGTAGGCGATCGCGACGGGAATGATCACCAGGTCGGCGCGGTTCGAATCGAGGACCGCGTTGAAGATCCCGGTCTTCGCCGATTTCAGCTCGCCGCTGTAGCTGCGGCCGCCTTCCGGATAGAAGAAGATGTCGTGTTTCTTGACGATCTCGGCGACGTAGGCCTTCAGCGTGATCAGATAGGCCGGGTCCTTGGTGTTGCGGCGGATCGGGATGGCGCCGGTGACGTGCTTGTTGATCAGGCCGAGCGGCCCGCCGAACAGGTTGATGCCGGCGGCGATGAGCGGCGGCCGGATGCCGTTGTCGTCGAGCACCAGCGGCTGCACCAGGTAGTCGGTGTGGCTCTTGTGATTCGACGCGTAGACGAGGCGGTGCGAGCGCACCGCGCTGGTCACATAGTGCAGGTTCTCGTGCCGGCGCTCGATCTTGCGGAGGATCGGATAGAGCGGATGCTGCAGCGCGCGATAGAACTTGTGCCGCTGCGTCGTCCGCAGCTCGTCCAGGTACGCGCTGACCTGTTCGCGCGGGTACTTCAGCACCTCTTCGCGCGACAGCACGGCCTGGGAGATGTCGTCGTGCATCGGAGCCAGTCGGACTATAGCACCAGTCGGGGTTCGCGGCTCGCGGCTAGATCGCGTGCGCGACCGCGTCGGCGAATTCCATGGTCGACGCCGTGCCGCCGAGATCCCGCGTTCGCACCCGTCCATCGCTCAGGACCCGCCCGAGCGCGTGCATGAGGCGATCGGCAGCGGCGCCCTCGTCGATGTGGCGCAGCATCAGCACGGCCGACAGCAGCAGCGCCGTCGGATTCGCGGCGTTCTTCCCGGCGATGTCCGGCGCGCTGCCGTGCACCGCCTCGAACACCCCGATCTCGGTGCCGAGGTTCGCCGCGCCGACGACGCCGAGGCCGCCGACCAGGCCGGCGCACAAATCCGACACGATATCGCCGTAGAGATTCGGCAACAGCAGGACGTCGAACTTCTCGGGAGACATCACCAACTGCAGGCAGGCGGCGTCGACGATCCGCTCGTCGTACTTGATGTCCGGATACTCGCGCGCCACGCGGCGCGAGCTCTCGAGGAACAACCCGTCGCTGAGCTTCATGATGTTCGCTTTGTGAATCGCGGTGACGCGCGTGCGCCCGTGGCGGCGGGCGTGTTGAAAGGCGAAATGCGCGATCCGCGTCGACGCCCGCTCGGTGATGATCTTCAGGCTCTCGACCACGCCCGGCACGACTTCGTGTTCCAGGCCGGCATACAGATCCTCGGTGTTCTCGCGGACGATCACCAGGTCGACGCCCTGGAAGCGCGCGTCGATCGCCGGCAGATTCCAGACCGGCCGGAGGTTGGCGAACAGGTCGAGCGCCTTGCGCAGGCCCACGTTGACGCTGGTGAACCCGTGCGCGATCGGCGTCGTCACCGGGCCCTTCAGCGCGACCCGGTTGCGGCGCACCGACTCGATCAGGTCGACCGGCAGCGTCTGCCCGGTGCGCTCGAACGCGAGCACGCCGGCGTCGTGCGATTCCCATTCGATCGCGACGCCGGATGCGTTCAGGATACGGACGACCGCTTCGGTCACTTCCGGACCGATGCCGTCGCCGGGGATGAGCGTGATCGTGTGTGTCATTCGCGAACGTACCAGGTGAGCAGCACGAAGCCGAGCGCGATGTTGAGCGTGAGCAGCGCGGACGCGGTATCGGCCGCGCGGGTGACGCCAGCGCCAATCGCGACCGCGAGCATCAGAATCGCGAGCGCGGCCCGCGGCACGAACCCGTGTGGCGGCGGTCCGATGAACTTCATCATCAGCAGGCCGACGATCGTCACCGCGCCACAGGCGTAGGCGACGAGATCCGTCCGCCGGAACAGGTCGCCGAAACGCGCCGCGGTCATCGCGCCCAGCCACCAGACGAGCGCGACCAGCGTCGCGAATCGGACGACGATCATTGGCTCATTATAATTGGCGCCTTGCAGGACTCCCCGGCGGCGGATCTCGATGCGATCGCGACACGCGTCGTCGACGCGGTGCTGCGTGACGAGCCCACCTCGGCCGCGGCAGCGCTGTTGCTCCTGAGGCAGTACGTCGCGACCGGGGATGACCGGGTGAGGGACGCGCTCGGTCTCGCACTGGCGCACGCCGTCGAGGCTTCCGCCGCGGAGTCGAGCGTGGTGGACCGCGCGGCGTGGCTCGCGGTCTTCGCCGAGGCGATGCCGATTGCCGACGATCCTCGAATCGCGGACGCGGTGGCGGCGCTCGCCGGCATGCTGAGCGCGGCGTGGCCCGCGCGCGACGGCCTCCGGGACGGGATGGCGTCGGTCGATGCATGCCTGCAGGCGTCTGCCGTCGCCACACTTGATCTCGTGCCTGCCGCGATCGACGAGCTCGAACGCGTGGTCGGCGGCACGTACCGTCCGGGTATCGGTCTCGTCGATCCGGCGTCGAAGGAGGCGCGCGGCGAGGACCAGGTCCGCGCGGCGTCGGCGCTGCTGACGGCCTTCGAGCTCACTGGCCGGCTGCCGTACTCGATGCTCGCCGAAGAATTGATGCAGATCGCGCGCCGCACGCTCAGCCGCGACGCCGACTTCGCGACCTGCTGTGCGATGGCGCGCGCGTTCGGCCGTCTTGCGGCGCTGCACGCAGCCGCCGATTATCGGGCGGCGGCGGTGATTGCCGACGGCGCCGACTACCGCGGCGACGCTTTACGGATTCTACAGAGCCAGGCGCCGCATCTCTCCGCCGCCTCGACCGCGGACGCGGCGCTGTACGGCGTCGCGCTGCGCGAAGTCATGTCGTTACGATAAAATCGCGCGGTTATGACATCAGATCGCGCGTCCCTCATTCCCGCGTTGAAGAACATCGCCACGCAGCTCCGGATCGACTCCGCACGGTCGACGACGCAGGCTGGCAGCGGACATCCGACCAGCTGTTTCTCGATGGCCGACATCATGTCGGCGCTGTTCTTTTCCGAGATGCGGTTCGAACCGAAGAAGCCGCACAACCCCGACGCCGATCGCTTCATTCTGTCGAAAGGGCACGCGGCGCCGATCCTTTACGCCGCGTGGGCGGCGGCGGGCGCGTTCGATCGCAGCGAGTTGCTGACGCTGCGCCAGCTCGGCTCGGATCTCGAAGGCCATCCGACGCCGAGGCTGCCGTTCGTCGACGTCGCCACCGGCTCGCTCGGCCAGGGCGTCTGCGCGGCGATCGGCTGCGCGCTGAACGCCCGCCGCATCGGATCGGACTACCGCACCTACGTCCTGCTCGGCGACGGCGAATCGGCGGAAGGATCGGTATGGGAGGCGGCGAACATCGGGGCGCGCGACAAGCTCGACAGCCTGTGCGCCATCACAGACGTCAATCGGCTCGGTCAAAGCCAGCCGACGATGTGGCAGCACGACATGAGCCAGTTCGAGCGCCGCTGGCAGGCGTTCGGTTGGCGCACGATCGTCATCGACGGCCACGACATCGCCGCGATCCTCGACGCGTTCGAAACGGCACGCGCCACGAAAGGCCAGCCGACGATGATTCTGGCGCGCACGGAAAAGGGCAAGGGCGTCTCGTTCACCGAAGGCAAGGAGAACTGGCACGGCAAGGCGTTCAAGAAAGAGGAGCTCGAGAAAGCCGTCGCCGAGCTCGAGCAGCAGATCGTCCCCGGTGTGCAGGTGAACGCGCCCGATCTCGTGCGTACAGTCCAGGCGCAGTCGCGGCCGGAGGAAAAGCCAAAGCCGGTCGCCGCGCCGAACTACAAGATCGGGGATCACGTCGCGACGCGCGAGGCCTTCGGCGACGCGCTTGCCAGGCTGGCCGCTGCCGATTCCCGCATCGCCGTGCTCGACGCCGACGTGAAGAACTCGACCTACACCGACCGTGCCGAGAAAACGGCGCCGGATCGGTTCTACGAGAACTTCATCGCCGAGCAGGTGATGGTCGGCGCGGCAATGGGCCTGTCTGCGCGCGGCGCGATTCCGTTCGCGTCGACGTTTGCGTGTTTCCTGACCCGCGCCGCCGACTTCATCCGGATGGCCGCGATCGGCGGCAACAACATCAAGCTGGCCGGCACGCACGCCGGCGTCTCGATCGGCGAGGACGGACCGTCGCAGATGGCGCTCGAAGATCTCGCGATGTGCCGCGCCGAACCGAACTTCACGGTCCTGTATCCCTGCGACGGCGTCAGCACGGAGCGGCTGACCGCGCTCGCCGCGCAGAAGCACGGTCCGGTCTATGTTCGCCTGAGCCGGCCGAAGACATCAGTCGTGTATGCGAACGACGAGACGTTCACCATCGGCGGTCTGAAAGTGTTGAAGCAGAGCGCGGATGATGCGGCGACGGTGATTGCCGCCGGGGTGACCGTCGATCAGGCGCTGCAGGCGTACACGCAGCTGAAATCGTCAGGGACGTCGATTCGTGTCATCGATCTCTACTCGGTGGCACCGGTCGATCGCGACGGCCTGCTCGCCGCGGCGCGCGCGACGAAAGGACGGCTGATTACCGTCGAAGATCACTACGCGTCCGGCGGCGTCGGCGACGCGGTGGCGGAGGCGGTCGCGGATGCTGGCTTCACCGTCCACCGTCTCGCCGTACGCGAGATTCCGCGTTCCGGAAAACCAGAGGAGTTGCTCGATCGCTTCGGCATCTCCGCGTCGCACATCGTCAGCGCCGTCACGTCATTGGTGGGGGCGATGGCGGCACGGTGACGCCCGGCTCTGTGGGACCGATGGGCCCATGGGGTGGGTAGGGTAGGACCGAAAGGCCTCGGCCCTCCCCACCAACCCCATGAGCCCATCGGTCCCACACTCCCCGTCAGCGACCGTGCTCCCTCATCCGCGCCTGCATCGTCTTCAGATGCGCCTTCTGATCGGCGGTGAGGATCTGCGCGACTTCCGCGAACGCATGTGCGCGCGCCACTGCGGCGTCGGCTTCCACCGCGGCGACCTCCGCGCTCTTCTGCCGCACCAGCACGTCGTTCACGGCGTCGGCCGTGATTGCCGCGTACAGCGCTTCTCGCGCGGTCCGTTCGCGATCGAAGATCGCCTTCCACTCGTCCTTGTGCGAGTCGGCGATGGCCTTGATCTGATCGCGCTGGGCGTCAGTCAGGTCGAGTTCGCGCCCGAGCATGGGCAGCATGCCCATCGGCCCGCCGGGACCGCCGAAGCGGCCAGGCCCGCCAGGTCCCCCGCGGAACGGACGCTGATGATCTGGTGCCTGGTCCTGCGCATGCACCAAGGCGCCCGCGCCCAGGCCGAGAGCGAGCAGGCCGGCGGCAGCGCCGAGAGTGATACGTTTCACGGTGGACGTCATGTCTTCCTCCAGTGGGTAACTGCTACATATGATTGAACGGCGGCGGAGTGAACCGCCGATGTCTGAATCGTGAAAAAACCGTGACGCTGCCGCCGCGCGTGCTCGTCGTCGAAGACGAGCGGAACATTCGTGAGCTCGTGTGCCTGCATCTCGGACTCGAGGGCTACACCTGTGAAGGGCTGGCCAACGGCCAGGAGGCGCTCGCGCGGACCGAGCGCGAACGCTTCGATCTGCTGGTGCTCGACCTGATGATCCCGGGCCTCGACGGCGTCTCGCTCTGCCGCGCCGTGCGGCGCGGCGGTCAGAACCAGGACGTCCCGATTCTGATGCTGACCGCACGGCGCGAGGAGAGCGACAAGGTGCTCGGCCTCGAGAGCGGCGCCGACGACTACCTGACGAAGCCGTTCGGCGTCCGCGAACTGGTGGCGCGCGCGCGTGCGCTGCTCCGCCGCCCGCGCCAGGCCGCCGCGGCCGCGGCTGACGATTCGGCCGAGCCGCCGATCCTGATCCACGGCGTCGAGATCGATCCGGCGCGCCGGCGTGTCCGCGTCGACGGTCGCGAGGTGGAGCTCACCGACCAGGAGTTCCGGCTGCTGCATCTGCTGGCGACGCACGCCGGCATCGTGTTCAGCCGCGAGGCGCTCCTGTCGAAGATCTGGCGCGGCGACACGTTCGTCACCGTCCGCAGCGTCGACACGCTCGTGAAGCGCCTGCGCCGCCGCATCGAGCCGGATCCGGCAAATCCGCGGTTCCTGCTGACCGTATGGGGCGTCGGCTACAAATTCGCCGACGTGTAGGGCGGGTGGGTCGGGTGGGTCCGGCAGGCCCGGCAGGCCGGGCAGGTCGGGCAGGTCGGGCAGGCCAGCCGGGTCGGGTCAAGCAGGTCGGATCTGCGATCGCCAGCGAGCACCGAGGTTTCCGACATGCCAGACCCGCCAGACTTGCCCGACCCACCCGACCTCACTGAACATCAGGGACCGGCGGGAGTGCCCTCTTGTGTTCGCTGATCCGAATCAGCCGCTCGATCCGCATCGCGAGCGCGGGCGAGACGCCCTGCGGTCCCTCGTCGAGATACCGTTCGAGATCCGCATAGGTGAATCCCATCTCTGCCTCATCGCTCTGTCCCATCCACAAGCCGGCGCTCGGCGTACGTTCGATGACGGCCGGCGGCACGTTCAGCTCGCGCGCGAGCGCGCGCACCTCGCTCTTCACGAGATGCCCGATCGGCAGCAGGTCGACTCCGCCGTCGCCGTACTTCGTGAAATAGCCGATCGCCAGCTCCGAGCGATTGCCGGTGCCGGCGACGAGAAAGTTGATCGTGTTGGAGAGAAAGTACAGCGCAGACATCCGCAGCCGCGGCTTGATGTTCGCGAGCGGCACGCGGCCGCGCAGCGGATCGGCAGGCGGCGTGGCCCGCATCTGCTCGGGCAGCGTCGCGAGCGCCGCCAGACATGCGCGGACCTCGGCATCGTACGTCTCGCTGAGATCGATGCGGACCGTCATCATCGAGAAGTGCGCCGCAACGGAGGCCGCGTCCCGCTCGTCGGCCGGATCGCTGTGGCAGGGGAGCAGCGCGGCGATCACGTTCCCCGGCGCCGCAAGCTGCGCCAGCCGCGCCACGACGGCGGAATCGATTCCGCCGCTCAAGCCGACGACGAAGCCGCGTGCGCCTGCTGCGGCGAGTTGACGGCGCATCCACCCGGCGATCCGTTCTGCAGTCGGCATGGGACGGACATTGTAGGGGCGGGACGGGGAGGAAGGGCAGGACGGGCAGGACGGGGAGGAAGGGCAGGGCGGGCAGGACGAGCAGGTCGGGCAGGAGGGCGGGGTACCTGTCCATCATGTCCTGCCGCTCCCGCCCGTCCTGCCCCTCCCGCCTCTCCTGCCCCTCCCGCCCCTGCCCAACGCGCGCGGCGAGAGCGGCGCGCAGGCGCAGCGCATCGCGCGGCGCGTGGCCGCCGACGTCGTTGTTGAAATACGCATAGATCGGACGACCTTCGCAGGCACGCGCGCCGAGCCAGTCGGCCCAGTCCTCGATCGTGCGATCGCTGTAACGGCCGCCGTACTTCTGGACGCCGTGGAAGCGGACGTAGACGAACGGTCCGATCGCGCGCCGCTCCGATTCCGAACCCCCCATGTCGTGAAGGCATAGCGACACCTTGTGCCGCTCGAGCAGCACGAATACCTCGTCGCAGTACCAAGTTGGTTCACGAAACTCGATTGCGTGGCGGCGGGACCGCGGCAGCGCCTTCAGAAACGTCTCGAGCCGATCGACGTTCACCGGCCAGCGCGGCGGCAGTTGATAGAGGACCGGTCCGAACGCGCGTCCCAGGCGCTTCGCGCGCGTGAAGAACAGCCGGACCGGATCGCGCGGATCCTTCAGCTTCTTCATGTGCGTGAGATAGCGGCTCGCCTTCACGGCATACACGAAGCCGCGCGGCGCGCGGCGCGCCCATGACGCGAACGTCGACGCGAGCGGCAGCCGGTAGAACGTGTTGTTGATCTCGACCGTATTGAACCAGCGGACGTAATAGTCCAGCCAGGCGCCGGGCGCGAGCTCAGCGGGGTAAAAATCCCCGCGCCAGTGCGTATATTGCCAGCCCGAGCAACCGATACGTATGTTAGGATTTAAGAGCATTTCCGCGTCCCCAACGCGGAAGTTCCTCTTCCAATCAGCGCCGTCGAGGATCCGCTTCGAGCCCGACATTACGAACGCACGTAGTGTCCGCGTTCAGACCGACCGTCGCCGCCGCGTGAAACGGAGCGCCTAGTGTCTGGTCGCAAGTTCTCTCGCCGGTCCGTCCTCCTCCTGGCTGCCGCAGTACTTCTCGCGGTTGCACTGGGCAGCGTGGCGCTGGCACGCGCGCGCAGCGCAGCGGTCGTCGCGACGGTCCCGTTCTCCGATCTGCTCAGGCACCTCGACAGCGCGTCCGTGAAGGAAATCGTGGTCAATGGCGACCTGCTCGAGTTCAAGCTCGCGAACGGCGAGACGTTCCGGACGATCGCTCCAGCCAATTACGTCACGTCGAATGCCGCATTCGTGCCGGAACTGGCGAAGAAAGGCGTGCGGATCGACGTGCAGACGGTGGCCGATCAATCGCCGTACAGCTACGGCGCTCTGGTGCTCGGCCTCGGATTCGTTGGACTGCTCGGTTTTGCCATGTACCGCGTGACCTCGGGCCGCATTCCGGCGCTCGAGAGCAAGGCCCGCGAGGCGGGCGCCGAAACGACGACGGTGACCTTCGCCGACGTCGCCGGCGTGGACGAAGCCAAAGAAGAAGTGAAAGAGATCGTCGACTTCCTGCGCGAGCCCGGCCGCTTTGCCGCGATCGGCGGGCGCATCCCGAAGGGCGTGCTCCTGGTCGGACCGCCCGGAACAGGGAAGACGCTGCTGGCGCGATCGATCGCCGGCGAGGCGAAGGTGCCGTTCCTGTTCGCCAGCGGCTCGGATTTCGTCGAAATGTACGCCGGCGTCGGCGCCTCGCGGATTCGCAAGTTGTTCAAGGACGCGCGCCGCCACGCCGCCGCCTGCATCATCTTCATCGACGAGCTCGACGCCGTCGGACGGAGCCGTGGCGGCACGTCACTCAGTCACGAAGAGCGGGAGCAGACGCTGAACCAGCTGCTCGTCGAGATGGACGGCTTCGCGCCCAACCAGGGCATCGTCGTCATCGCCGCCACCAACCGGCCCGACATTCTCGACCCCGCACTGCTGCGGCCGGGACGCTTCGACCGCCAGGTGACCGTCGGCGCGCCCGACGTGAAGGGGCGCGAACAGATTCTGCAGATCCACGCGCGAAAGGTGGCGATCGATGCCGAAGTCGACCTGCGCCAGGTCGCGCGCGGCACGCCGGGGTTCAGCGGCGCCGAGCTCGCCAACCTCGTGAACGAAGCAGCCCTCTTCGCGGTCCGCGCCGGCCGTCAGATCGTCACGAACCAGGACTTCGACCAGGCGCGCGACAAGGTGCTGATGGGCGCCGAGCGCAAGTCGCTGCAGATGAGCGAGCACGAGCGCATGACCTGCGCGTATCACGAGTCGGGACACGCCGTGGTCGCGGCGCTGCTGCCGCACGCCGATCCGCTGCACAAGGTCACCATCATCCCGCGCGGCCGCGCCCTCGGCGTGACGATGCAGCTGCCGGAAGGCGATCGGCACACGCACACGCGTGAGTTCCTCGAGGCGCAGATCGCCATCCTGATGGGCGGCCGCGTCGCGGAGGAGCTGTTCCTGCGCCAGATGACGAGCGGCGCCGGGAACGACATCGAACGGGCGACCGAGATCGCGCGGCGCATGGTCTGCGAGTTCGGGATGTCGGCCGCGCTCGGCCCGCTCGCGTATCGCACGCCCGGCAACCCGTGGGAGACCGACAAGGGCGCCGGAATCAGCGAGTCGATGGCGCAGCAGGTCGATGCCGAGATCAAAGGCCTGGTGATGAACGGCTACGAGACTGCGCGCCAGATCATCGCGAAGAACCGCGCGGCGGTTCGCGCGATGGCCGAGGAGCTCCTCGTCGTCGAATCGCTGGATGCGGACAGCATCAAGGCGGTCATCGCGTCGGCGGCGTAGCAACGCAAAGACCGCAGAGCGCGCAAAGAAGATCTTTCTCTCTCGAGTGCAACAACGGAAGAGCCGGGCGAGTCGTCCGGCTCTTTTCGCCGACAAGATTTCTTTGCGCTCTTTGGCGGTCTTTGCGTTCTCGCGTTCCGCTACTGCGATCGTCCCCGCGCCGAGATCGGCCATACCGCCGCCACGCGATCGTTCTTGATCGCGTACATCTGGTCGTACTCGTTCACGGCCGGATCGCAATGCGGCACGATCAATTCGAGCTTGTCGCCGACCTTGTACGACCGCTGCGCGGTGTCGTAGGTGATCACGCCGAATTCGTCGGAGCCGGCGTTGTAGCGGAAGTCCTTCTCGCCGATCACCCACGGTCCCGGCTTGTTCAGTGTCAGCGCCTTCGCGCCGGCGTCGGTGGTGATCGATTTCGGGAAATAGGTATTGAGCACGGTGGTCACGACGGTGAGCGACGACTCGAAGTCGGTGTAGACCTCGTCGTTCGACTCGCCGCCGATATCCAGGTACTGGCAGTCCATGAAGATATAGCTGCCGACCTGCAGGTCGGTCACGTGGCCGGCCCGCGGCAGGATGTTGTACGTGCCGGTGCCGCCGCCGCTGAAGATCTCGGTGTTCAGGCCGGACTTCTGGAAGCGGTCGTAGGTGTCGATCGACGGCGCGAAGCGGTGCAGCGTCTGATCGAGGCGCGTCTTGAAGCCTTTGATGTGCTGCGCGCCGCCGTCGTAGCTGATGATGCCGCGCAGTCGCAGACTGTGCAGCGTGTCGACCAGCTGCCCGAGCGCGAGCGCCTGATCGCCGGCCGGCACGCCGCTGCGCGTCCCGACCGCCACGTCGATGACCACGTCGGCGACGACGCCCGCGGCTTTGGCCGCCTCGTCGAGATCGCGCGCGTTGTCCGGATGATCGACCGCCTGTACGAATTGCGGGTTTGTCTTCCGCAGGGCCATGGCGCGGCGGATCTTCGACGGCGACACGTTCGACGTCGTCATCAGGATCGGCTGGATGCCGCTGGCGGCGAATACCTCCGCTTCGCTCAGCTTCGCCGTGCAGATGCCGATCGAGCCGCCGGCGAGCTGCATTTTCGCAATCGTCGGACACTTGTGCGTCTTCGCATGCGGCCGGCTCGCCACCTTCATCGGCGCCAGCTTCGCCCGCATCGCGTCGATGTTCCGGGTGAGCTTGTCGACGTCGACGCAGAGCGCCGGCGTTTCGAGATCCCATTTCGAGATGCCGACGGGGGCATCGTCCTCGGCGCGGGCCCGCATCTCCGCGCCGGTGTAGCCGCCGGCGTTTCCCGATACGCACAACGCCGCAGCGCCGGTTCCCGAGGTCACGAGAAAATTCCGTCGCGACACGCGCGTGTAAGCGGCCATGACATCTCCTTTCGATCACCCGGGAAAGCAGCCACGGAGGCCGCCGAGTTTGCAGAGAGGAAATTTTCTGTGCGCACTCCGCGCGCTCTGCGGTTGCTGGTCCTCAGAACGCGAGTCTCCCTCCGATTCTCACCAGCCGTCCCATCACGATTGCCGATGGACGACCCAGCGAGGAGCCAACGGTGCCGACCGCGTTGGTCACGGCAGCGTCGTTGAACAGATTGAAGACGTCGACGGTCGGCTCGATGCGCACGGTGCCTGTCTTGATGACTTTCACGAGGCGGATGTCGACCAGGTTCTGCCACGGATAACGGTAATCGCCGCGCGGCGCCGCCTGCACGTTTTGCGTCACCTGCGTCAACCCCGGCACAACTGACGTGGTCACGGTGTAAATGCGCGTCTGCGGCAGACCGGTCGCTTCCCGGATCGATCCCGAGAACTGCACATCGTATGGCAGAAAGTAGGTCCATCCGCCGCGAATCTGATACGTCGAGTCGAAGCCGATTGCGCCGCGATTGTTGATCAGATTGTTCGGGTTGTTGAACTCATTACCGCATCCAGCGCAGGAACTTGTCGTGTCCTGGTCGCCGTAGTCACGGCCGATGGTGAGACCGCCGAACAGCGTCGCTTTGCTGAGCCGCGTGTTGACCTGGAACTCCACGCCGTTGTAGGTCTGGCTCAGGGCCGGGATCGTCGTCACCACGTTGCGCACCGAGGTTCGAGTCGCGGGATCCTGGTTGTAAACGGTCATCGGTTGGTTCGTGAGCGGATTGGTAATCGACACCGGCGTGTAGGCGGACGGCGGCACCGCCGCGTTGACGGTCGTGTACAAATCTGCGAACTGGCGCCCATAGTAGCCGACGCTGACCGACGTCGAGGCGCCCACCTGCCGCTGCACCATCGCCGTGTACTCCCACTGATGCGGGCGCTTCAGGCCCGGATCGACGTTGCCGAGGGACGGCTGCAGGGAACCGGTGCAGCGCGGCATCGCGATTTCGCTCAACTGCGCCGTCAGATCGTTGTTGGCGTCCGACCAGGGGCAGACCTGGAAGGCGATGTTGCGCTGATTCAGCGGCTGGATGATCGTGATGCCCTCGAGGCGATCGTAGCGGCTGACGCCTCCCTTGAGCGCCGTTCGCCCGTCGCCCGTCATGTCCCACGCCACGCCGAACCGCGGCGACACGGTGTTCCAGTTCACGATGTCGTCCTGCGCGGTGAAGTCGCGCGCCGGAACCCACGTGCCGGCTGCCGCGCTCTGCGCAGGAATCGACATCACGAACCGCTCGTAGCGGAGGCCCGGGTTCAGCGTGACGCGTCCGAGCCGCCACGCATCCTGGACGTAAATCGCGCCGTTCACGCCCTCTTCCTTGTGGCCGCTCGGCGTGTTCACCAGCCGCACCGAGTTCGCCACGCCGTTGCTGGTGATCTGCAGGATGTCGCCGCGGATGGTGAACAGCTCCTGCGACCACCCGGTGCGGACCTGCGTGCCGACTTTCAGGTTGTGCGAGCCGGTGACGTACGACACGTTGCCGGCGTAGGTGAACATCCGCGCGCTGTTGGTGTCCATGCGCGGCGAGACGCCGCTGATCGTCGATCGGACCTGATCGAACGTCGCGATGGCGTCCGGCGCGGCATCGGGCTCGAATCCCAGCGTGTAGTTCACTGGCAGCGTGAACATCGCCGCCTCCGCGAGCAGCCGGCCCCCGAGTGTCGACGCCCACTTGATCTCGCCGATGTAGTTCAGCTGCGTCGTCTGCACGACGTCGGACACCGGATCGTTGATGCTCGCGTTCAGCCAGTTGTTCGGCCGGTGGCCGCGCCACTTGATGCTCCGGTCGTAGTGGAACGAGAGCTTGTTGTCGTGCGTCGCCTGCCAGGTGACACGGATCGTCGCGTCGGTGATGTGCTGATCGTCGATCGCCTGCGCGCCGGTCGAGGTGAAGGTGTTGCCGAGGAAGTTGTTCGCGCTCCAGCGTCGGGCCGTCCCGAAGAACCAGACGCGATCCCGCCGGACCGGTCCGCCGAGCGTCCCGTTGATGTCGTAGACCGTGTCGACGCGGTTCTGCGCCTTGAACCCGAGATCGACCAGATCCTGCGAGAGATTGTTCGCCTGCAGGCTCGAGTTGGCGGCGGTCGAGAAAAAAGTGCCGTGGAACGCGTTGCCGCCATCGTGCGGAATCATGTTGATCTGCACGCCGCCGACCGGCGCTTCGGCCGGCAGCGAGCTGGTCTGATAGCTGATCTCCTCCATCAGCCCGTCGTTGAAATAGAAGCCGGTCTGATTGCCACCGAACCCGATGTGCTGAATCTGGACGCTGTCGACCATGAACACGTTGTCGTTGTTCGACGAGCCGTGCACCTGCAGCGTCGGCTGCTGCATCACTTGTGTGCCACCGACGTCAGGTGTCGTCGTCGTGACCCCCGCGATCAGCTGGCCGACCGCGAACGGATCCTTGCCGGTCGGCAGCGTGTCCAGCTTTTCGCGCGTCATCACCGACTGCGAAACCGAACCGCGGACATCGACGAGCGGCGATTCGCCGGTGACGACGATCGATTCCTCGAGCTGTCCGAGCGACAACTCGGCGTTCACCTGCGCGGTGAACGACGTTGGCAGCACGATGCCTTCGCGCCGCACCGTGCGGAATCCCGTGAGCGTGAAGGTGACGACGTACTCACCGGGGCGCAGGTTCTCGATGCGGTATCCGCCCGCGTTGTCGGTCACCACCGTCCGCGAGCCTTCGATGAGGACCGGGCTCGAGGCTTCCACCGAGACGCCAGGCAGAACGGCGCCCGACGAATCGCGGACGACACCCGCGATCGCGCTTTGCGCTTCTGAGCTCGAGATGAAGGCAAAGACCAACAGGACGGTCGCACCCAGCGTGCGACACGCCGCGCCACCGCGAAACGACAGCCACGTCATCGTTCCCTCCTGCGGCGGCAGCTTAGGAGCACGCCCGTTGCGAGTCAACGGCTGATCACGCCACGTCAGCCGTGCTACATCATGTCAGCCGCCGGCGACTCCGGCCACACCGGTTCCGGCCGCGCCACGTAGCCGGCATGCGCAAGCCGGCTCTGGAAGAGCGCGGTCTCCGACGCCCAGAAGGTCAGCTTTACCCACAGGCGGGCGACGATGTAGGCCTGGCCGATCGCGAATGCCGCCCAGACGAGCACACCGCGGCCGCCGGCGCCCGGCGCGACCAGGCCGTAGACGGCGATCACCGCGACGAACAGCAGGAAATCGAGCACGAACAGCTGTACCGCCGCCGCAGAGTTTCGCGAGATGAAGCCGACCGCGGCGTTGATCGCACCGAGCATGCTCCGGCGATCTTCGACGACCGCGCGCACTTTCGCGTAGTCGAAAACCGTCGCGCATGCGGCGACGAGTCCACCGAAGAGGGCATACAGCGTCACGCGCACCAGGAACGCGGTGCGCTCGACGGTCATCTCGTGGATCAGGCGCGGATACACGCGGCCGAACAGCCACGGGTGAAGCGCGCCGAACAGCGCCGCGTAGATCACCCACTGCACGACTGCGAGCCGTAGGAAACGGAAGAAGAATACGCCGCACGCGGCGAAGAACCCGTGGGCGCGCGTCGGCCGGTCGCGCGCGAGCCGATCGATGATGCCGCCGGCGAGAAACAACCATCCGAGGATGTAGACCGCCGCCGCGCCGACGATCACCACCGGCCGCGAGGTGTTGTCGAGGAACGCACTCAGGTTGTCCAGCACCGCGGCGAAGCCGATGATCGTCGGCTTGAAGGTGACGCCGAGACCGGTGGCCTGATCGGCGAACTCCTGCATCCAGTCGTAGTTCACGCCGTCGGCTGCTGAATCGGCCATCAGGCTGTCGCCGAGGTGCTGCGCGAGCATCCCGCGCATCGCCGCCGCGAGCGGCACCGACACCAGCAGCGTCAGCGCGAAGACGCCGAGCAGAACCGCCGGCGCGCGGTTCACCCGCCGCATGCCCTCGATCGCGGCGCGGACTGCGCCGCCGGACGGCGTCCGCGGCGGCGCGGCCCTTCTGTCGTCCGCTCCGCTCATGCCAGCGCCGCCCACGAGAGCAGGCAGTCCTGGAGCCACACGATCCACTTGGCCGCCCACTTGCTCGCCGCCGCACCACCGTGCGGCGCCAGCGTCTTGGAGTTGTTGGTGTAGTTCACGTCGAGCAGCAGCACACGGTTCGGATCCACCTGCGCCGACACCGCCGGGGCGGGCCCGTCGTAGACGTAGGCCTTCCAGCGATCGGCGTCCTCCCAGCGTTGCAGCTCGGCCACCTGATGGTCCTTGAAATCGATCCTGACCCTGATGAAGTCGGGCCACCGCGCCTCGCCGTAGCGTCGCACCACCACGGTCGTGTGATACAGGTCGCCGTCGCGGACACTCTTCAACTCGGCGATGCCGTAGTCGAACACGTTGGAACTGCGATACACCTCGTCGAAGAACGGCGTGAGGTCCTGTCCGGCCACCTCGCTGGCAATCCGGAAGAAGTCCTCGGGCTTCGGATGCCTGAACTGCCATCGCGCGAAATGGGTCGCCATGATGCGCTGCAGAGTCGGCCATCCGCGCCAGCGTTCCAGCGTGTTCAGCCAGAGGGCGGTCTTGTTGTAGGTGATGCTGCCGCCGGTCGAAGGAAAGTAGCGAAACGACGGCGTCGACGGCGTGTCGCTGCGTGCGTCATGGCGGTAGCCGGTCAACCGGTTGCCTTCGCTCTCGCGGCTGAGCGCGATGTCGCGGACCACCCACGGCACGAAACCGCCGAAATACCGCAGCGCGAGGAAGTTCGGCTCGTACACCTGTGCGATCGCGCGCGCCGTCGAGAACGTGTTGAAGCCCTCGTCCATCCACGCGTCCTCGAACTCGTTGTTGCCGACGATGCCGTACCAGAACTGATGGCCGGCTTCATGGACGGTGACGCCTTCCGGCGTCGTGACCCCAGCCGGCGCCAGCCAGCGCGTCCCGGCGGTGAACAGCGTCGGATACTCCATCCCGCCGGCGTCGCTCTGAAACGCGGGATCGACGATCGTGATGTGCCCGTATGGATACGCCCCGAACCACTCGCCGTAGTACTTCAGCGTCGTTCGGGTCGCATCGAAGTGCCGCTCGGCCTGGCTCGCGTGTTCAGGCTGCAGCAGCAGGCGCATCTCCACCGGCGGCAGGCTGGCGTGCTCGAATCGCGCCGTGCGCACGAGGAAGCCGGGGCTGGTCGTCCACGCGAAGTCGTGCACGTCCTCCTGGTAGAAGCGGTGCACGGCCTGGCCATTCTCGTCGCGATGTTCGCGCTCGACTCCGGTAGCGCCGATCGGCCAGCCCGAGGGCACCGACAACGACACGTCATAGATGCCGTAGTCGGAAAAGAACTCGGTGCCGCTGTGGAACTGATGGCAGTTCCAGCCGGCGTCCTGCAGGACCCCGAGCTTGGGAAACCACTGCGCGATGAAGAAGAAGTTGCCGACGGCGCCGGTGCGGGCGAACGTACGAGGGACATGCGCGGTCCAGGCGACCGTGATCGTGGCGGTTGCGCCAGGCGCGATCGGATCGGCCAGCG
>DATFWL010000546.1:0-12856 GCA_035259385.1 Vicinamibacterales bacterium | reverse complement strand
CCTACCCGGCCTACCCGGCCGGAGGATCCCCCAGTGAGCGTCGTCATGAAATTCGGCGGCACGTCGGTCGCCGATCCCGACGCGATCGTCCGGCTGATCGACATCGTTCGGCAGCAGCTCACGAAGGGTGCGCCGGCGCCGGTCGTCGTGGTATCAGCGCTGGCGGGCGTGACCGACCGGCTGGTATCGATCGCCCAACTGGCGGAGGAGGGCGCCGTCGAGCGAGCGGCCGCAGAGCTGCAGTCGCTCCTCGAGCGCCACATCCGCGTCGCCGCTGCGGTCACGTCGGTGAGCCGCGACGGCGTTCTCGCGGACGTGCGGCACGAATTCGACGAGCTGATCGGTCTCGTGCACGCGCTCGCGGTCCTGCGGGAAGTGTCGCCGCGGTCGCGCGACGCGGTGCTCGCCGTCGGCGAAGTCGTGAGCAGCCGCATCGTTTCGGCGGCGTTCGAGGATCACGACCTGCCTGCCGCATGGATCGACGCGCGCTCGGTCCTGGTGACCGATGCCGAGCACAACGCGGCCGCGCCCGACATGGAGGCGACCTGCGCGCGCGCGACCGCGCGGCTGGCGCCGGTGATTGGCGGCGGCCGGATCCCGGTCCTCGGCGGATTCATCGGCGCCACGGCCGCCGGCATCACGTCAACGCTCGGCCGCGGCGGCTCCGATTACTCCGCCGCGATCTTCGGCGCCTGCCTCGACGTCGCCGAAATCCAGATCTGGACCGACGTGGACGGCATGCTGACCGCCGATCCGCGGATTGTGCCGCAGCCGCGTCTCGTTCCTCAGCTCTCGTTCGCGGAAGCGTCGGAGCTCGCCTACTTCGGCGCGAAGGTGCTGCATCCGAGCACGATCCTGCCGGCCGTGGCGAAGAACATCCCGGTGCGGATCCTCAATTCGCGGCGGCCGCTGAACGGCGGGACGCTGATCACCGCCGACGGGGCGCCGGCCAATGGCCAGCTGACCGCGATCGCCTGCAAGCGCGACGTCACGGTGATCGACATCACCTCGACGCGCATGCTGATGGCGCACGGGTTCCTGCGCCGCCTGTTCGAGGTGTTCGAGCGCTTCGGGACCGCGGTGGACGTCGTGACGACGTCGGAAGTGAGCGTATCGGTGACGGTGGACGACACGCGGCGGCTCGATGCGATCCTCGACAACCTCCACACGTTCGCCGAGGCGAGTTGCGAGCGCGACATGGCGATCATCTGCGCGGTGGGCGAGAATCTGCGCGCCGACGCCACGCTGTTTGCGCGGGCCGTCACGTCGCTCGAGCGCATTCCGCTGCGGCTGGTGTCGCAGGCGGCATCCCGGCGCAACATCACGTTCGTGCTCCGCGACGCGGACGTGCCTCATGCGATGATGCGGCTGCACGAGAGCTTCTTCCGATGAAACTGCTGCTGGTCGGTCACGGCAAGATGGGGCGGATGGTCGAGTCGATCGCGGCCGAGTACGAGTGCGAGATCGCCGGCGTGCTGGACCCGGCGTCGTCGGCACACGGCGGCGGCGCGGATGCTGCGCGCTGGAGCGGCGTCGAGGTCGCAGTCGATTTCTCGACCCCGGATTCAGTGCCGGTCAACGTCCCGGCGCTGGCGAAGCGCGGCATCAACCTCGTCGTCGGCACGACCGGCTGGAGCGCGCACGAGCCGGCGGTCAGGCGCGCCGTCGCGGACAGCGGCGCCGGAATCGTCGTCGCGCCGAACTTTTCGATCGGCATGGTGCTGTTCGACGCACTCGTCGCGCACGCGGCCCAGCTGTTCGCGGCGCAACCGGAATTCGGCGCGTTCATCCACGAGGCGCATCATGCGACGAAGAAGGACGCGCCGTCGGGGACCGCGCTGCTGCTGCAGCGGTCGATGCAGCAGGCCGGCTTCACGCGGCCGATCGACACCTCGTCCACGCGCGCCGGCTTCATTCCCGGGACGCACACGATCGGGTTCGATGGTCCGGCCGAAGCCATCACGCTCTCGCACTCGTCGCGCGACCGGACGGCGTTCGCTCGAGGTGCGCTCACCGCGGCGAAGTGGATCCACGGCAGACGCGGCTGGTACACAATGCGGGATGTTCTGGGACTGACGGAAGTGTAGAGCGCGAAGGCTCAGCCGAGCGGCAGGAGACCATCATGCGAAAGCCATTCACCGGAGTCGGTACGGCACTTGTCACGCCGTTCACGCGCAGCGGAGATCTCGATGACGCGGCGGTGCGCCGGCTTGGCCGGCGGCAGATCGATGCAGGCGTTCATTTCCTGTGCCCGTGCGGCACCACGGGCGAGAACCCGACGCTGACCGACGCCGAACGCCTGCGCATCGTCGAGATCCTCGTCGAAGAAGCGAACGGAAGGGTGCCGATCGTCGCCGGCGCCGGCGGCTACGACACGCGAGAAGTCATCCACATCGCGCGCGAGATGGCGCGGGCGGGTGCCTCCGGCTTCCTGTCGGTGACGCCCTACTACAACAAGCCGACGCAGGAAGGCCTCTACCAGCACTATCGCGCCTTCGCCGACAGCACCTCGTTGCCGATCATCGTCTACAACGTGCCCGGGCGGACCGGCGTCAACGTCGAGGTGCCCACGCTCGCGCGCCTCGCGCAGCTGCCGAACATCGTGGCGGTGAAGGAAGCGTCGGGCAACGTCTCGCAGATGTGCGAGGTCTGCCGCGCCGTCCCCTCCGATTTCATCGTGCTCTCCGGCGACGATGCGCTGACGCTGCCGCTGATGGCGGTGGGCGGCCACGGCATCATCTCGGTGGCGTCGAACGAGATTCCGGCGGACATGGTGGCGATGGTCGAAGCTGCCGAGCGCAACGACTTCGCCGCGGCGCGGGCCGTCCACGCGCGAATCCTGCCGCTGATGTCGATCAACTTCGTCGAGTCGAACCCGCAGCCGGTGAAGTACGCCATGGCTGCGATGGGATTGCTCGAGGAAGTGTTCCGGCTGCCGATGGTCTCGCCGAAGGTGGAGTCGAAAGAAAAGATCACCGGCGTGCTGAAGGCTCTGGGCCTGCTGAAAACGGCGCTCGTGTGATCGGACGCCCGGCTGGCGCCGACGCGCCTCTGGCGCTTCGGCGAGCCTCGCCGAGGCCGGCGCGTCATCGAGGCCGGCGACGGCGGACGCTTTCGCGCTGCGTTCTGCAGCGCGTGTGCCGTCGGAGTCACGTGTAGCGCGAAGGCCCGAGTCGAGCGTAAAAACGATGCTGCAATCCGAGATCAGTGAGCTCGCTTCCGCCGGTCCGGCCGCGGACCGCGATCGCGCGCGTGGCGTGTTTGCCGAACTGCGCGAAGCGCTGTCGTCCGGCCGCGTCCGTGCGGCCGAACCTGACCCGTCGCACCCGCTCCGCTGGCGCGTGAACACATGGGTGAAGCAAGGCATTCTGCTCGGCTTCAGGTTCGGCGATATGGTGGACGTCTCGATGGACCACGGCCGCGTGCCGTTCTACGACAAGGACACGCTGCCGCTGAAAAAGCCGGGGCTCGGCGCCGGCGTCCGCATCGTGCCGGGCGGCTCCGCGATCCGCGACGGCGCCTATCTCGCGCCTGGCGTGATCTGCATGCCGCCGATGTACGTCAACATCGGCGCGTGGGTCGGCGAGGGATCGATGATCGACTCGCATGCGCTGGTCGGCTCGTGCGCGCAGGTCGGCGCGCGCGTCCACATCAGTGCCGCGGCGCAGATCGGCGGCGTGATCGAGCCGGTCGGCGCGCTGCCGGTGATCGTCGAAGACGACGTGCTCGTCGGCGGCAACGCCGGGATTTACGAGGGTGCGATCGTCAGGGCTCGCGCGGTCATCGCGGCCGGCACGATCCTCACCGGTTCGACGCCGGTCTACGATCTGGTGCGCGGCGACATCATCAAGCCCTCCCCCGAGCATCCGCTGGTCGTGCCCGAAGGCGCGGTGGTCGTTCCAGGTGCGCGTGCGGTGACCGGCGGCAAGGGCGTCGACTGGGGCTTGTCGCTCGCCACGCCCGTCATCGTCAAGTACCGAGATTCGCGAACGGACACGCGCACGGAGCTGGAAGCGTGGATCCGATGATCGGACTGGGAGTGTGGGACCGATGGGCCCATGGGCTGGGTGGGGCTGGGACCGATGGGCCGTCTCAACCCACCCAACCCGCCCTATGGGCCTATCAGTCCCACACTCCGGTCGCGCCGGTCGCGGCCACAGATGGAGTGGCATCGTGACCGCGACCGTGGATCCCACCGACATCGTCGCGGTGACGCGCGCGCTCGTCGACATCGACTCGACCACCGGCCGCGAAGGCGCGGCGGCGCGATGGCTGGCCGACTACCTGCGCGCCCACGGCTGGTCCGTGCTCGAGCAGCGCGTCGACGCGTCGCGGTTCAACGTGATCGCGACGCCGACCGGGCACACGACCGGCGCGGTCACCTTCTCGACCCATATCGACTGCGTCCCGCCGTTTTTTCCAAGCCGGCTCGAAGGCGATCGGCTCTACGGCCGCGGTGCCTGCGACGCGAAGGGGATCCTCGCGGCCCAGGTGGCCGCCGGCGATCGTCTTCGCCGGGCGGGGGAAACGCGCGTCGCCCTCGTGTTCGTCGTCGGCGAAGAACGCGGCAGCGACGGTGCGCGCGCGGCCAACGACGCTGCGACCGAGCAGGGAAGCCGCTTTCTCGTCGACGGCGAGCCGACCGACAACCGCCTCGGCCTGGCGACCCGCGGCATCCTGCGCCTGAAGCTGCGCGCCACCGGCCGTGCGGCGCATTCCTCGTTTCCAGAGCTCGGCGAGTCGGCGATCGACAAACTGATCGACTCGCTCGTCGAGCTGCGAACGGTGACGCTGCCCGAGGATCCGGTACTCGGCCACACGCACTACACCATCGGGCTGATCACCGGCGGCGTGGCGCCGAACGTCGTGTCGCCCTCGGCCGAGGCCGAGGTGATGTTCCGGACGGTTTGCGATGCGGCCGACGTGCGGCGAGCGGTGGCGGCGCTCGAGCGTCGCGTCGCGATTGAGCACGTCCTCGAGGTGCCCCCCGTCCGGCTGACCACGGTTCCGGGTTTCGACGCCGCGGTGTTCCCGTATACGACCGACATTCCGTTCCTGCCGCGATGGGGCGCGCCGCTGCTGTTCGGCCCCGGATCGATTCACGCCGCCCACACCGCGGACGAATACGTCTCGGTGGCCGAATTGCACGCGGCCGCCGATCACTACGTGACGCTCGCGCGGGCGCTCCTTGGATGATCCACGCGCGGAATACGAACGGCGGCTCGCCGACAGGCGTGATCGGATCGCCGCCCTCGATCGCGTCAACCGTCTGATCTCGAACGCCCGCCTGGCGCTGGCCGCCGCCGGGGCGACGCTGCTGTGGCTGGCGTTCGTGAGCCGCGCGGTCTCGCCGGCGTGGCCGATCGCCGACGGCATTGCCTTCGGCGTCCTCGCCGTCGTGCACGCGAAGCAGTTGAACCGGTTCGAGCGCGCGCAGGCCGCGGAGCGCGTGTACGCGCGCGGGCTCGATCGCCTGGACGATCGGTGGGCCGGCACGGGACGCGACGGCGCCGCCTTCACCGGCGATCACCCGTATGCCGACGACCTCGATCTCTTCGGCCGCGGTTCGCTGTTCGAGCGGTTGAACACGACCCGCACCGAAGCGGGCGAGACTACGCTCGCGGCCTGGCTCAGCGGTCCGGCGCCGGCGGCCGAGGTGCTGGCGCGACAGGAGGCGCTCGACGAACTGCGGCCGCTGCTCGACTTCCGCGAGGACATCGCGGTGCTGGCGTCCGAGTCGCCGGTCGGTCGCACCGGCCTGCTCGCCAGGTGGGCGCGCGCCGAACCGACGCGCTTCCCACGACTGCTGCCGTTCCTGCTGGCTGGACTCGCCGCCGTCACGGTCGCGCTCGCGGCGATCATCTATCGG
Organism: Vicinamibacterales bacterium; assembly: GCA_035259385.1. Lineage (GTDB taxonomy): Bacteria > Acidobacteriota > Vicinamibacteria > Vicinamibacterales > CAVVIG01 > QHWK01. The sequence continues at coordinate 6,987 of DATFWL010000546.1, read as the reverse complement.
GACATGGCGCCCGCGGAGTTGTGGCTGCCGTGGATCGCGGTGACCATCGGCATCGCGTCGATCTGGCGCCGGCAGTTTCACCACGTGCTGCACGCGATCGACACGCCGGATCGCGATCTCGGCCTGGTCGCGGAACTGCTCGCGCGGCTGGAGTCGCAGCGCTTCTCGGCGCCGCGCCTGGTCGCGCTGCACCAGGCGCTGCTGACGGACGGCGTGCCGCCCTCGGCGCGCATCGCGCGGCTGCGATCGCTGGTTTCGTGGCTCGACTCGACACACAACCTGATGTTCGCGCCGGTCGCATACATCCTGCTGCTGCGGCCGCAGCTGGCGATCGCCATCGCGCGGTGGCACGAGGCCTACGGGCAGGCGATCGCCGACTGGCTGCGCGTGATCGGCGAGGCCGAGGCGTTCGTGGCGCTCTCGACCTACGCCTACGAGCGTTCCGGCGATCCGTTTCCGCTCCTGGCCGGGAGCGGCGCGCTGTTCGAAGCGGAGGAGCTTGCGCATCCGCTGCTGCCGCAGGCAACCGCGGTCCGCAACGATCTGCGGCTGGGCGGCGACGATGGGCCGCGCGTGATCGTGCTCAGCGGCTCGAACATGTCGGGCAAGAGCACGTTCCTGCGGACGATTGGCGTCAACGTCGTGCTCGCGCTCGCCGGCGCGCCGGTCGCGGCGCGGCGCCTGCGGCTGTCGCCACTCGTCCTCGGCGCGACGCTGCACATCGAGGACTCACTGCAGGCCGGGCACTCGCGGTTCTATGCCGAGATTCTGCGGATTCGCACGATCGTCGACGCGGCGCGGGGACCGGTGCCGCTGCTGTTCCTGCTCGACGAGATCCTGCACGGCACGAACTCTTACGATCGCCGCATTGGCGCCGAGGGGATCGTGCGCGCCCTCGTCGGCCTCGGCGCGATCGGCCTCATCACGACGCACGACCTCGCGCTCGCCGAACTGCCAGCGACGCTCGGCCCGAAGGCGGTGAACATGCACTTCGAGGATCGGCTCGAGCAGGGGCAGATGATGTTCGACTACCGCCTGCGTCCGGGCGTAGTCGAGCACAGCAACGCGCTCGCGCTCATGCGCGCGGTCGGACTGGACGTGTGAAATTCCTCCCGCGATATGGCTCACCCGATCGGAAAAGCAACCGCAGAGGACGCAGAGAGCGCAGAGATTCCCTTGTTGCGAATGAAATCTCGACGTTCTCCGCGTTCTCTGCGGTTGCTTGCCTGCTGGGGTTCCCGCACCTCAGGAGGATTGGCCGCGCCAGGCAGCGATGTTGCACGGCTGACCCGCATGATCGAGCAACCAACGAAGCCCGACATCCCGCGGCCGCCGGATCCGATCGACCGGCCGCCGCCGGACATCAAGCCGGTGCCGCCGCCGGACATTCCGCCACCCGGGCCGCCTGACGTTCAGCCGCCGACCTTTCCCGAGCGCGGAACTGGCCCTGGAGTGATCTGAGCCTCGCAGGCGAGGGCGACCTTCAACAGCGCGTCGGTCTGCATCCGGCCGCCGACGAGCTGAACCGCGCACGGCAGCCCGGCCGATGTCTGTCCCGACGGGATCGAAATGGCCGGATGGCCGGTGAGGTTGAACGGCTGCGTCAGCCGCAACATGATGTTGCGCACCGGTTCAGTCCGCGAGCCGACCGCGACGGTGGACGCGCCGATCGCCGGCGCCGGAATCGGCAGCGTCGGCAGAATCAGCGCGTCGTGCTGCGCGAGCGCCGCGTCGACCTCCCGCCGCAGCACCTCGCGGCCCGCGAGCGCCCGCACGTAGTCCTCGGCCAGGATGTAGCGTCCCATCTCGAGACGGATGCGCACGTTCGCCGTGTAGCGCTCGGGCATCGCGTCCAGCGTCGCCCCGTGATATGCCGCCGCGTCAGCGAGCACGATGTGCAGGTACACCGGTGCGATGTCGGCGGTGTGGTGAATGTCGATCTCGTCGACGTGCACGCCCGCGTCGCGAAGCCGCGTCACGGCTTCGTCGAATCGCGCCCGCACGTCATCGTCGAGCACATCGAGAAAGTACCGGCGTGGGATCGCGAGGCGCACCGAGTGGTGCGGCAGCGGCGCCGGCGGCATCGCGTGCGCGTCGCCGAGCAGCGCGTGATAGACGAGGCTGGCATCGGCGACCGTCTGCGTGAGCGGGCCGATGTGATCCAGCGTTCGCGACAGCGGCACGACGCCCTCGGTGGAGACGTCGCCGAACGACGGCTTCAGGCCGACGATGCCGCAGGCGGCGGCGGGAATCCGGATGGAGCCGCCGGTATCGGTGCCGATCGTCGCGAGCGCCATGCCGGCTGCCACGCTGGCGCCCGAACCGCCGCTGGATCCGCCAGGCGATCGGGCGGGGTCGTGCGGATTGCGAGCCGGCCCGAACGCCGAGTCCTCGTTGGTCGTACCGAACGCGAACTCGTGCAGATTGGTCTTGCCGACGAACACCGCGCCGGCCTGGCGCAGGTGCGCGATCGACGTGGCGTCGCGCGCCGCGAGGTGACCGTCGCGCACTCGCGAGGCCGCCGTCGTCGGCATCCCACGCACGTCGAGCAGATCCTTGATGGAGATCGGGACCCCGTGCAGCGGACCGCGATCGCGCCCGGCAGCGATCTCCCGGTCGGCCTCGCGCGCCTGGTGCCTCGCCTCGTCTCCAGTGATGCGGATGAACGCATTCAGGCGGGGATTGTCGGCGTCGATGCGCGCGAGGCACTCGTCGGTGATCTGCGCCGACGTGATCTCCCGCGCGCGCAAGCGCCGGCCGAACTCTTCGATGGTCAGCATCTCGGCTAGCCCCCAGCCCCCAGCCCCCAGCCCCTAGCCCCGCCCGGCATCGGCGCGGTCGTTGAAGTCGGCCGCGCGAAGTGCAGCGGTCGCGCGCGCGAGCGCCTCGAGCATCGGTTTCAGTTCAGCAAGGCCGCGCTGCTCCGCGTCGGCGATCGCCGCCTTCAGCCACGCGTCGATCGTCATCGTTGCCTCATGGTTTCTTCACCGCAATCGACACGCCGTCGCGCAGCGGCACGATCGACGTCAGCAGGTGCGGGTGCGCCGCGACGCGCTGGTTATACTCGGCGATCGCGCGCGTTTCCTCGGGCGAGCGCTTCGGCACCTCGACGAATCCTGGTGCGACCTCGCCGTCCCAGAGCACGTTGTCGGTGACGAGCAGGCCGCGCGGACGCAGCAGCGCGACGAGCCGGTCGAGCATCGGGGTATAGAGCTGCTTGTCGCCATCCTGGAAGATGAGATCGAACGGCCCTGACACCTTTGCCAGCTTCAGCTGCGCGTCGCCGACGAGCACCGACACGCGGCTGGCGAGCCCGGCCCGGGCGAAGTTCTCCCGCGCCTCGCCCGCCCGCTCCTCGCTCATCTCCATGGTGATCAGCATCCCGTCCGGCGGCAGCGCCGCGGCGAGCCAGATCCCCGAATACCCGATTGCGGTACCGATCTCGAGAATCCGCGAGGCGTTCACGGTGATCGCCAGCACCCGCAGCAGAGCGCCGACTTCGGCGTCGACGAGCGGCAGCCCGCGCTGCTCGTTGCCGCGCGCGATCGCGTCGAGCACGTCGCTGCCGGACCGGTTCAGGCCGGCCAGATACCGCTCGATCGCGTCTGGCACGATTCGTCCCATCGCGCGATATTCTAGTCAGAAGTGAGCAGGGACGCAGATACGGAGACGTCATCGATCTGCGGTAGACACGTGCGACGAACGTCATGACCACGAGGCATACGAAAATCATCGCGACGGTAGGGCCCGCGAGCGGATCGGACGAGATGCTCGACGCGCTGATCGCGGCGGGCACCGATATCTTCCGTCTCAACTTCTCCCATGGCACCCAGCAGACGCAGGGCGAAACGTTCGCGCGCGTGCGCGCCGCCGCCCGGCGAGCCCGGCGGCACGTGGCGATCCTGCAGGACCTGAGCGGACCGAAAATCCGCACCGGGCGCAACAAGGACGGCACGCCGGTCCCGGTCAAGGCGGGTGAGCGGCTGACGATCGTGACCGGCGACTCCCTCGGCGTGCCCGGACGGGTGTCGACGACTTTTGCCGGCCTCGCGCACGCCGTTCGCCCAGGCGACCGGCTGCTGCTCGCCGACGGCTACATCGAGCTCCGCGTCGACTCGACCGACGGCACCGCGATCGAGACGACCGTGACCGAAGGCGGCGAGATTGGCGAGCACAAGGGCATCAACGCGCCCGGCGTGCCGCTGCCCGCCTCCGCGATCACCGCGAAGGACGCCGACGATCTGCGCTTCGGCCTGTCGCTCGGCGTCGACATGATCGCGGTCAGCTTCGTGCAGACCGCCGCCGATCTCCGGCAGGCGCGCCAGCTGACCGTCGAGGCCGGCAACAGCGACGTCCCGATCGTCGCGAAGCTGGAACGGCCGCAGGCGCTGGATCATCTCGACGAGATCCTCGAGGTGAGCGACGCGGTGATGGTCGCGCGCGGCGACCTCGGCCTCGAGATGCCGCTCGAACGGGTCCCGCGGGCCCAGAAGGAAATCACCCTCGCTGCCCGCCGCAGCGGCACACCGGTGATCGTCGCCACCCAGGTGCTCGAGTCGATGACCACCGAAGCGCGGCCGACGCGTGCGGAAGTGAACGATGCCGCGAACGCCGTCGAGGACGGCGTCGACGCGATCATGCTCGCCGGCGAGACCGCGGCAGGTCTGTACCCCGCGCGTGCCGTGCTCACCCTGGACGCGATCATTCGCGACGCCGAATCGTGCTTCGAGATCGACGTGCGCGGACGGCGCCACGAAGGACGGCCGCAGGATCACGCGCAGGCGCTCTGCGAGGCTGCCGTCACGCTCGCCAACCGCGGCGATGCCCACGCCATCGTCGCGGTGACGCGGAGCGGCGGCACCGCGCGGCGTCTGTCGGCGCTGCGTCCGCGCGTTCCGATCTTCGCGATCACGAATCGCGACGACACCGCGAGGCAGCTCACCATCTACTGGGGCGTCACCCCGGTGAGCGTCGACATCACCGAGCATGCCGAGTCCGCCGGCCGTCTCGTCGGCGAGCAGCTGGTCGCCCGCGGCCTCGTGCCGTCGGGCGCCGCCGTCGTCGTGGTCAGCATCAACCCCGATCTGACGCGCGACGATGCGAACTACCTGAGAATCAAGCGCCTCTGATGGACATCCCTCACCTCGTCGCATGATGCCGGTCGTCTACTACCCTCGCGTCATCGCCGCTGTCGCCGCGTTCGTGGCCGCCTATGTGATCGTGCGCCTGGCGGGGTGGCTGGTGCACCGGCTGCTGACGACGCTCGAAGTCGTCGGATCGGAGAATCGCGAGGCCGTGCACGCGCGCGCCCGCCAGATGATGCGCGCGCTGACGGCACTCGCTTACAGCATTGCGGCGCTCGCCAGCATCTCGCTCGCGCTCGAACGATTCGGCGTCAATGAGCCGACCTGGAATCCGCGGCAGTTCGTGCACTGGCTGCTCGTGCACGGCGTGAATATCGCGATCATCCTCGTCGTTGCCTTCGTCGTGACGAGGGGGGCGAACCTCGCGATCGAGAACCTCCAGCTCAAGCTGGCTCGTCGCCACGCCACCACTGACTTCGAATGGCAGCGCCGTGCCGCGACCCTCGGCGGCATCCTGACCAGCCTCGTCACTGCGACGGTCGGCTTCGTCGTCATCCTGATGCTGCTGCGCGAGCTGTCGATCGACGTCCTGCCGATCCTGACCGGGGCCGGCATCGCCGGGCTGGCGATCGGGTTCGGCGCCCAGAACCTGGTGCGCGACGTCATTTCCGGGTTCTTCCTGATTCTCGAGGACCAGGTGCGCATCGGCGACGTCGCCCGGATCAACGGGGTAGGCGGCACAGTGGAGCAGATCAACCTCCGGACGATCGTGTTGCGCGACGGCGAAGGGGCGGTGCAAGTGTTCCCAAATGGGACGATCACGACACTGGCGAACCTCAGCAAGCAGTACGCCTACGCAATCGTGGATATGGGGGTCGCCTACCACGAAAACATCGACCGCGTCATCGGCACGATGCGCGAGGTCGGTGCGACGATGGAGAAGGATCCGGCCTGGGGCGCGGTGCTCCAGGCGCCGCTCGAGGTGACCGGCGTCGAATCGCTTGCCGACGGCGTGGCCACGATCCGCGCGAAATTCCGCACGCAGCCGCTCAACCAGGGTAAGGTCGCCAACGAGCTGCGACGCCGTCTGATGAGCGCTTTCGTCGGCCGCGGTATCAAACCTTACGGCTGAATGTTCGTCTAAGACGCTTATGCTGCACACACGCGCCATGCGCTGCTTCGCTCTCGTGATGTCGCTCGTCGCCGGTGCGACAGCGGCATCGGCCCAGAGCTTCTCGGTACCGGTCGTCTACCGCAAGCTGCCGAACGGGCTCCGCGTCGTCGTCAGCGAGAACCACGCCGCGCCGGTCGTGGTCGTCGAGGTCATGTACCGGATCGGATTCCGGATCGAGCCGCGCAACCGGACCGGCTTCGCGCACCTGTTCGAGCACCTGATGTTCCAGGGCTCCGAGCACGTCGCCAAGTTCGAGCACGTCCGCATCGTCAACGAGAACGGCGGCGTGCTGAACGGCTCGACCAGGTTCGACCACACCAACTACTTCGAGGTGATGCCGTCGAACGCGCTCGAGCTCGCGATCTGGCTCGAGGCCGACCGCATGCGGTCGCTGAAGATCACGCCGGAGAACCTGAAGAACCAGCAGGACGTCGTGAGCGAGGAAGTCCGGGTCAACGTGCTGAACCAGCCGTACGGCGCGTTCGAGTGGCTCGGCCTGCCGCAGAAGGCGAACACCAACTGGTACAACGCGCACAACTTCTACGGCGATCTCTCCGATCTCCAGGCGGCGACGCTCGACGACGTGAAGCAGTTCTTCGAAACCTACTACGCGCCGAACAACGCCGTGCTGGTGGTCACCGGCGACGCGACCGTCGACGAAGTCATGAAGCTCGCCGAGAAGAACTTCGGATCGATCCCGCAGCGGCAGCTGCCGGCGCGTCCCGACAT
>DATFWL010000545.1:0-50575 GCA_035259385.1 Vicinamibacterales bacterium | reverse complement strand
CACGCGCATCGAGAACGATCGCGTGGTGATGGACCTTCGTACCGTCGCACCTGATCACGATGCGACGCTCGCTGCGCTACTGCTGCACGCGTGACCGCAGCGACCATGCGATCGCTCTGCCGAGCCCGGCGCCGGCAGAGGCGCACAGCGTGCCAGGCACGAGCACGATATAAGGCAGCAGGAACACCTCACCCACGCCACCGCTGGCGTCGATCATCGCCAGCGTGTGCGGATCGTGACGAACCGCCAGCATGGCCATCGAAATCAGGTTGAGGGCGACCGCCGCGAGCACGCCGGTCGCGACGCCCACGCCGACGCCGGTCCGGAGCGAGCGCGAACGCGCGGCCGCCCAGAGACCAGCCGCGGCGAAGATGCTGGCAGCGAGCGCCGTGGACACGACGGAGCGGGCGTAGAACTCGGTCGTTGGCGCAAGCCACCAGTCGAGCGCATTGCGGCCGATGACCGCCAGCGTGAGCAGCGCCGCCCACACCGCCGCGCGGCGTAACACCTGCGCCATCGAGGTCCTATAATCCGCCCCATGAGATGCAAACACAACCTGCTGGCGGGCCTTGTCCCGTTCGCACTCGCGCTGCCGATGGACGCGTCGCCGCAGGCGCGCACGGCGTCCCAGCGCCCGGCCCGTCCGGCGATGTCGAGCGAGGCCACCGAAGGCCGGCGAGTCTTCGAGGCGCAGTGCGCGTGGTGCCACGGCAACGAAGGCGACGGCGGCATGGGACCCAATCTCCACGGCAAGCTTCGCCACGCGACGTCGCTCCCATCGATCGTCGACATCATCACGAACGGCATTCCCGGAACCGACATGCCGGGCTTCCGCAGTCCGCTCACCGAGCGCAACATCCGGCAGGCGGCGGCGTACGTGCAATCGCTCTCGCGAACATCCGCACCGCCGGCCGCCGGCAACGCGCAGCGCGGCGCGGCGCTCTATGGATCGACCGGCTGCGCCGGCTGCCACGTCGTCGATGGCCAGGGCGGCATCCTCGGGCCGGAACTGACGACGATCGGCGCACGGCGCGGCGCGGCGTACCTCCGTGAGGCACTCGTGAAACCCGAGGCAGCACATCCGCCCGGGTATCTCGTGGTGCGCGCGACGCCGGTGACCGGACCGGAGGTCCGCGGCATTCGCGTCACCGAAGACGTGTTCTGGGTACACATCCGCGACTCGAGCGGCGCGGTGCACGCATTCCAGAAGTCTGAGCTGAAGAGCCTCGACCGCGAGATCGACGCGTCGCTGATGCCCTCCTACGCATCGCGGCTGAAGGACGGGGAAGTCGACGATCTTGTCGCATATCTGACGACGCTGCGAGGTGCGAAATGAAATCCGTCCCTTCGTGCGCATTCGTCGTCCTGATTCTGGTTGCTGCCGCAATCCCGCTGCTGGCGCAGGACGGGCAATGGCTGATGTATTCGGGCTCGTACAGCTCGCATCGATATTCGCCGCTGACGCAACTGACGCCGGACAACGTCGCGAAGCTGCGGCCGGTCTGGGTCTATCAACCGCCGGGCACCGGCTCGGTGGAATCGACCCCGGTCGTCGTCAACGACGTGATGTACGTCACGTCGGGACCGACCATGGTGGCGGCGCTCGATCTGCGGAGTGGCAAGGCGCTGTGGGAATGGACGCGGCCGATCGCGGCGAGCGTGCTCAATCTCGGATTCCCGCGCGTGAACCGCGGCGTCGCGATTCGCGAGAACATGGTCTACGTCGGCTCGCTCGACGGATACCTCGTCGCCCTCGACGCGCGCTCCGGCGTCGAGCGCTGGTCGGTGCACGTCGGCGAGAACCCGACGGGCCACGCCATCACCGCCGCGCCCCTCGTCGTCGACGACAAGGTGATCGTCGGCATCAGCGGCGGCGAAGCCGGCATCCGCGGGTTCCTCGACGCCTACGACGCGAAAACCGGCAGGCAGGCGTGGCGCTTCTGGACGATTCCGTCGCCCGGAGAGCCTGGAAGCGAATCGTGGCCCGGCGATAGCTGGGTGCACGGTGGCGGCGCGACCTGGCTCACCGGTTCGTACGATCCGTCGCTGAAGCTGCTCTACTGGGGCACCGGCAATCCCGGGCCCGACTGGAACGGCGACGCCCGCAAGGGCGACAACCTCTACACCTCGTCGCTCGTCGCCATCGACGTCGACACCGGCAAGCCGCGCTGGCATTTCCAGTTCACGCCGCACGACGTGCACGACTGGGATGCGAATCAGATTCCCGTCCTCGTCGACACCGAGATTCGCGGACAGAAACGATCGCTGGTCGTTGCCGCCAATCGCAACGGCTTCTTCTACGCGCTCGATCGCAGGACCGGCGAGTTCGTCTACGGCACGCCTTACGCGAAGCAGACCTGGGCGAAGGGCCTCGATGACAAGGGCCGGCCGATTGCGATCCCGAACATGGAGCCCTCGGAGAAGGGGACCCTCGTCTATCCGAGCCTGCAGGGCTCGACGAACTGGGCGAGTCCGTCCTACAGCCCGCTCACCGACCTGTTGTACGTTCCGGTACGCGAGATGGGCTCGATTTACTACAAGACCGGCGTCGAGTACAAACCAGGCACCTACTACACCGGTGGCAGCGAGAAGCGGCTCGACGAAGAGGCGTGGGGCGCGGTCCGGGCGATCGACGTGAAGACCGGCAGGCAGGCGTGGGACTTCAAGCTGCCGACGCCGACGTGGGCCGGCGTCATGTCGACTGCCGGCGGACTCGTCTTCAGCGGTTCGAACGAAGGCAACTTCTTCGCGCTCGACGCGAAGAGCGGCAAGCCGCTATGGCAGTTTCAAACTGGCGGTGCGATTCGTTCGGGTCCGATGTCGTTTCTGGCCTCCGGCCGACAGCACGTCGCGGTCGCCGGAGGGCACGCACTGTTCGTGTTCGCGCTCGCGGAGTGAGCGCTCGCACCGCATACGACTCGCGATCGCCGCTACGCGGCGGCAGGCTGCTTGCGTGCGAGGTAGCGGTTGATGGCATATTGCAGATAGAAGATCTGAAAGAAGAACGTCAGGGCCCGCGACAACTGCACGCTGTCGGAGAGCAGCCCGCTCGAGATCGCGTCTTCAGGCCCCGCCAGGTGATCTTCGAGGATGTCCTTGATGTAGAAACACTGCACGAGGGTCACGATTCCGACGGCGATGCGAACGAGGCTCAGGACCGCGGCGGCGCCCGGACCGAAGGCCACCTCCGTCGGCTGGTCGCCTGCCGCGAACGACACGGCGATCATCCCGATCCAGTACGCGAGGAGCAGCAGGAACGGCCAGGCTTCGAGCTTTCGCGGTGAATCGAGGCTGTTCAGCGCCGCGCGGCGGCGCAGGAACCAGACCGGGTAGTAGAAGCCGAGCGTGACCACCGTCAACAGGATCATCAGGACCACGCTGCGACGTTTGAGCGCGGTCGATCGGTTCAGCCGGGCGACCGGCGCGTCAGCCACGGTCGCGGAATTCTCCACGTGCATTCAATACCTCGCTGGTCGAGGCCGACTCGAGTGCCTCGGCCACATCAACGTCCCACCCACCCACGGCGAACATCATTTCGTTGTCCCGACGTCTGACGACGTGAAATGCCTGCCGCGAGCGGTGACGCCCGGGCGGCGCGTATACGATGCGCGGTGTGCGGCCTGAATCACACGCGCGGCGTCCGCCAGGACGCGCTCGCTCGTGCTCATCGGTTCAGCTCGCCGTGGCCGTACTCGGCGTCGCGCTCGCCGCCGGATCGATCGCCGCGAACCAGGCCTGGCTCGATCGCCACTTCCTGCCCTCGTTCTTCGTGACGCGCGCCTGGTATGTCCGCGCCGAGACGACCGTCCGCGTCGCGATCGCACTCGTCGGCCTCGCGTCGATCGGTGCCGCCGGTCTCATCGGGCGATTTTTCGCGCGGTCGCCCGGCCGTGCGGTGCCGATCGCCGTCGCCGTCGCGGCGGCGCTCGGCGCCAGCGAACTCGTGCTGCGATGGGCGCCGCCGCGTCCACTCGGCTGGCTGGTCGCGGACGACGAACCGCGACGGCAGCCGGATGCTCGTCTCGGGTGGGTTCTCACGCCGTCGCGCGTCGGCCGCGTCGTGATCGAGGGACGGACGATCGAGTACGCCGTCGACGCCAACGGATATCGGGTGCGCACGCTCGACGAACCGGTGGACTTTACGCGCCCGACGATTCTGTTCGCCGGCGAATCGGTGATGTTCGGGGACGGCCTGGCATGGGACGACTCGGTGCCGGCGCGTGTCGGTGCGTTGATGCGGCTGCAGAGCGCGAACCTGGCCGTCCACGGCTACAGCAGCGATCAGGCCTACCTGCGCCTCGAGAAAGAGTTGCCGCGCTTCCAACAGCCGGTTGCGGTCGTCGCGCTGTTCATGACGACGTTGTTCGGACGCAACCTCGACGACGACCGGCCGCATCTCGGACCAGGCCTTGCGTGGCTGCCGGCGAATCCGCCATCGCGGCTGGGCGCGCTCACGGCACTCCTCGTCCCGTTTCGCCGCGACCAGACCGTGGACGACGGCGTCAGGATGACGCGCGATGCGCTTCGCGCGACTGCCGCCCTCGCGAAGGCGCGCGGCGCCGGCCTGCTGATGCTCGTTCCACAGATTGGGCCGGAATCTCCGCCCGAGGCGAACCTGCGCCACCGGATTCTCGACGCCAGCGGCGTTCCTTATGCCTTCGTCGAGATCGATCCCGAGTGGCATCTCCCGTTGGATCGGCACCCGGACGCGCGGGGCGCGCAGGTCATGGCAGCCGCGATCGCCGCGCGTCTGGGGCGGACGTGAAGGGGCCGCACGAGACGCTGCGATCAGCTGCCGGCAAGATATCCCGGGCGGGCCTTGATCGTCGCGCGGCGGTTCTTCACGCGCACGTCGAGCCGATGCCAGCCGTCCCGCGAGACGCCGCGCGGCGTGTAGCTGACGAGATAGCGGTGACGGAACTCATCGAGGATGCGCAGGAAGGTCGCGCGCAGATCGCGGGTCGAGTCCACCTTGTAGGCGGTGCCGCCGGTGAGCGACGTCAGCTCCTTCAGGAACGACGAGTTGCCACGGTCGCCAACGCCCACCGAATAGACCACCGCGTCGCCGCGCTTTGCGGAATCGAGGACGCGATCGTCGGTAAGCCAGCTCGACGTGTCGAGACCGTCGCTGAACACCATGACCAGTGCGCGGCCGGCGTCGGCTTCGCCGATCATCATCGCCGCGTAAACACCGTCGGCGAGCGACGTCATGCCGGTGCCCCACGCCTCGTCCAGCGCATCGCGCACGATCGAGATGTCCTCCGTCAACGGCGCGGCACGCGTCACGGCATTGCTGAACGTGACGACCGCTGCCTGATCGCCTTTCCTCAGGCCGCCGAGCATTGCGCGCCCGGCATCCTGCAGCTGCTCGAGCCGCTCGCCGGCGACGCTGTCGCTCATGTCGAGCGCGAGCACGACGTTCAGCGGGATGTTCTCGAAGCTGACGAGATCGACCTGCTGCGGGACACCGTTGTCGACGATCTCGAAGTCTGCCGGCGCGAGGCCGAGGATCGGCCGGCCGTTGTCGATGACGAGCACGTCGACGCGGACCGACTCCACGCGGGCCGCGAACGCGGGCTGCTGCGAGGCTGCGTCACTGGCCGCGCCTGACCAGGCTAGAAGGGCAACAAAGGGCACAAAGGAGGAACGTACCGAGGTGGCAATGGCTACGAGTCGCGCTGCCGTCAGTCGTCCCACGTCTGTGACCCTTCCCCGCTCTTCCTCTGCGTCCTTTGTCGTCCTTTGTGCCCTCGTCAGGCGCACTCGCCGATTATTGCGCGCTACTCCGTCGGAAGGGCGCGCGCAGTTCGTCGAGCAGCGCACCGGCGTTTCGCGCCTGCGCGATCTTGTACACCCACCAGGGGTCCTGGCGCGCTTCGTCGCCGACTGGCGGCAGCGCGTAGAGCCGTTCCATGGCGGCGAGCGCGCCGGCGCGATCGCCGCGGCGCCGCGCCAGCTGACTCAGCGCAATCAGCGGTGACTGCGCGCCGGGGTAGCAGGCTGCGGCCTGCTCGTAGAACGCCGCCGCCTCGTCGTAGCGGCCAAGCGCCTCTTCTTCCGCGCCGGCAAACAGCTCGCCGTCATAGCGCAGCTCGTCGTCGTCGAGATGCGTGAGCGCCTGGCGGAGCTCGACGATCGCGTCGGCGTGATGCCCCTGCAGGCCGAGGACGCGTCCAAGGTGGAGATGCGCTTCCGCCATCTCCGGCGCGCGGTCCACGGCGCGGCGGAAAAACCCCTCCGCCTGGCGGAGCTCGCCGCGGGCCGACCCGATCGAAATCGAGTAGCCCGTCGGCATCACGACCGTGTGCATGGCGGCCTGGATCTCCGGCGTCGCGTAGACTTCGTGCAGCGTGCCGGAGAGAAACAGCAGATCCGGATCGCTTGGAAAGAGGTCGCGTCCCCGGTCGATGTGCTTCGTGTCGTGGCTCTCGACGGATTGCATCCACGCCGTCGTCGCGCGATACCAGTCGCGGACCATCTGGTCGCGACCCGGCTGCGGCCGATCGCCGTCCTTCGGCTTGATCAGCTCGAGCAGGGTGCGCGCAATTTCCCAGTGAACCCCGACTTCGTGAACGTTCAACGACACGCCGTCGGTGGTGTCGACGCGCAACTGCTGCGGGCCCGGCAGCGGACGCCCCGACGACGGGGCGCTGTATGCGAGGTCGGGACGTTCGAGGATTTCGACGTCGGCGTGGAGGATCGCCGCGCGCCGCAGGATGAAGTTGTCCTCGCCGGTGCGCTCGCGATCGGCGGCCGCATCGGCGGCGAGCGGATGCAGATCGTCGTCGAGGTGCAGCTGCGCGTGGATCGCGACGCAGTCGGGCCGGGCGATGCGTCCGCTGGCGGCGCACGCCATCGCGCGCATCCGCTGAAGCAACTCCGGCGGGTAAATGATCGCGACGGTGCCTCGCTGGTCGGGAAACGTGACCCGGCTGATACCCAGGTTACGCATCAGCGCGGCGAGAAACTTTGCGTCCGCCCAGAGCGCTCGAAGGTCGTCGGCCGACCACGACGCGATGTCCTCCAGGTACATATCTTTCTCGCCGGGATCGTGCTGGTGAACGGCAATCAGCCACTTCGCGAAGCGATCGATGCGCTCCCGCTTGACGACGATGTCACGCAGCGTCCGCGGCTGCTCGCGACGCAGTGCGTCGAGCGAGACGCCCGATCCGGCGGCCACGACGAGCACGGACGCAAGAAGCAGCGGCCGCATGGGCGCATGCTAGCACCGCGTCGGGGTTCGGGGTTCGGAGTTCGGGGTTCTGGTTCTGGGTTCGGGGTTCTGGGTTCTGGGTTCGCGGCCAATCAACCATCTGACATGTGCCATCAGCCATCAGCCATCACTCATGCCGGCGGGGCGGCCGTGCAGGACGCCCCGCCGGCATCTTTCAGAAAGCGAAGCGGACGCTGAACTGCAGCGCGCGCGGTTGGCCGTTGCCGCCGCTGAGCGACGTCAGCACGAGGAAGTCCGACAGGCGTTGATCGGCCGTCGGATTGCTGAAGTTCGCCGTGTTGAACAGGTTGTACAGCTCCACGCTGGTTTCCAGCGTCTGTCCGCGCGGGCGGAAGCGGTAGCTGAACTTCAAGTCGGTCTGCTTGAACGACGGGCCGCGAGCGCCGTTTCGGCCGCCGGCGTTGTCGACGCAGATCGAATTCAGGCCCTGACCGCAGTAGGTGCCGGCCGGCAACAGATCGAACAGCAGGCCGTTGCGATCGGCGTCGACCGCCGAGTTGATCATGTTCATCGGCGTTCCGGTCATGATCCGGGACGCGCCGCTGATCATCAGGCCGTGCGTGCGCGGGACTTCGATGCGGCCGCTGATCACGAAATTCTGCCGCCGATCCGCGTTGAGCGGTCCGAAGTTGCGATACAGCATCGGATCGCCGAGGACCTGATAGTTGTTCTGGTTGGTCTGGTCGGCCTCGGAATTGCCGCGGGCGTAGCCGACCGCGTACGAGATCCGGGCAGCCCAGTTGCGGCTGTAGCGCTTCTCGAGCGAGACGTTCACGCCGTCGAACTGCGACGAGCCGTCGTTGGTCCGCGTCAGCACCTGGTTCACGAACGGCGCAATCCCCAGCTCGTCGGCGATCCCGTACAGATCGGTGTAGGTGATGCGGCCGCTTCGCGTCGTGTCCGCGCGCAACCCCGGATTCAGATCGAAGGTGATCAGCTGATCGCGATTCCAGCTGTGAATGTAGTCGACCGTCGCCGCCATCTGCGCCGACAGCTGGCGCTCGTAGCCGAGCGACACTTGATGCGTGTTCGGCACGAGGCGATCCGGGTTGTCCATGAAGACGATCCCGGTGTTGCGGCCGAGCGTTCCCGACGGAATCAGCGCATTGAGCAGCTCGCGGTTGACGACCGGCCCGTTGACCAGCATCGGATTGGTGGGGAGCTGGCCGCGGCTCGGGCCGGGATCGACCGCGTTGGTCGGAAACGCGGCCGTGAACGACGAGCTGTAGACCCCCTGCGACACGAACGGCGTGGTGGTCTGCAGCGTGACCTTGTCGTAGAAGATGCCGTAGCCGGCGCGCAGCACCGTCTTCGTCGACCCGCCCGGCGTCCAGGTGGCGCCGAGGCGCGGCGCGAGATTGTTCCGGTCGACCGCGTGGCCGCCGTTCGAGAACAGCGGGTTGAACGAGTTCGACAGCGGCGTGATCTCGAGGTCGTAGCGCACGCCCAGGTTCAGCGTGAGGTTGTTGCGGCGCCACTTGTCCTGCACGAACAGCACCAGCACGTCGGTCGGCATGAGGATGTCGCTGGCATCGGGCACGCGGATGAACAGCCGCTCCGGATACGTCGACGGGTCGTTCCGGTTGAACGCCTTGTCGGTGGCGAAGGCGAACCGCCCGTTCATGTCGGTCTGGTCGGGCAGCTCGATGCTGCTGTAGATGAACTGTCCGCCGAACTTCAGGTCGTTGTTCCCGCCCGCCAGCTTCGGGACGAACCAGGAATACGACTCGCTGAGCTCATAGGCGTTGTCGATGCGGAACAGCGCGCCGTTGTTCGGCCCGTCGAACCACGACGACAGCATCTGCAGCGTCGGCGCCAGATTGACCGAAGGGATGCCGTCCTGGATCTCCGGCGCGGTGAAGCCGTTCTTCTCGTGCGTGTAGCCGACGCGCAGCTCGTTGACGCGCGTGTTGCCGAGCACCCAGTTCCACTTGCCGCCAGTCGTGCGATCGATGTCGAACTCCTGGTCGAGCCCCGGCGGCGTCTCGGTCCTGGCGAGACGCTTGTAGGTCGGCGAGTACTCGACCAGGTAGCGGAACGTCCAGGTGTTGTTCGGGTTGATCTGGTGGTCGAAGCGGAACATGTGATTGATCAGATGCATGCTCTGCGTGTTGGAGTAGTTGAGCTCCGGCCGGTTCACGAACACCGCGCTTCGCCCCTCGTCGAAGATGATGCGGTCGAGGCTGTAGAAGAAGTGCGCCTTGTTCCTGACGATCGGGCCGCCAATCGTGCCGCCGTAGTCCTTCTGCGCGGTCTGCGGCTTGTCGAGGTTTTTCTGGGCCACGAAGAAGTCCTTCGCCGCGAGATTGGTGCCCGTGTAGCTGTCGAACAGGGAGCCGTGAAAGCTGTTGGTGCCCTGCTTCGTCACGACGTTGACGACCGCGCCCGCGGTTCGGCCGAACTCGGCGTCGTACTGGTTGGTCAACACCTGGAATTCCTGCACGGCCTCGATCGCCGGACGGACCTGGCTGCCGCACGACGAGCCCAGGTAGTCGTCGTTGTTGCCGCCGCCGTCGATCGAGAAATTGCCGCTCCGGTTGCTGCCGCCTCCGACGATCAGCGACTCGCACGAGAACGACGCGGTCGACGAGGCGACCTGGATGCCCGGCGTCAGCCCGACGGCGTACATCCAGTCCTTGTTCATGATCGGCAGCGCGCCGAGTTCGGCCTGGCCGATGTTCGCGCCGATCTGCTTCGAGGTGAGGTCGACCAGCGGCGACTCGCCCGTGACCGTCACGCTCTCCTCCAGCGCGCCGATGCCGAGCGTGATGTCGATCGTCGCGGTGTTGCCGACGGTGAGCAGGATGTCGGATCGTTCGTACTTGCGGAAGCCGGTCAGCTCGGCGGTGATGCGGTACGGACCCGGCACGATGTTGGTGAGGAAGTACGAGCCGTCACTGTTGCTGACGACCTGGCGGAAGACGCCGCTGCCCTGGTGCGTGACCACCACCGTCACACCTGGCAGCGCCGACCCCGACTCGTCGGTGACGTGCCCCTGCACTGCGGACGACTGACCCTGAGCGGCGGCGGGAACGGCCGGCAGGAGGACGAGGAAGCCGGCGAGGGACGCGGTGGCGAGCCTGCGCATCATTCACCTCCACGGAGCGAGGGACCGCTGACCGAGCGACGCGGATGGCGTCCTCAATACGCTTATGAAAAGCTAATGTCAATCAAAGATATGCCTTATACGGAGGAGGGCGGCGGAGCGCGGGCGGCGGCGTCAAACGTCGCGCGAAGGCTTCAGCCCGACGTCAGTCTGGCGGCGGCCGGACCGTTGCTCGACCGAGGCCTTCGCGCGGCTGCGAGTCGAAGCGCCGCTAGAACCCGTATAGCGGATCCTGCAGGATGCCGTTGCGGTCCGGATCACTGCTGCTGTCGATCAGGCTGAAGGGCAGCGCGCTCAGCACGCGCAGCGTCATCCCGTGCGCGTGCGGCACTTCAGCGAGACGGCCGCGGTTCGGGGTGTCCAGGTACACGTCGCCGGTATTCCGCTGCAGCTGCCCCGGTGGATAGAGGGTGTTCAGCAGCGCGAAGTTGACGGTCGGCGATTTCTAAGATAACGATAGGAAACTCGATCAGAAGATCAAAAGACCGTCGCGATCGAGGCGGCTGCCCAGTCGAGCACACGCGTCGGCAGCACGCCCAGGTAAAGAATGAGAATCGCGGACACCACCAGCGCACCGCCGGCGATCGCCGGAACCGCCGGCACCGCGCGCGGCGCGGCGCCCGGTGTCATGTACATCATCACCACGATGCGCAAATAGAAGAAGACCGATACGACGCTGGTCAGCACGCCGATGATCGCGAGGCCGGTGTAGCCGGCCCTGACCGCGGCGCTGAAGACGTACCACTTGGCGATGAAACCGGCCATCGGCGGGAAGCCGCCGAGCGAGAGCAGGAAGATCGTCATCAGCGCGGCGAGCGCCGGACGATCGTTCCACAGGCCGGCGTAGTCGGCGACCCGATCGCCGGGCCGGTCGGCGGTCTCGAGCAGCGCGATGACGCCGAACGCGCCCAGGTTCGTGATCGCGTAGACGAGCAGGTAGAACAGCACGGCGCCCTTGCCGATATCGTTGCCGGCGAGCAGCGCGATCAGCAGATAGCCGCCGTGGGCGATGCTGGAGTAGGCCAGCATCCGCTTCACGTTCGACTGCGCCACGCCGACGACCGTGCCCACGATCATCGTCGCCGCGGCGATCACCCAGATCACGCTGCCCCAGGTGCCGCGGAGCGGCTCGAACGCGGACAGGAACACGCGCACGAAGGCAGCGAACGCGGCGGCCTTCACGCCCGTGGACATGAACCCGGTGACCGCCGGCGGCGCCCCTTCGTAGGCGTCCGGCGTCCACATGTGAAACGGCACCGCCGCCACCTTGAACGCGAAGCCGACGATGACCAGCCCGATGGCGAGCAGCTGCATCGCCGTCGGCGACGCCGCCTGCGCCGACATCAGGCTGCCGACGCGATCGAGCCGGGTGCTGCCGGTGAGACCGTAGGTGAAGGCGATGCCGTAGAGGAAGAACGCGCTCGAGAACGCGCCGAGCAGGAAGTACTTGAAAGCAGCCTCGGTGGACTGTGGCGAGTCACGGCGGATGCCGGTCAGCACGTACACGGCCAGCGACAGCACCTCGAGCGCCAGGAAGATCACCAGCAGATCCGAGGCGGTCGCCATCAGCATCATGCCGGCCGTGCCGAACAGCATCAACGCGTAGTATTCGCCGCGCGGCAGCCGCTCGCGATCGATGGTCGGAGCGGAAATGGCGAGCGAGAGGATGCCGACGACGATCAGGATGCCGGTGACGAAGAGGCCGAAGTTGTCGGCGGAGACGACGTCGAAGCTCGTGGCGTTGTGATTCCAGAGCAGAATCGCCGCGATCGCCGCGCCGGCGAAGCCGACCACGCCGAGGCCGCCGATCGGCATCCGCTCGCCCGGATCGCGAAAGGCCTCGGCGACCATCGCGGCGATGCCCGCCGCGGTGACGCACGCCATCGGCACGATCGCGTTGAAGGACTGCATCATCGGGTTCGGGGTTCGGAGTTCGGGGTTCGGGGTTCGGGTTCTGGGTTCTGGGTTCTGGTTCTGAGTTCTGGGTTCTGGGTTCTCAGCGCCGCCCTGATGCTCGTCGTCGAGCCCTGTTGTACGCGTCCGAGCGTACGCGCGACCGACGGTTCGATCGGGCGCAGGAACAGGTTCGGGAACACGCCCATCACGATCGCGACGGCGATCACCGGCACGATCACCGCCCATTCGCGCGGCCGCAGGTCCGGCAGCGTCGCGTTCTTCCCGTTCGTCACCGGCCCGTAGTTCACGCGCTGGAACATCCACAGCATGTAGGTTGCCGACAGGATCACGCCGGTCGCGGCAAACGCCGCCATCGCCGGACTGGCGCGGAAGGCGCCGAGCAGAATCAGGAACTCGCCGACGAATCCGTTCAGCCCCGGCAGGCCGATCGACGATAGGGTGACGATCAGAAACGCCGCCACCAGATGCGGCGTCACCTTCTTCAGGCCGCCGTACTCGGCGATCTGCCGGGTGTGGCGGCGGTCGGACAGCATGCCGACGATCAGGAACAGGCCGCCGGTGCTGACGCCGTGGTTCAGCATCTGGTAGACGGCGCCCTGCATGCCCTGCATGTTGATCGCGGCGATGCCGAGCACGACGAAGCCGAGATGGCTGACGCTCGAGTAGGCCACCAGCTTCTTCATGTCGGGCTGGACCATCGCGACCAGCGCGCCGTAGATGATGCCGACGATCGCCAGCACGGCGATCTTCGGCGCGAACCACGCCGCCGCATCGGGAAACAGCGGGAACGCGAACCGCACGAACCCGTACGTCCCCATCTTCAGCAGCACGCCGGCCAGGATCACCGAGCCCGCGGTCGGCGCTTCGACGTGCGCGTCGGGCAGCCAGGTGTGGAACGGGAACAGCGGTACCTTGATCGCGAACGCCAGCGCAAAGGCCAGGAAGAACCAGAACTGCAGATGCAGCGGCACCTGCAGGTCGTACAGCCTGAGCAGATCGAAGCTGTAGGCGCCGGCCGTCGAGTAGTGCAGCAGCGCCAGGCCGAGGATCGCGAGCAGCATCAGCACGCTGCCGCCCAGCGTGTAGAGAATGAACTTCACCGCCGCGTAGATCCGCCGGTCGTAGCCCCAGATGCCGATCAGGAAATACATCGGCACCAGCATTGCGTCCCAGAACACGTAGAACAGAAACAGATCCAGCGAGATGAAGACGCCGATCATCGCGCTTTCCAGCAGCAGCACGAAGATGCAGAAAGTGCGCGTCTTCTTGTGCACCGAGTCCCACGAGCTGAGCAGCGCGAGCGGCGTCAGGAAACCGGTCAGCACCAGCAGCAGCAGGCTGATGCCGTCGACGCCGACGTAGTAGTCGATGCCGAAGGCCGGGATCCAGGCGTGACGCTCGACGAACTGGAACTCGCCGGACGTGACGTTGAAGCGGCTCCACAGCAGCAGCGTCTCGACGAAGACCAGCGTCGACACGACCAGCGCGACGCCGCGTGCGACCGGCGCACTCTGCTCCTCGCTGCCGCGCACGAGCAGCAGCAGCAGCGCGCCGGCGATCGGCAGAACGACCAGCGAAGTCAGGATCGGGAACTGCATTTACGTCAAGGACGCAAAGGTCAGCAAAGGACGCACAGGCTTCACGGCCACAAGTAATAACCCAGAATCAGCACCACACCCAGGAACAGCGACGCGGCATAGGCGCGCACCGAACCGGTCTGGAAGCGCCGCAGCACTTCGCTCGCCGTGCCGACAGTATCGGCGACACCGTTCACGGCGCCGTCGATGACACGCACGTCAATGACCTTCCACAACGCATTCTCCGACGTGATCCGGATCGGCTCCACGACCGCGGCATCGTAGACCTCGTCGACGTAGTACTTGTGCTCGAGAACGCGATGGGCACCGGCGAACTGCTCGGCGACGCGGTCCGCCGCGTGGCGGTTCTTCAGGAAGAAATAGGCGGCGATGACGATGCCGACCACGGCGACGACGCTCGACACCACCATCAGGGTCAGCTCGAGCCCATGATCGGCGACCTCCTCGACCCGCTGCGGCGCGAAGCTCGGCTCGAGAAAGTGCTCGAACCGGCCCCCGAGGCTCACGTAGCCAGCAGCAATCGATCCGATCGCCAGCACGATCAGCGCGAGCGCCATCGCCGGAGGCGCGTCGTGCAGGTGGGACGGATGGGACGTGTGGGACGGATGTGACGGATGGGACGGATGGGACGGATGGGAGCCATGGGGCTGGTGCGTCGGATCGGCTGCGCGCGCAGCCGGTTCTTCTTCCTCAGGACGCTCCGGCTTCACCGGTTCTGGTACGCGAGGTCCATAGAAGGTGAGGAACACGACCCGGAACATGTAGATCGCCGTCAACAGCGAGGTCAGGATCCCGACGGTCCAGAGGATCACATGGCCGCCGGCAAAGGTGCGGAACAGGATCTCATCCTTGCTGAAGAAACCGGCGAAGCCGGGGACGCCGGCGATCGCGACCGCGCCGGTCAGGAAGGTCCAGAAGGTGATCGGGAGCGAAGACTTCAACCCGCCCATCCGCCGCAGATCCTGCTCTCCGGCGAGCGCGTGAATCACGGAGCCCGAGCCCAGGAACAGGAGCGCCTTGAAGAATGCGTGCGTGTAGAGATGGAAGATGCCGGCCGCGTAGGCGCCGACGCCCATCGCGAGGAACATGTACCCCAGCTGCGACACCGTCGAGTACGCCAGCACACGCTTGATGTCGTTCTGCACGAGGCCGATCGTCCCGGCCATCAGCGCCGTCGCCGTGCCGATCACGGCGACCACCATCAGCGTCTGCGGCGCGTGGGCGAAGAGCACGGCGTTGCGCCCGATCATGTACACGCCCGCCGTCACCATGGTCGCCGCGTGGATCAACGCGGAGACCGGCGTGGGGCCTTCCATGGCGTCCGGCAACCAGACATACAGCGGAATCTGCGCCGACTTGCCGGTCGCGCCGACGAACAGCAGCAGCGTGATCAACGAGATCGTGCCGAATTCGGCCTCCGCGCTCATCGGCGCCACCGCGCGCGCCAGCTCCTGAAAGTCGATGGTGCCGAAGCGCACGAAGGCGAGCAGGATGCCGAGCACGAACCCGAAGTCGCCGATGCGGTTGACGATGAACGCCTTCTTGCCCGCGTCGCATGCCGACTTCTTCTGGAACCAGAACCCGATCAGCAGATACGAACAGAGACCCACGCCCTCCCAGCCGACGAACATCACCAGGAAGTTCGCGCCCAGGACGAGCACCAGCATGAACGCGGCGAAGAGGTTCAGGTACGAGAAGTAGCGGGCGTACTCGGCGTCGGTCTCCTCGTGCATGTACGCCGTCGAGTAGATGTGAATCAGCGATCCGATGCCGGTGACGACGAGGATCATCACCGCCGACAGCGGATCGAGGCGCAGCGTGAAGTCGGCGCGGAAGTCGCCGGACGCGATCCAGGTGTAGACCTGATCGACGATCGCGCGCGACCCGGGCTCGAGCTGCGCCAAGCGCATCACCGAGAGCAGCGCGACCGCGAACGATCCGAGCATCACCCCGCACGCCACCGCGCCTGCCGCCGCCTTCGACACACGCCGGCCAAAGCTGGCGTTGACCAGGAAGCCGAGGAACGGCAGAAGGGGAATCAGCAGCAGCATGGCTGAGCCGCCACGACGACACGAAGATACGAAGCCACCAACGATTTCGTGGCTACCACTTCAAGCTCACAAACGATTCCGGGTTCAGCGATTCACGATGGCGGAACAGCGCGATCACGATCGCGAGGCCGACGGCGGCTTCGGCCGCGGCGACGGTCATCACGAAGAACACGATGATCTGCCCGTCCGCCGACCCGAGCGCGCGGCCGAAGGCGACGAACGTCAGGTTGACCGCATTCAACATGATCTCGACCGACAGCAGGATCGTGATCAGGTTCCGGCGCACGAACACACCGGCCGTGCCGATGGCGAAGAGAATCGCCGACAGAATCAGGTAGTGGTTCAGGGGAATCACGGCCGATGCTCCGTCGCCGCCGGGCCGCCGGCGCCGTAGCTCGACGCCACGCGCGCTTCTTCCTCGAACTCTTCCGGGATGTTCGCCGCCGAGATGCGCCGTCCGGCTGGCTCCCGCCGCGCCAGCACGACGGCGCCGACCATCGCGACCAGAATCAGGATCGAGGTCACCTCGAACGCGAACGCATAGTCGGTGAACAGCGATCGGCCGATCGCGCCGACCGAGGCGACGGCGCCGGCCGGAAAGCTCCCGGAATCGCCGGCCCGGCCGAGCGCCCACCACAGCTCGGCCACGAGCAGCAGCGCGAGGGCCGCGCCGAAGCGCATCGGCCCGGGACGCATCAGCGGATGGACGCGCTCGTCGTACTCGGTGTCCTCGCGCGGCGCGTTCAGCAGCATGACCACGAAGAGGAACAACACCATGATCGCGCCGGCGTAGACGATGATCTGAATGACGGCGACGAACGGCGCCTCGAGCAGGACGTACAGGCCGGACAGCGCGCCGAACGACGCGATCAGCAGGAGCACGCTGTAGATCGGGTTGCGCTGGGCGATGACGAGCAGCGACGCCACGATCGTAATGGCCGCGAACAGGTAGAACGCCAGCGTCTCAGTCATCGCTCAGAGGAGTCCGGCTCGAGCTGGACACGACCGATGTCCACGGCTGCCATCCTCGCCGCGTTCGTCATCTGCCGCGAGTGCGTCCGGCTGCAGCCGCACGTCACAGCCCAAAGTACAGCACCCCCGCGGCCGTGACGAGCAGGTTGATCACCGCGACCGGCAGCAGCACCTTCCAGCCGAACGCCATCAGCTGGTCGTAGCGGTACCGCGGCAGCGTCCAGCGCATCCACACGTAGAAGAAGAGGAGCGCCGCCACTTTCAGGAGGAACCAGATCCACCCGATCGAATCGGCGAACGGTCCCTGCCAGCCGCCGAGGAACAGATCGGTCGCGACCGCCGACACCGTGACCATGTTGATGTACTCCGCGAGGAAGAACATCGCGAAGCTCATGCTGCTGTACTCGGTGTGATAGCCGGCGACCAGCTCCTGCTCCGCCTCCGGAAAGTCGAACGGCGCGCGATTGGTCTCCGCGATGCCGGCGGTCAGGAAGATCAGGAACCCGAACGGCTGCAGGAAGATGAACCAGCGCGGGATGACGCCGAACCACGTGCCGGCCTGCCGATGGACGATGTCGGTGAGCGAGAGCGAGTTGCCGATCAGCAGCACGGCGGCGAGCGCCACGCCGTACGACAGCTCGTAGCTGATCATCTGCGCCGACGATCGCAGTCCGCCGAGCAGCGAGTACTTGCTGTTCGAGCTCCATCCCGCGAGGACGATGCCGTAGACGCCCATCGAGGCGATCGCGAAGATCACCAGAATCGCCACGTTCACGTCGGCGACCTGGAGGCGCAGCGGCTCCTTCAGCAGTCCGAGCAGCGTCGTCTCGCCGCCGAAGGGGACCACTGCGAAGGCGGCAAAGGCGGCCGTCGCCGAGATGATCGGCGCGAGCGCGAAGAGCAGCGCGTCGGCCGCGCGCGGCCGCAGCTCCTCCTTGAACATCAGCTTGATCACGTCCGCGAGCGGCTGCAACAGGCCCTGCGGTCCGACGAGATACGGTCCGAGCCGCTGCTGCAGGAACGCGGCGACCTTGCGCTCCACGTAGACCATGGCCGCAGCCGAACTGAGCAGCGCGACGAAGACGAACAGCGTCAGGACGAGCTGCGCGACGAGGAGCGGCGTCATCGGCAGCGCCTCCCACGAAGCCGCGAAGGCACGAAGAGGCACGAAGTCTTCTCTCGGACGAACCACTGTTGGTGGCCCTTCGTGTCTTCGTGTCTTCGTGGGCGCATTTTTCAGTGCGCTCCCACTGCCTGCGTGGCGCGCCATGGTGCGGTCAGCGTGCAGCGCCGTTCCCTGATGTGCGCTTCGTACTCGTGCCTGAAATGCTTCAGCGTCGTCTGGACCGGCGTGACGGCGGCGTCGCCGAACGCGCACAAGGTCTTGCCGGCGACGTTCCCCGAGATGCTCGCGAGCAGATCGAGGTCGCGCATCTGCCCTTCGCCGCGCTCGATCCGCCGCAGGATCTGGTGCAGCCAGTCGGTGCCCTCGCGGCACGGGGTGCACTTGCCGCACGATTCGTGGCGGTAGAAGTGCAGCAGGGTTTCGGCGAGCCACACCATGCAGGTGGTGTCGTCGAGGACGATGATCGCCGCCGACCCGAGGAGCGAGCCGGCCTTCTGGATGTCGTCGAAGCTGGCGCGGGTGTCGAGCTGATCGGGCAGCAGCATCGGCACCGACGAGCCGCCCGGGATCACCGCCTTGAGCGTCCGACCCTCGCGCACGCCGCCCGCGTAGCCGTCGATCAACTCGCGCAGCGTGACGTTCATCGACGCCTCGAAGACGCCCGGCTTCCTGACGTGCCCGCTCACGCAGTACAGCTTCGGGCCGCCATTCTTCTCGGGCCCGACCGACGTGTACCACTCGACGCCCTTCGAGACGATCACCGGCACGTTGCACAGCGTCTCGACGTTGTTCACCGCGCTCGGCTTGCCGTAGAGCCCGAACAGCGCCGGAAACGGCGGCTTGTTGCGCGGCTGCGCGCGCTTGCCTTCGAGCGACTCCAGCAGCGCCGTCTCCTCGCCCGCCTCGTAGGCGCCGGCACCGCGGTGCACGAAGACGTCGCAGTCGAAGCCCGAGCCGAGGATGTTCTTCCCGAGGAGGCCTTTCGCGTAGGCCTCGTCGATGGCCCGCTCGAGCACGTCCTGCACGTGGAAGAACTCGCCGCGGATGTAGATGTAGGCGACCTTCGCGCCGATCGCGTAGCAGCCGATCGCGCACCCTTCGACGAGCAGGTGCGGGTTCCGCTCCATCAGCAGGTGATCCTTGAACGTCCCCGGCTCGCTCTCGTCCGCGTTGCAGACGATGTAGCGCGGCGCAATCTTCTTGTCGACGAACTGCCACTTCATGCCGGTGGGGAAACCGGCGCCGCCGCGGCCGCGCAGTCCCGACGCCTTCACCATCTCGATGATCTCATCGGGCTTCCTGGTCAGCGTGGTCTTCAACGCCTCGTAGCCGCCGTGCGCCAGGTAGAAATCGAGCGTGAACGAATTCGGCTCGCGCACGTGTGCGATGAGAACGGGATCGTAAGCAGCCATCAATCCAGTCTGCCCTCCACCACGTGATGGCAGCCCGACAGCGCTGCTTCCCCGCGCGCCCGCAGATCGTCGACCAGCTTCGACGCGGCCTCGGGCTGCAGGCATTCATGCCACGCGTCGTTCACCATCACCACCGGCGCGCGGTCGCAGGCACCCAGGCACTCCACTTCGATCACCGTGAAGGTCCCGGTCGGATCCGTCTCGCCGGGCCTCAGCGAAAGCTTCGCGCACAACTCCTCGGTGACCCGCTCCGCGCCGTTGACCGCACACGACAGCGTCCGGCACACGTTGATCACGAACTTCCCGACCCGCCTCGTATAGAACATCGTGTAGTACGACACGACGTCCTCGACGTCCGCGCGGGTGATGCCGAGCAACTCGGCGACGTGGCGGATGGCATTCGCAGTGATGTAGCCCTGCTGGCCTTGCGCGAGATAGAGCGCCGGCAGCACTGCCGACCGCCGCTGCTCCGGCGGATACCGCTTGACGATCTCCTCGAAGCGCGCGCGGTTTTCCGCCGTGTAGACGAACGGCAGCCCTTCGTCCTCGAGCGCGCGCGCCGACTTGTGGAAGGTGGCGTCGTACGCCATCTTCGGATGAAAGCTCACCGGTCCACGTCTCCCATCACGACGTCGATCGATCCGATCACCGCGATCACGTCGGCAATCAGTCCGCCGACGATCATCGGCTCGAGCGCCTGGCAGGCCAGCAGCGACGGCGCCCGCGATTTCACCCGCCACGGGCGGTTGGTGCCGTCGGAGACGACGTAGAAGCCCTGCTCGCCGCGGGGGCCTTCGACCGGCACGTACGCCTCGGCGGCCGGGACCGTGAAACCCTGCGAGTAGATCAGGAAGTGCTGAATCAGCGCTTCCATCTCGGTGTAGACGCGATCCTTCGGCGGCGGCGTGATGCGCGGATCGTCGACCGCGTAGACGCCGGCCGGCGAAATCCGCTGCAGCGCCTGACGACAGATCTTCGCGCTCTCGCGCATCTCCGCCACGCGCACCGTGTAACGCGCGTAGACGTCGCCCGCCGTCTGCGTCGGAACCGCGAAGTCGTAGGTCTCGTAGCCGAGATAGGGGAAGTACTTGCGCACGTCGTAGTCGACGCCCGCCGCGCGGGCGATCGGGCCGGCCAGGCTGTAGGCAAGCGCGTCGTCCGGCGAGATGACGCCAACGCCTGTCGTCCGCTTCAGATAAATCTCGTTGGCGGTGAGAAGATCCTCGTACTCGTCCAGCTTCGGGCCGAAGCGGTCCAGAAACGACGTGACGGCGGCGTGGAATCCGCGCGGCAGATCCTCGCGCAGGCCGCCGACGCGCAGGTAACTCGGGAACAGCCGGAAGCCGGCGAGCATCTCGTTGATGTTCAGGAGCAGCTCGCGCTCGCGGAAGCAGTAGAGCATCACCGACACGGCGCCGACTTCCATGCCGTGCGTCCCGAGCCACACGAGATGACTGTTGATCCGCTGCAGCTCCGCGAGCAGGAGGCGGATGTTGGTGACCCGCTCGGGAATCTCCAGGCCGAGCAGCTTCTCGACCGAGAGGCAGAACGCCATGCTGTTCGACTGCGCGCTCAGGTAGTCCATCCGCTCGACCAGCGGGATCACCTGCTGCCACTTCTTCTGTTCGGCGGTTTTCTCGATGCCGGTGTGCAGGTAGCCGATCGTCGGTGCGCACGATCGCACGGTCTCGCCGTCGAGCTCGAGCACGAGGCGCAGCACGCCGTGCGTGCTGGGGTGCTGCGGCCCCATGTTGACGGTCATCGTTTCCGTGCGGATGTCGGGCATCGGACTTCTACAACCGGCGATCGATCAGGAGCGCGTCATCCGATCGCGCTCGACGTTCTTCCTGAACTGCTCGGCCGTCACCTGCAGCGGCTGGCTGGTCGTCGGCGTCTTGCGGATCTGCACCGGGTAATCCTTGCGCAAGGGATAGCCGTCCCAGTCTTCGGGCATCAGCAGCCGCCGCGGATCAGGGTGGCCATCGAACACGATGCCGAAGAGATCCCACACCTCGCGCTCGAGCCAGTTGGCGGCGGGCCAGACGCTGGTGACGGTCGCGAGGTGTGCGGCATCGCCGTTCAGCCGCACTTTCAGCCGCAGCCGCAGGCGCTTTGCCGGCGAGACGAGGATGTAGACCACTTCGAACCGCGGCTCGGTCGGCCAGAAATCGACCGCGGTCAGCTCGGCGAGAAACGTGAACGCGAGATCCGGCCGATCGCGCAGCGCGCGCGCCAGGGCCGGCAGCGCGTCGGCGGGCGCATAGATCGTCGCCTGCAGATCGATGGACGGCACGCTCTCGAGCTGCACGCCCGGGACTGCGTCCTGGAGCGAGGCGATGAGCGCGGCAGCATCCATTACGCGAGCTTCTGCTGGTCGATCTTGCGCTGCAGCTGCACGATGCCGTAGATGAGCGATTCCGGACGCGGCGGACAGCCGGGAACGAAGACGTCGACGGGCACAATCTGGTCGACACCCTGGACGAGGGCGTAGTTGTCGAACACGCCGCCGATCGACGCGCAGGCGCCCATCGAGATCACCCACTTCGGCTCGGGCATCTGGTCGTAGATGCGGCGCAGCGCCGGGGCCATCTTGCGGGACAGGCGGCCGGCGACGATCATCAGGTCGGACTGACGCGGGCTGCCGCGGAACACCTCGGCGCCGAACCGCGCGACGTCGTAGCGCGAGCAGCTCATGGCCATCATCTCGATCGCGCAGCACGCGAGTCCGAAGGTGACCGGCCAGATCGACGAGCGCCGCGCCCAGTTCACCATCTTCTCGACTGTCGTCGTCAGGACGGGGATTTCGCTTTCGAGACCCATTACGCCTTTTCGTTGCCCCAGTCGAGCGCGCCCTTGCGCCAGACGTAGACGTAGCCGGCAAGCAGGAGCGTCAGGAACAGCAGGACCTGGACGAAGCCGGCCCAGCCGAGATCGCGCAACGCCATCGCCCACGGATAGAGAAAGGCGACCTCGATGTCGAACAGCAGGAAGATCATCGCGACGAGGTAGAACTTCACCGACTGGCGCTCGCGCGCGTCGCCGACCGGGGGCATGCCGCACTCGTACGGCGCGCTCTTTTCGGGCGTGGGGTGCCGAGGACCCAGCAGGCCGGACAGGACGACGGAGACCACCGCGAACCCGGCGCCGAGCGCGATCATGATCAGGATGGAGAGCCAGCCCTGCATGCGTCGTATGCGTAGACTTGTGAACGATTTCCCAA
The DNA here is from genome assembly GCA_035259385.1 of Vicinamibacterales bacterium. Lineage (GTDB taxonomy): Bacteria > Acidobacteriota > Vicinamibacteria > Vicinamibacterales > CAVVIG01 > QHWK01. The sequence goes on along the minus strand of DATFWL010000545.1, from coordinate 27,939 downwards.
GCCGACCTCACATGCTAACACACTGATGTGCAGCTCCCCGTATCATCAGCTCGTGCGCCTCGCGTGGTTCTCGCCGCTGCCGCCGGTCAGGTCGGGGATCGCGTCGGTCAATGCCGCGCTGCTCGCCGACCTGGACGGTGAGCTGGTCGTCGATCGATTCGCCGACGTGCCGGCACCCGGTGCTCGGGTCTTCGACGCGCACGACTTCGTCTGGATGGCGCGCCGTACGCCATACGATCTCGTCGTCTACCAGCTCGGCAATGCGTCGTGGCACGACTACATGTGGGCGTATCTCACCGCGTATCCAGGGCTCGTCGTCCTGCACGATCCGCGGCTGCATCACGCGCGGGCACGCCAGCTGCTGCGGCAGGGGCGCGCGGACGACTATCGTGCCGAGTTCTGGTACGACCACCCGAACGCAGAGCGCGACGTCGTCGAGTACGCCGTCGCCGGGCTCGGCGGACCGATCTACTACTCCTGGTCGATGCTGCGCGTCGTGATGCGAACGGCGCGCGCCGTCTGCGTCCACAACAGACGCGTGGCCGCCGACCTGCGCGACGAGTTTCCTGGTGTGCCGGTCGAGACGATTCGACTCGGAACGCCGGCGCTGACGACGGCGGAAGACGCGCGGGCGCGGCTGCGGTCGAAGCTCGGCGTCGGCGAGGCCGCAACGCTGTTCGCGATGTTCGGAAAAATCACCGTCGAAAAGCGCGTCGTTCCGATTCTCGAGGCGTTCGATCTGCTGCTGCGCGAGGGAATCGACGCGCATCTGCTGATCGCAGGCGATGCGTCTGACTTCACGGGACTGGCCGATCGCGTGCGCGTGGCAGGAGAGACGTCGCGCGTCCACGTCACCGGCTACGTGGAGGACGAAACGATCGGGGAGTACCTCGCCGCCGCCGACGCCTGCCTGTGTCTGCGCTGGCCGACCGCGCTCGAAACGTCCGCGTCGTGGCTGCAGTGCCTGTCGGCGTCGCGAGCGACCGTGATCAGCGATCTCGCGCACCTCGTCGACATCCCGTCTGCTGTCGCGTTGCGCGTCGACCTGCTCGACGAATCGCGTTCGCTGCTCGCGGCCATGCGTACGCTCGCCACCGATCACCGCACACGGACACAGCGCGCGGATGCAGGCTACGCCTATTGGGCAGCGAATCATACCGTCCGCGCCATGGCGGACGATTACCGCCGGATCATTCCGGTCGCCGCTCGTCTGCCTTCGCCGCGCGCCGTCGACCTTCCCGCGCATCTCGTCGACGATCGCAGCGGACACGCACGCTCGATCGCGCGCGCCTTCGCCACGACCGTCGACATCCTCGGTCGGCCGCCGTCACCCGCGTGACGGATGCGCGCTACTGCGGCACGCGGCGATTGTGCCGGTCGCGAGAGATCTCCGCGCGAACCGCCGCTTCGTCGGCACGCAGTCGGTCGAGCTCGCCCCTGGTCAGCTGGCCGTCTGCCGTGCCGTTCCTGATGCGTTCGGCCTGCCTCCGCGATCCGAATTCTTCTCCCATTCGTAGCCGGGCTCTGTGGTCAGCCGCGTGTCCTCCACCGGAATCCCGATGGTGAAGTGATACAGGCTCTGGAAGGCGTGATCGCGCAACCCAAGAACGTCGTGCACAGGGTCGTCGTAGAAACAGCCGATACCGGTGCCTCGTGCGCCGGCGGCTTCGGCCTCGAGATAGAGCACCTGGCCGACGACGCCGGCTTCCCAGAACAGGTGGCGATAGAACGCGTCGCCGAACGCGGAGAGGGCGGCGTCGAAGTCGGCGATCATTCCGAGACTGAAGAATCCGTCGGCCGCGATGTCCTGGTCGCAACTCAGACGCCGCGCGAGCGCGCGACAATCGCCGCGCGCGAGGAAGAACAGTGGCAGCGCGTCGTGCGCGCGGGTCCACAGGAACTCACGTCGGCATGCCTCGCGCAACCGATCGAGTGCCGATTCGTGCCGCACCAGCAGATAGAGCCCCGGCTCGAGGCCATCGACGCGGTGGATGAACAGCGCCAGGTGTATCCGCGCGTCCCACCATAGTGCGTCCCACGGCGGCGCCTCTGCAGGAAGGGTGCGGGCGAGGATCTCGAAGAAGCGGTCGGCTGGCGTGGACGAGAAGCCATCGAGCGCGACGGCACTCCGACGCTGCAGGAGCAGATGGGCGGGATAGGCAGGAGGGGCGGGAGGGACCGCAGGGGCTGGATGGGAGCGGCCGGCATCGCGCGTCGCAGCGGCAATCTCGTCGATGAACGTCCATTGCACGTGGTCTTCGCTCAGTTGCGACGCGCGGCCCATCCAGCGTCCGCGTCGAATCCAGGCGATCAGATGTTCACGCCAGACGATCTCCGAACCCTCACCGATCAGGAGCACGCACCCGGGTTCCTCCCGCTCCGCGTCCACGTAGTCCTCGTCTCGATCGATCCCGGTCAGCGCGCACATATCCGCGTGCGACCAGTCCGGCAGAATCCGCGCCTGCAGACCGTGCAGGGACGCGGCGATGCGGACCGCGGCGATGGCGTGTCCCAGATCGTGCTGACAGTAGCGGAACGCGCGCTCGCCGTACTTCCAGGCTTCGCGCCAATGAATCGAGGTGAGCGCCACGAGAAACGTGGACGGCACGGCGGATTGACACCAGTTCGGCGCGTCGAACGCACAGCGCTGATCGAGCGCGTGCCGATCCGGCGCGTAATGGCTGACGCGGCCGTTCTCGCCGCCGACGATCACATAGGCTTCGGTTGGATGCAGGTTGCCGCTCGAGGGGTTCACGCGCAGCGACCATCTCGACTGGCCGAACTGCTTCCAGGCCGACAGGCCCAGTGAGAGCCTGAGAACACCGGCAATGGTTGATGGCTGATGGCTGATGGCTGGTTGAAGTGACACCGAGGGGGCGCCTCGGAAGGAGCGGAACGGGTTGGGCTGCGACGCCCAATCGAGGTAGCCCAGCGACCGGGCGAACCGCGTGAAGTGATGTTTCGTGCCGTCGTGATAGCGGTGGACCGCGCGAGCGTGGCTCACGATGCGATGTGCGCGCTCGTCTCCTTCATCCGGCGATCGATCTCCTCGATCGCCTGCGTAATCTGCGCGCGGCGGCGCTCGTTGGTCGTCGCGGCGAGTTGACGATCGAGCTCGAGGCGCGCCAGACGCAGCGATTCGAGCGCCTGAACCTTTTCCGGGTCGCGCACAGGCTTGCCGCTGCGCTGCTGCTTGCGCTCGCGCTCCAACTCTTCCATCCGCTCCTGAATCCGTCCATCAGCGTCGATGAGTCCTTCGCCCGCGTCACCCATCCTGTCCCCCCGTTCGAGAAATTATAAGATGGCCGCGTGCCCGTTCGGTCGGCGATCGACCCGTTTGCGCCATTTCATGCAGCGACGCGCGCCTGGTTCACGGCGGCATTCGACGCCCCAACTCGACCGCAGACGCTCGGCTGGCCCGCGATCGCGCGCGGCGACTCGACGCTGATCCTCGCGCCGACAGGCAGCGGCAAGACGCTGACCGCATTCCTCTGGTGCCTCGACCGTTTGATGTTCACGGCGGCGCCGCCGACGCGCGCGCGCTGCCGCGTCCTCTACGTCTCGCCGCTGAAGGCGCTCGCCGTCGACGTCGAACGCAATCTGCGGGCGCCCCTGGCCGGCATCGCGCACGTCGCGCAGGCGCGCGGCGAGACCTACGTCACGCCGGCGATCGCCATCCGCACCGGCGACACGCCGCAGACCGAGCGCGCGCGCTTTCAGCGCGAGCCGGCCGACATCCTGATCACGACGCCGGAGTCTCTGTACCTGCTCCTCACGTCGAACGCACGCGAGGCGCTTCGCTCCATCGACACGATCATCGTCGACGAGATCCACGCGCTCGTCCCCACCAAGCGCGGCGTCCATATGGCGCTGTCGCTCGAGCGGCTCGAGGCGTTGTGCGAGCGGCCGCCGCAGCGGATTGGCTTGTCCGCGACCCAGCGGCCGCTCGACGAAGTGGCGCGATTCCTCGGCGGTGCCGACCGCAGGGCCGGTCCGTCCGGCCGGACGCGCGCCGGCAAATCGGCGGCCCTGAAGGGACAGCCCTACGCCGAACAGGCGGTCGATGCCGAGATCGAGCACGAGTTCGCGGTTCACCACGGCGCCGTTCGCTATCGGCCCGTCACCATCGTCGACGCCGGACAGAAAAAGTTGCTCAAACTGACCATCGATGTTCCCGTCGAGGACATGGCCAGGCTCACCACCGCGGACGACATCCCGAGCGGACCGGCGTCGGTTGGCGACTCGCGGCCGTCGATCTGGGCGGCGATTCATCCGCGGCTGCTCGAGCTGATTCGCGCGCATCGCTCGACGCTGATCTTCGTCAACAGCCGCCGGCTCGCCGAACGCCTCGCCGGTGCGCTCAACGAGCTTGCCGGGGAAACGCTGGTGCGCTCGCATCACGGCTCGATCGCGCGGTCGCAGCGCGTCGAGGTCGAAGACCTGCTGAAAGCCGGCGCGCTGCGCGCATTGGTCGCGACCTCGTCGCTCGAGCTCGGCATCGACATGGGCGCCATCGACCTCGTCGTGCAGATCGAGGCGCCGCCGTCGGTCGCCAGCGGGCTGCAGCGCATCGGCCGCGGCGGCCATCAGGCAGACGCGATCAGCGAGGGCGTGGTGTTTCCGAAGTTCCGCGGCGATCTCGTGGCGTGCGCGGCGGTAGCGAAAGCGATGCACGACGGCGCCGTCGAAGCCACACGCTACCCGCGCAACCCGCTCGACATCGCCGCGCAGCAGATCGTGGCGATGGCGTCGATGGACGATTGGGCGGTGGACGAGCTGTTCGAGACGATACGCGGCGCCGCGCCGTTCGCCGAGCTCAGCCGGACCGTCTTCGAGGGCGTCCTCGACATGCTGTCCGGCCGCTACCCCTCGGACGAGTTCGCGGAGCTGCGGCCGCGCGTCACGTGGGATCGCGTCGCGGGCACCGTCAGCGCCCGCGAGGGCGCGAAGCGCGTTGCGGTCACCAACGGGGGGACGATTCCCGATCGCGGCCTGTTCGGCGTCTTTCTGCTGGGCGCGGCCCCCGGCAGCGCGCGCGTCGGCGAGCTCGACGAAGAGATGGTGTTCGAGAGCCGCGTCGGCGAGACGTTCGTCCTCGGCGCTTCGTCCTGGCGAATCGAGGAGATTACGCACGATCGCGTGCTCGTCTCGCCCGCTCCTGGCGAGCCGGGCAAGATGCCGTTCTGGAAGGGCGATCGCGCCGGCCGTCCGCTGGAGCTGGGTCTGGCCATCGGCCGGCTGATGACGGAGCTGCTGCGGCTGTCGCCCGCCGCGGCCGTCGAGCGCCTGACGCGCGAGCATGACCTCGATGCCCGCGCTGCCGAAAACCTGCTGCAGTACTTGCGCGACCAGCTCGCCGCCGCCCGCGCGCTGCCCGACGCGTCCACCGTCGTGATCGAGCGCGTCCGCGACGAGCTCGGCGACTGGCGGGTATGCGTCCTGTCGCCGCGCGGCGGCCGCATCCACGCGCCGTGGGCGATGGCCGCCGCGGCGACGATCCGTGAGGAAACCGGCACGGACGTCGAAACGCTGTGGGGCGACGATGGGTTCGTCGTCCGGTTCCCTGACGTCGATCAGCCGCCCGATCCGCAGCTGATGATTCCCGATCCTGACGAAGTTCAGGCGCTGGTCGTCCGGCAGCTCGGCGCAACCGCGCTCTTCGCCGCCAAGTTTCGCGAGAACGCGGCACGATCGCTGCTCCTCCCGAAGCGGCGGCCCGGCATGCGGGCGCCGCTGTGGCAGCAGCGGAAGCGCGCGGCCGACCTGCTCGCCGTCGCATCGCGCTACGGATCGTTTCCCGTGCTGCTCGAAACCTACCGCGAGTGCCTGCGCGACTTCTTCGACATGCCGGCGCTGGTGGCCACGCTCACCGATCTGCGGGCGCGGAAGCTCCGGCTCGCGACGGTCGACTCCGAGACGCCGTCGCCGTTCGCCGCGTCGCTGCTCTTCAGCTACGTCGCGAGCTTCATCTACGACGGCGACGCGCCGCTGGCCGAACGGCGGGCGCAGGCGCTCGCCGTCGATCAGTCGCAGCTGCGCGAGCTGCTGGGCGACGCCGAATTGCGCGAGTTGCTGGACGCCGAGTCGATGGATGCGATCGACCGGCAGCTGCAGCGGCTCGATCCTTCTTATCGCGCCAAGAGCGCCGACGGCGTGCACGACATGCTGTTGTCGCTCGGCGATCTCACCGAAGCCGAAGTCGCGGAGCGATCGTTCACCGTCGATGTCGCGGCCAGCGTCGGCACGCTCGTCGCGGCCCGGCGTGTGTTACCGGTGCGGATTGCCGGCGACCCGCGCTTCATCGCGGTCGAGGACGCCGCGCGATTCCGCGACGCGCTTGGCGTCCCGCTGCCGGTCGGCATTCCCGAGTCGCTGCTGCAGCCGGTGCGCGATCCGATCGGCGATCTCGCGCTGCGCTATGCTCGCACGCACGCGCCGTTCACCGCTTCCGATTTCGCGATGCGCTACGGGCTCGGCGCCGGCGCCGCGGAAGCCGTGCTCACCCGGCTCGCCGGTGAGGGCCGCCTCGTCGAAGGCGAGTTCCGCCCGGGCGGCACGCGGCGCGAGTGGACGGACGCCGGCGTCCTGCGCATGCTGCGGCGGCGATCGCTCGCGAAGCTGCGCCAGGAAGTCGAGCCGGTCGATCAATCCGTACTGGGCCGCTTGGCGACGACGTGGCAGGGGATCGTCAAGCGGCGCCGCGGCCCCGACGCGCTGCTCGACGCCATCGAGCAGCTGCAGGGCGCGCCGCTCCCCGCGTCGATCCTCGAGACCGAGATTCTGCCGGCGCGCATCGATATCTACGATCCGGCGGACCTCGACGCGGTCACCGCAGCGGGCGAAGTGGTGTGGGTCGGCCTCGAGCCGCTCGGCGAGCGCGACGGCCGGATCACGTTGTATCTCGCCGACCATTTGCCGCGGTTGCTGCCGCCCGCGGTCCGGCCACAGCCGGACCGTGACAGCCCGGAACTCTCCAATCGCGAGCTCGCGATCCTCGACTGTCTCGGCGCGCGCGGCGCGTCGTTCTTCGGCCCGCTCCACGACGAGGTTGGCGGCGGCTATCCGGCCGAAACGGTGAACGCCCTGTGGAATCTGGTCTGGCATGGGCTGATCACGAACGACACGTTTCATGCCTTGCGTGGATACACTCGCGCGCACGCGCCGCGGCGACGGATGAAGGCGGCGCGGCGGCCTGACGTCAGCGCATTTCGCTCGCGCCGGCTCGCCCCGCCGTCAGCCGAAGGCCGCTGGGCGCTCGTCCCGTTCGGGGGGCGGGAATCGCTTTCGGGTTCCTCGAGGAAAACGGCGCCCGACCCCCGTACCACGAAGTGGGCCGCGGCGATGACGCAGCAGCTGCTCGCGCGGCACGGCGTCCTCACGCGTGAAGCGATCGCGGCCGAAACGGTTCCGGGCGGGTTCGGCGTCGTCTACCCGGTGCTGAAGGGAATGGAAGAGACCGGCCGGATCCGGCGCGGCTACTTCGTTGCCGGCCTCGGCGCGACCCAGTTCGCCCTCCCCGGCGCACTCGATCTCCTGCGCTCGATGCGTGACGGACCAGACGAGGTGGAAATCGCCGTGCTCGCCGCAACCGATCCCGCCAATCCGTACGGCGCGACGTTGAAGTTTCCCGCCTTCGCGGCGGATCGATCGTCGGCTGCTGCGTCGGCGGGGCAAGCCCGTGCCAATGCTGAAGGCGCCAAGGCCGTCCGGGGACCGACGCGATCGGTGGGCGCGACGGTGATCCTCGTCAACGGCGCGCTCGCCGCGTACCTCGCGCGCGGCGACCGGCAGTTGCTCACGCTTCTGCCCGAGGCGGAGCCCGATCGGTCGAAGGTGGCTCGAGCGATTGCCTCCGTGCTGATCGAGCGGGCGCGCGCCGGCGGCGACGCGCCGCGCGGCATGCTGATCGAGGAGATCGACGGCACCGCGCCGTCGCTGCATCCGATGGCCCCATTCCTCGGCGAAGCCGGCTTCATCGCTGGCGCGCTTGGTTTCCAGGCGACGTTTCGAAGGTCGGGTTCTTCCGGAGAGCCGGGCCGATTGAGCGGGTCGGGTGAGTCGATCGATGGTCGAGGCTGAGGCTCGGGTCAATGGGGGTGGACGGGGCGCTCGCAGGAAGGGAGGGAAAGGCGGGAAACCCGGCAGGCAGGAAGTCCAGGACTGGAGTGAAGAGAGCTCCCCCGAACCCTCTTGCGTCCTTCTTCCGACCCACCCGGCGTTCCTGCCCTTCCCTCCCCTCCTGCTCGCTGAGCGATGGCTCCGCCACCCGTCCGAGGAGGCTACTCGTCGCCGCCGCGTTCCTGCCCTGCCCGCACGAAGACGTCCGAGGCGCGAAGCACGTCGCCGACCTCCTCGTACGACACAACGACGTGATCTCCACTTCCGATCAGGGCGGTGAACGGCACGTGGCCACCGTTTGCCCTGCTCGCCGTGCCCGCCCCTTTCTTGGTCACTCGCGTGTGCTCGTCGATGGTGAAGGTCTGCGTGAATGTCGCGCCGCCGCCCGCGCTTCCGCTGATCGTGATGGAGCGATCGCCAACGGCCTGCACGACGCCCGAGGACTTCTGCTGGCGTGCGGCGGTCGACTCCGCGGCCGACTCTCCGGCGCCGCTCCTGATGGTCCGAATCTTCGACGCGCGCAACGCGCCGTTGGCATCGTAGTACGTGACAGCAACCGATTGCCCCGCCTTCACGAGATCCGGGAGGTTCGGCCCCGACCTGCCCGCGGCGGAGGCAGCCCGCTGTTTCGTGCCGCCTCCAGGCGTCTCGACACTCGTCTTGGTGTCGATCGCGAAAATCATTTCGTGGCCGCGAACCTGGACGGTCAGCGAGTTGCCCTTGATCGTGGTCACGACCCCTCGGACCACCTGGGCGTCGTCTTGCGCAAGCGCATATGGCGCGGGTGACAGAATGATGGACAGCGCGGCGAACGAGGCTGCGAGAAAAGCTGTCTGCATACCGCCTCCTTCAATGTTCGATAGGACGATATGCATAGTTTGAATGTTCAAAGGCGATCAGCTCGCGCCAATGCCTGAAGGCGACACGATTCATCGTGCTGCCGCGGCGATGCACAGGGCGCTCGCCGGCCGCCTCGTCACGCGCTTCGAATCGGTGTACCCGGCCGTCATGCGGATTGCCGCCGATCGGCCGATCGTCGGCCGGACCGTCGAATCGGTGGCTGCTCGCGGCAAGCACCTGCTGATCACGTTCTCGGGCGACCTCGTGCTGCGGACGCACATGCGGATGAACGGCAGCTGGCACCTGTATAAGTCCGGCGTCCGGTGGCAGCGGCCGGCCCGCGACGTGCGCGTGCTGATCGTCGCCGGCGGGGTGGAAGCAGTCGGCTTCAACGTGCCCGTCGCGGAACTGTTGACGGCGCGCGACCTGGCCCGCCACGTCGAGTTGAATGCGCTTGGCCCGGACCTGCTCGATCCGGCGTTCGATCACGCGGAAGCAGCGCGCCGCCTGCGGGCGCAGGAGCGGGAGGCGGTCGGCGATGTCCTGCTGAATCAGCGGGTCATGGCCGGTATCGGGAACGTGTTCAAGTCCGAGGTCCTGTTCCTCGCCGGCATCGAGCCGTTCACACCGGTCGCCACGCTGTCCGATGGGGACATCGAGCGGCTCATCGGCGTGTGCCGGGAGCAGCTCGCTGCGAACGTGATGACACCGTTCCAAAGCCTAAACCCCGCTATAGGCAGGAAAACGACGCGCAGCCTCGATCCGAACAAGAGGCTGTGGGTCTACGGCCGGGCCGGCAGACCGTGCTACCGGTGTGGAAGCCCGATTGAGGCGCGGAAGACCGGTCTCGACGCGCGACTCACCTACTGGTGTCCAAGTTGCCAGGGAGGATCGCCACCATGAGAGGCGCGATCGTGCTCGTGATGGCCTTCGCCGGGGCTGCGCCATGGGGTTGGCAAAAGGAAGTCGTAAAAACCGACCGCCCGTTGCTGCCGGCGGAAATCGCCATTGTCCTCGCTTCAGCCCGCGAGGCCGTCGCATTTCGAACCGTGCGCCTCTCGTTTGCACCGGATGGTCCTGGGCCGGACATCGTGTTCGGCCCCGGCGGCTCGCGCCGGATGCTTCGGACCACGAGCGGCACCACGAGTGGGATAGTCAACAGTGACGGCTCGCGCGCGACGTGGCAGACGATGGTCGAAACGATTGTGGACTACACGGGGAGGCCGGCGCGGACGTGCGACGGCACCGAAGGTCGCGGCCAACTCGTCGTCGAGTACACGAACACGAACGGCGCAGGATGGAAAGCACGAGCGCGCTCGGAAACCGATCACGAAATCGCCGCGCCCATCCTCGACATGCTGTCTGGCGCACTCACGGTCGAGAGCGGCGAGCTCAGAACGTTTGGCGATCGCCGGGCGCGGGCGATCGTCGCCGCGTGGCCGGGTTCGAGCGGGGCGCCAATGCGCGAACGGGTCACCGGCGATCCGCTGCCGAACGTGGCTGGTCCGCCAGAATCGCCCCGCGGATCGCAGACGTTGTGGATCGATGTGGAAACACACCTGCCGATCCGATGGACGGTCTCGGTGCCGGGCGCGCCGCCTTACTCGTTGATCTTCACCTACGACACATCGCCCGAACCGCGGATCCCCGACGGGCTCGCCGCTCCCGACTGCGTGCCGTAGCTGTTCCGTTCGATCGATCATTATTTCTTCGAGGCGGCCGGCCAGTTCAACATGATCCTCACCGGCTGCGGCGGCGGGTCGAGCACCTGGCGGACCAGGAAACGCCGGCCGTCGCTGGCGGGCTCGTTGCGGCTGGAGCCTCCGCCGCCGCCCCGCTTTCCTACGTTGAAGAGGCGTCGTTGCGAAGAGCCGTGCCGCTGATCCGTCGAGCGAGCCGACGTAGACACGCTCTGCTCCGATCGGCCGCTTCGTGCCACGTACAGAAAGTGATTGCCGTCGGGAAGAAACCGCGGGTAACGCAGCGAGTTCTCCTGGCCACGTCGCGGCCCAGCCTGGCGTCCCTCGCGCGATACACTTCGCCCGTGCGCCCCGCCCCGATGCGCGCGAGGATCTCGTAGGCGCCGAGACGGGTACCGATCAGCGGCATGGGGAGTGAGTCTGCTACTTCGTCGGAATGCCGATGGCGACGTGCAATTCCGCGCCGAACAGCATCGTCCGGTCGTCGTCGCGCGCCGCCCATTTCATCAGGGTCGCGACCGATGGCTGCTCGACGCGATCGACGATGGCCCGGCCGTTGGCGGTCACGTGGATCGGCTGGGCCAGATCGAAGACGTCGGGTGACAGCAACAGCGTGAGCGCCGAAACCCCGCGCGTCCTCAGCTCGATGGTGTTTCCGCGGCGATGGACGTCGACGCGGCCGGACGGACGCGATCGCCCGTACAGCTCGCGGCCGTGGTTCGAGCCGGCGCCGGAGAAGACGTTGAGATCGGGCTCGAGCCGCGGCTCGGCCCCGGATGGCTGCCTGACGCGATCGACCACGATCCAGTGCGCGCGGCTGGGGAGATCGCGATCGGTGGCCTCCCACGTGATTGTGTCCGGATAGGGCGTGCGCGGATGCTCGCGGACGAACCGTTCGAACGCGTCCTTCATATCGGGCCACCACGCGGTGTTGTGACCCGCCTCGGGCCGCGGATGATAGTCCACCATCACGCCGCCGCCGCGCAGGTGGCCGATGTAGGGCTCGACAGCCCGCGTCGGATACAGCGGATCCTGACCGCCGTTGACGATGAAGAAGGGCTTGTTCAGAAGATTCGTCGGAAAGAGATCGGCGTCGACGCCGAGCCGATCGTTGGACAGCACCATCATCGAGCCGTTCAGCGGCAGGAAGCTCGCGAACGGCGTCGTGTCACGCATCGCCACGTAGTAGAGACCGGTCGCACCGTCAGAGACACCCGACAGCACCACGTGGTTTTCGTCGACGTTGTAGATGCGCTTGACCGCGTCGACGATGGAGTCGATGTTCTCGAGCTGAGCGCGGCTCCACCACGGCGCGTCCTGCCAGGCTATGGGATAGACGTAAATCTGCTCGTCCCCCGGGAGCGGCCGGATCGAGCGTGCGCGCGGCTCGCTCGTCTCGCGAGCATTCACGCCGCCATGCAGCTGGACGCGCACCTGGTAGGAGCGCTCCGGATCGTACGCGTGCGGGATGTCGACGTCGTAGAAGAACTGGCCGGCGACCGATCGCCGATCGAAATGCGCGAGACCGCGCTGCACCTTCGCACTGTAGGGTCGCCCGTGCTTCAACCGCGCGAGCGCGTCGTCGAAGCTCACACCTGCGGCGACGACCGCGGCCGCAGCCTTCGCGGCGTCGTCGCGGTTGCGTGCGGACCAGAATTTCTGAAAGGCGGCCTCGACAGGCGGTGGCGGTGCGGCTGCCGGCACGGTCGCGAGCAGGAGGGTCAGCGCGGACGCGGACGCGGCGATTCGCCTCATCTCGAGGACTATACCGCCACCCCATCCATACCGGTGACCGAAATGAGCGTGACGACCGCGTTGTAATCGGGCTCCATCGAGTCGGGATCGATGGCGGACGGCGACAGCAGCATATTGCCCTCGGGCCAGTGCACTTCGAGATTGCCGGGGCGAATCACCGCCGGGCGCAGGCGCCCGACGAAGGCGCCGTGGGGCGATCGCAGTTCGACGCGCGCGCCGGCGGCAAGACCGAGGCGGCGCAGATCGTCGGCGCTGATGAAGATGTCGTCGCGCGCCGCGCCGGTCAGCGGATCGATCGCACGCTGGATCATCGAGTTGAACTGTTTGCCGCGCCTCGTCGACACGCGGAAAGAAACTGCAGAGTGCGCAGAGTTGGCAGAGTTCGCAGAGTCCACTGCGGCCGCGAAATGGGCCTTGCCGTCCGGCGTCGCGAAGCGTCCGTCCGAGTAGAGCGTGCGGCCGCCCCATTGCACCTGGTCGCCCTTCGCGCGCAGCGACTCGATCCCCGTGTAGAGCGGGACGGCGCGCGCGATCTCGTCGCGTATGGCCTGCGCGCTCTCGAAACGGATCAGCGCGGCGCGATCGGGAAACGCCTCGGCCATCGCCTCGCTGAAGACCTGCCACTCGGGTCTGGCGGATCCGATCCGGCGGCCGGGAATCTCCGGCGAAAAGATGATGCGGCGCTCGGTGGACGTTTCCGTCCCGCCACCCGGCGATTCATAACGAGTGGCTGCCGGCAGCAGCACGACGTCGCCGTCGCTGTCGACGAACATCGACGAGGACAGCACGATGTCCTGGTGGATGCGGAGCCGCGGCCGCGCGAGCGCCCGGCGTGAACGCTCCGGATCGGGCAGCGTCTCGAGAAAATTACCGCCGACGATCCAGAAGAGATCGACGTCGCCTGCCGCGGCGTGATCGATCATCTCCGCGGTCGTCCAGCCCGCTTTTTCCGGCGGCGCGAATCCCCAGACATCATGCCAGCGCGCGAGCGTGGCGGCGTCGATCTTCGGCACGCAGCCGACTTCCGCGCCGCCCTGCACGCCGGAGTGCCCGCGAATCGGCACCAGGCCGCGGTTCGGCCGCCCTGGCAGTCCGCGGGCAAGGCCGACGTTCATCAGCGCCTTGATCGTCTCCACCCCGTGCGCGTGCTGCGTCAGTCCCATCGACCAGACCATCACCGTATTCGGCCGATCGATCAGCAACCGCGCGAACGCCTCGATGCGGGCCCGAGTTGCGCCGCTCTCGCGTTCGAGCGCCACCCAGTCGGCCGCGAGCGCCCGATCGCGGGCCTGGTCGAAGCCGACCGTGCGATCGCGGACGAACGCCTCGTCCACTCCGCCCGCCTCGACGAGCGCCCGCAGCACGCCGACGAGGAAGGCGCGATCGCCGCCGGTGTGCACCTCGAACCAGTGATCGGCGAGCGCGGTCCCGAACAGCGCGCTCGACGCGATGGAGGGAATCCAATATCGTTCCAGCCCCGGCTCGCGAAAGGTGTTGACCACCGCGATCTGCGCGCCGTTCTGCTTCGCGTGGTGGAGATACTTGGTCGTCACCGGCTGGTTGTTCGCGACGTTGGATCCGAACAGCACGATCAGGTCGGCGCGCAGCCAGTCGACGTAGCTGCACGTCGAGGCGCCGTAGCCGAGCGTGGCCTTCATGCCGGCAGTCGAGGCGGCATGACACAGCCGTGCCGAGTTGTCGACGTGGTTGGTGCCGAGAAACCGCGCCGCTTTCTGTGCCGCGTAGTACACCTCGTTGGTGATCCCGCGCGACGTCAGGTAGAAGGCCGCGCGCGCCGGATTCACCGTACGCAGCTCGCGCGCGATGCGGACGGTCGCCTCGTCCCAGGTCGCGACCAGGAAGCCCGGTTCGCCACGCGTCCGGATCATCGGCTCCGGCAGGCGCCCGAGCGCGCGCAGCTGCTGCGACGACAGCGCCGCCAACGACTTGACGTCGCTGAGCGCGCGTGGATCGAGCGCCGGCGCGGTGTTCAACCGCATCAGCTCCAGCCGCACCATGCACAGGTGCGTTCCCTCGAGCGTCCAGTCGGACAGGCCTGAGGTGCCGAGCGCGCATCCGTCGCACACGCCGTCGTTGAGAATGCGCCACGCGAACGGCAGCTGATCGCGGTTCTCCCACGCGATCTTCACCATCTCGCGGTAGTGATGCGGCTTCTGTCGTCCGAGCCCGAACATGGTGGTCAAGGAGACGCGAGGTTACGGCCCGATCCGCTCCGGGTGCGCGTAGATGTTGAAGGCGTCGCCGCGCACGAACCCGATCAGCGTGACGCCGAGGGTCTGCGCCAGCTCGATGGCCAACGTGGACGGCGCCGACACTGCCGCCACGACCGGCAGGCCGGCAAAGACCGCCTTCTGCACGATCTCGAACGACGTGCGGCCGCTCACGCAGAGCATGTAGTCCGACAGCGGCAGCGCGTCGCGCATCAACATCCGGCCGACGATCTTGTCGACGGCGTTGTGGCGGCCGACGTCCTCCGCGACGTCGAGGAGCCGGCCATCGCGCGCGAACAGTCCCGCCGCGTGCAGCCCGCCGGTGTCGTCGAAGATCGCCTGCCGGGCCCGGAGCGCGGCCGGTAGCGCGGCAATGGCGTCCGCCGCGACCGTCCACCGCGCGGCAATTGGCGCCGCATCCGCCGCGAGCGACTCAATCGTCCGGCGTCCGCACAACCCGCACGCGGAGCTCGTCATCACCTGGCGGCGATCGCCCAGCAGGCGATCGAGGTGCGTCGCCGGCGCCGCCGTCAGCGTGACGTTGACGATGTTCTCGCCGTCGGCGCAATGCGCAATCGTGCCGAGATCGTCGGCGCTGTGCAGGACGCGCTCCGCCAGCAGGAAGCCGGCGGCGAGCTCGCGGTCGGCGCCTGGCGTCCGCATGATCACCGCGAACGGCCGATCGTGCAGCCGGATCTCCAGCGGCTCCTCGGTTGCGGCGCGGTCGCGATCGGCCGTCCTCGCTCCGGCGCGCACACGCACCACGTCAACCGGCTGCTGAGCCTCGCTCATCGTTGCGCCATCGTGCGCCGGCGATGATGCGCGTGGACACGTGCGACGAACCGGTCGCGTGCCGCCGGCTCGGCGAGCTCACGTTCGTCGGCGACCGGAAGATTCGGAACGGCGGCGGTCAGCGCCGCCGCAAACAGGCCGCGGCCGCGCTGGGGCCCGCCGCCCTGCACCGGAACGTCGAGACCGCAGCTCGGCGAGCCGGCCTTCAGCACGTAGCCGTCGAGATCCGCCGCGGCGAGCTCGGCCACGCGCTCGGCTGAAAAGTCGATCATCGCCGCCGTCAGATCGTCGCGGACGCGATCCGTGATCAGCACGATCCGGCCGGTGGCGTCGCGTCCGAGATTCATCGGCTCGCGCGGCGTTCCGAGACCCGCTTCGACTTCGGGACAGACCGTCACCCATTCCACCTGAGGTCCGAGGACGTCGACGAGCCACGCGTCGCGCTTGTCGCCGCCGTCGTAGCGGACGCGTTGGCCGACGAGGCACGCCGAGACGCCGATGCGCGGCCGATCCGCCACGCTATCATTCTACGCATGGCCCACCGCAAGTCATTGTCGTTCGGCGAGCGACTCGAGGCGTTCTCCACCGCGGTCACCCGCTGGACCGGCAGCACGCCGGCGTTCGCGGCCGCCCTCCTGCTCATCCTCGTCTGGGCGGTGGTCGGTCCGGTCTTCCACTACTCCGACACCTGGCAGCTGGTGATCAACACCGGGACCACGATCATCACGTTCCTGATGGTGTTCCTGATCCAGCGTTCGCAGAACAAGGACTCGCTGGCGATTCACCTGAAGCTGAACGAGCTCGTCGCTGCGGTGCAGGGTGCGAGCAACCGGCTGATCGACGTCGAGTCGCTGACCGAGCAGGACCTGGCGGCGCTGCACCGGTACTTCAGCGAGCTGGCCACGCTCGCGCGTACCGCCGGCGACGTCACCGAGTCGCACTCGGTCGAAGAGGCGCGCGCGCGTCATTCCTTCAAGCTGGGCGGCCGCAAGACGGCCGCGAAGGACAAGTAAGATATCCGCCATGCCGTCTGCCTCGTCCTTCGACATCACCTCGACGATCGACTTTCAGGAGGTCGACAACGCGCTCAATCAGGCGCGCAAGGAAGTCGGCCAGCGCTACGACTTCAAGGACGCACAGGCGGAGATCGATCTGAGCGCCGTCGACAAGAAGCTGACGCTCACCGCGGACGACGAGATGAAGATGAACGCGTTGTGGGAAATCGTGCAGACGCGGCTCGTCCGCCGCGGCGTGCCGGTGAAGAATTTCAAGGTGCCGCCGTCCGAGCCGGCGGCGGGTGGCGCCGTCCGTCGCGTGATCGAGATCCAGCAGGGCATCCCGATCGAAGCGGCGCGCGAAATCGTGAAGTACATCAAGGATAAGAAGCTGAAGAGAGTCCAGGCGGCGATCCAGGCGGATCAGGTCCGGGTCTCGTCGCCGTCGAAGGACGAACTGCAGGAAGCGATGCGGGCGTTGCGCGAGCACGACTTTGGCGTCGCGCTCCAGTTCGGGAACTATCGCTGACGCCTCACGAGCTTCCAGTCTGGAACCTCATTTCTTTTCTTTCTTTTCTTCGAGCTCCGCGGCGGTCGCGTTCTTGGGATCGATCGCGAGGATCGTGTCGGTGATCCGATCGGCCTTGCGATCGATCGGAATCTGGATTTCGTAGTGCAGCTCTTCTTTCGACGTGCCGCGCAGTTCGAACTTCACGTGGTGGCTGTTGAGCACCCGCTCGAGCTTGGGTTGCAGGCCCGCGGGATCGGACGCCTTCACCTTCAGCGTGAACGACTGCTTCGCCTTGGGCTCGAACGACTCGACGATCCACAGGACGAGCAGGATGAACGCCGTGCCGAAAGTGGCAATCATCCACAAACCGACGCCTGACGCCAGGCCGACCGCGAGCGTCGACAGCATGACGCCGGCGTCCTTCGGATCCTCGATCTTCGCGCGGTAGCGGACCAACCCCGCCGCGCCGACGATGCCGAACGCGCGCGCCAGGCTCGAGCCGACCACCATCATGACGACGGCGCCGACGATCGCTAGAATGATCTGGGTCTGAATCACAGGCGTCTGCCGGAATGGCGTGCCGCGGCGGCGCGGACGCAGCGCAAGCAGGCTCGCCAGCCCGGCAGCCAGCGGCAGCCTGATTGCGGCGTTCCGCAATTCTGCGAATTGTGTCGCTGCATCGGGTGTTTCAGCAGTCGTCGTGGCCGTCTTCGACGGTTTCTCCGGCTGATCGATCTGCAGGTCCTGCGCCCGACCGATCGCCGGGGCAAGAATCACGACGACCAGAACGATCCATCGCACACACGCCGCAATCATTGATGTGTCCGCTCTCCGGCTCCTCCACTTGAGACAGCAAGGATGCTGCCAGCTGAGCTGAGCGGCGCGGCCACCTCAGCTCGTCTGCTCGTCGCTGGCGGCTGCCTTGCTACTTCTTCACCTGGTGGCGCCGACACGCATCCCTCTCTCGACCTACCGTCTGCAATTCAATCGCTGCTTCACATTTCGCGACGCCCGCGCGATCGTCGACTACCTGCATGACCTTGGCGTCAGCGACTGTTATGCCTCCTCCTACCTCGAGGCGGTGCCGGGCAGCCCGCATGGCTACGACGTGGCCGACCCGACCCGGCTGAACCCTGAGATCGGCAGTTCCGCGGAGCACGCGGCGTGGGTCGACGCGATGCACGCGCGCGGGATGGGCCACGTGCTCGACCTGGTGCCGAACCACATGGGCATCGCGAAATCCTCGAACCCGTGGTGGCTCGACGTCCTCGAGAACGGCGCGTGCTCGCGGTTCGCGCATTTCTTCGACATCGAATGGCATCCGGTGAAAAACGAGCTCGCCGACAAGGTCCTGATCCCGATTCTCGGGGATCAGTACGGCGAGGCGCTCGAGCGCCAGGAGCTGAAACTGGCCTGTCGCGACGGCGCCTTTTTCGTCTGCTACTACGACGACACGCTGCCGATCGCTCCCGATACGTACGGAATGGTCTTCGAACGCGATCTCGACGCGTGGCACGCCGCGCATGCCGGACGCGACGCCGACGAACTTCTCAGCATTCTCACCGCCAGCCGGAACTTGCCGGCGAGAAGCGAACGCGGGGCGGAGGCGATCGCGATCCGCGCCCGCGAGAAGGAGATCGTCAAGCGGCGCCTGGGGAAACTTGCCGAAGCCAGCGCGGAGGTTCGCGGCCTGATCGACCGATCGATCGATCGGCTGAACGGCACCGCCGGGCAGCCGCGCAGCTTCGACGCACTCGACCGGCTGCTGAACGTGCAGTCGTACCGTCTCGCCCACTGGCGGGTCGCATCGGAAGAGATCAACTATCGCCGGTTCTTCGACGTCAACCAGCTCGCCGCGCTGCGCGTGGAAGATCCCGCGGTGTTCGACGAAGTGCATCGCTTCGTCTTCGAGCTCGTGGACAGCGGCGCCGTCACCGGGCTGCGCATCGATCACGTCGACGGCCTCTTCGATCCGCGCGACTACCTGCGGCGCCTGCAGGCGCGCACCGGCGCCCCCTACGTCGTCGTCGAGAAGATCCTGGGCAACGGCGAGCAGCTCGCGCCAGACTGGCCGGTCAGCGGCACGACCGGCTACGAGTTCGCAACCGTCGTCAACGGCCTGTTCGTAGACGGGCGCAACGAGCGGGCGTTCGACGACATCTATCGCCGGTTCGCGCGCGAGCGAATCCCGTTCGCCGACCTGAGCTACCTCGCCAAGAAGCAGGTGCTCCACGAGACGATGTCGGGCGACATCAACTCGCTCGGCCACCAGCTGAATCGCTTCTCCGAGCGCAACCGCCATTTCCGCGACTTCACCCTCTACAGCCTGATTTCGACGCTGAAGGAAGTGATCGCCTGCTTCCCGGTCTATCGAACCTACGTGACCGGCAGCGATCCGGTCAGCGATCGCGATCGGCGCTACATCAGCGATTCAATCAGCTGCGCCAAGCGGCGCGCCCCGCGCGTGACCGGCGTCGTCCTCGACTTCATCCGGAGGCTGCTGCTCAAGGAGACGCCGGCGACGACTCGGGAGGAGGCGGAGGAGCGCGCCCGCTTCATCGGCAAGTTCCAGCAGCTCACCGGTCCGGTCGCGGCAAAGGGAATCGAAGACACCGCGCTGTACCTTCACAACCGGCTGATCTCGCTGAACGAGGTCGGCTCCGATCCGACGCAGTTCGGTTTCGAGCCACCGGCCGTCCACGCCTGGCTGGCCGATCGCCAGACGCGATGGCCGCACGCGCTGTCGGCGACGTCGACACACGACACCAAGCGGGGCGAGGACGTCCGGGCGCGCCTGAACGTGCTGTCGGAGATCCCCGGCAACTGGAAGGACGCCGTCACCCGATTCCGCGCGTTCAACCGTCGCTTCAAGAAGGATGTGAAGGGGGTGACCGCGCCGGACTCGAACGAAGAGTACTTCCTGTATCAGACGCTGATCGGGGCCTGGCCGTTCGAGCAGGACGCCGAGACGCAGCGGCAGTTCGTCGAGCGAATCGTTGCGTATTCGACCAAGTCGCTGCGCGAAGCGAAGGCGCACACGAGCTGGCTCAGCCCGGACGACGAGTACGAGCGCGCGGTCCACGACTTCGTGCGGACGATTCTCGAGCGCGGCCGCACGAACCTGTTCCTCCGGGCTTTCGAACCGTTTCAGGCGCGCGTCGCGCAGCTCGGGATCTACAACAGCCTGTCCCAGCTGACGATCAAGGTCACCGCGCCCGGCGTGCCCGACTTCTATCAAGGCTCCGAGCTCTGGGATCTGAACCTGGTCGATCCCGACAACCGCCGCCCGGTGGACTACGAGACGCGGCGCCGCCGTCTGTCGGAGATGGAGCCGTGCAGCGGCCGCGCCGCGACGCCGGAGACGATCCGCGATCTGCTCGCGCACCGCACCGACGGCCGGGTGAAGATGTACGTGATGAATCGGGGGCTCGCGGCCCGTGCCCGCCTGCGCGACGTTTACGACGCGGGCGCGTACACCCCGCTCGCCGCCGCCGGCGCGCGGCGCGACTGTGTATTCGCCTTCGCGCGGGGCGGCCGCGCGATCACCTGTGTGCCGCGCCTCGTCGCGACGCTCGCCGCCGACGGCACGCCGCCGCTCGGCCCCGACGTCTGGACGGACACGCGTATCGAGCTGCCGGCGCCGCTGCGGCGCCGGACCTACCGTGACGCGTTCACGGGCGAGAGCCTCGACATCGACGACACGCTTCCGCTCGCGACCGTGTTCGCGCGCTTCCCGGTTGCGCTCCTCGTGCCGGCAGACACCGCGCCAGTGGACGCGGGTTGATCACCGGCGGGACATGCTCTGGCTGACGATCGTCGGGGGCGCGTTCCTCACGTGGGTGATCGTGGCGATGCTGTTCACGCCGCACATCCCGTATCACATCGAAGCCGAGATCGACGCGCGCGGCGACCACTTCATCCACGTGCTGGAGTCCACCGGCCAGACGCACCTCGAGGCCGGCAACCGGGTGGACATCCTCACCAACGGCGATCGTTTCTATCCGGCGATGCTCGACGCGATCAGCAGGGCGCGCGAAACGATCAACATGGAGTGCTACATCTTCAAGAAGGGCGACATCGGCCAGGCCTTCGTGGACGCGCTGTGCGAGCGCGCGCGCGCCGGCGTCCGCGTCTCGGTCGTGATGGATGCCATCGGCAGCCTCGGCGCGTTCAGGCGGCTGCGCGAGCCGCTGCGCGAGGCGGGCGCGCGTGTGGCCGCGTATCAGCGGTTCATGTGGTATCGCTTCTCGCGGCTGAACAACCGCACCCACCGCGAGCTGCTCGTCGTCGACGGCGCGATCGCGTTCGTCGGCGGCGCCGGGGTCGCGGACTGGTGGGCGAAGCCGCTGCACGGCCGGGCAAGGTGGCGCGACATGATGGCGCGCATCGAGGGGCCGGTGGTATCCGACATCGCCGGCATCGTCGCCGAGAACTGGCTCGAGTGCTGCGGCGAGATCCTGACCGGCCCGGAGACCTACAAGCCGCGCCGGCAGGCGGGCGACGTTGCGGCATTCGCGATCAAGAGCTCGCCGGCGGACCGCGCGACCGCGTCGCGCGCGCTCTTCCAGACGCTCATCGAATGCGCGCACGACACGATTGTCGTGGCGACGCCGTACCTGCTGCCCGACAAGGCGTTTCGCCGGGCGATCCGCCGCACCGTCCGCCGGGGCGTGCAGATGAGCGTGATCGTGCCGGGGCCGCATACCGATCAGAAGTGGGTCCGCCTCGCGAGCCGCCGGATGTACGGGCAGCTGCTGGACGCCGGCGTCCGCATCTTCGAATACGAACCGGGGATGACGCATGTCAAGGCGCTGCTCGTCGACGATCTGTGGGCGATCATCGGGACGACGAATCTCGACAACCGTTCGTTCGAGCACAACGACGAGGTGAACGTCGCCTTCCGCAATGCAGGGATCGCGCGCCGCATTGGCTGCGACCTGAGCGCCGACATGGCGCGCTCGCGCGAAGTCCACCTCGACGAATGGCGGCGCCGCCCGCTGTGGGAAAAGCTCGTCGGCACAGTCGCCTGGATTCTCGAGCGCCAACAGTAAAAGGAGTGCATGCGATCGCGGCGCGTGCGCTTGCCCGGCGTACCGCTTGCACGCGCCGGTCGCATGTCCCGGACAGCATCCGGCCTTCTCGTCGAGGACGCTCTGGAGAGATTCACGGTATGGACCGATCAGTCGTCGTCATCACCGGCGCCTCAGCCGGCGTAGGTCGCGCAGCAGTCCGCGCGTTCGCGAAGCGAGGAGCGCACGTCGGGCTGATCGCGCGGGGCCTCGACGGACTCGAGGGCGCGCGGCAGGAAGTCGAGGCCGCAGGCGGGCGCGCGCTCGTGCTGCCGGCCGACGTGGCCGATGCAGCCGCCGTCGAGGCGGCGGCCGACCGCGTCGAGCGCGAGCTGGGCCCGATCGACGTCTGGGTGAACAACGCGATGGTCGCGGTGTTCTCGCCGGTCGACGCGCTCGAGCCCGACGAGGTCCGCCGCGTCACCGACGTCACCTATCACGGCGTCGTCTACGGCACGCTGGCCGCGCTGCGGCGGATGCTGCCGCGCGATCGCGGCGCGATCGTGCAGGTCGGATCGGCGCTCGCCTATCGCGGCATCCCGCTGCAGGCGGCCTACTGCGGTGCCAAGCACGCGATTCAAGGGTTCACCGAGTCGCTCCGCTGCGAGCTGCTGCACGACGGCAGCGGCGTGCATGTCACGATGGTGCATCCGCCGGCGATGAACACGCCGCAGTTCGACTGGGTGAAGAGCCGGCTGCCGCGGCGACCGCAGCCCGTGCCGCCGATCTACTCGCCCGAGATCGCCGCGGCGGCAATCGTCTGGGCGGCATCGCATCGGCGGCGCGAGCTCGGCGTCGGCGCGGTGACCTCCGCCGTGATCTGGGCCAACCGGATCGCCGCGCCGCTCGGCGACCGCTACCTTGCGCGCACCGGCTACGACTCGCAGCAGACCGACGAACCGGCCGATCCCGATCAGCCGAACAACCTCTGGCGTCCGCTGCCCGGCGACCACGGACCACACGGACGGTTCGGCAATCGGACGATCAGTTCGAGCCCGCAGACATGGGTCAACGAGCGGCTTCCAGCGCTGGCGACGATCGCCGCCGGTCTCGCCGCGGCGGCCTGGGGGCTGCGGAGATGGCGCGAGGCGCGGGCGACCCTGGAGTGGGGATTGTGAAGAGTGGCGCCGCATATCGCAGGCTCGCTGGGGCGCTGCGGCGCGCGGTCCGGGCCGACGTGCACGTCGATCGCGGCAGCCGCACCCGCGGGCGCGGCTGAAGGATCCGAAGCGCATTTCGATGCGCGCGGCCAGGAACGTGAATTGACCGTGCCGTCAATTCTTCCGGATCGCGCCGGTCCAGATCTCAATCTGCTTGCGCGTCATCGGTCCGTCCGGCTGCTCGCGGGCATCGCGGTACTTCCAGTGGTGCAGGTCGTGTAGGTACTGCTCGCGCGACAGCAGCGTGCCATAGCAGACGTCGTTCTGCAGGTTCGGGCGGCTGACGCTCATACGCCGCAGCAGTTCATCCATCACCCACCCCGGGACGTTCTGCCGCTTGTCCGGATAGACGAAGCCGAACATGATCAGCTGACTGAGCAGGACGCGCCAGTAGTCGCCGAACCGCATCAGCAGCCGCGGCCAGTCGAGCGACGGTCCCACTTCGCGCAGCACGTGATGGATGTCGGCGCCGTCGAACCGCTCGCGCTCCTGGATGAACGCCTTCGACCAGATCATCTCCTCGGCCGGCGACAGCCGCACGATCAGGCCGAGGACGTTGGTCCGCGGCGCGTGGTCGAACCAGAGATCGTCGACGCGGGCGACGCCGTTGCCCGAGTTGAAGATCACGTCCATGAAGTAGCCGCCAAGGTGGATCTTCCCGAGCCAGTGCGGAAACGGGACCTCGGTCTCGTAGCCGAGCCGGGCGAACGCCTCGAGGACGCGCGGGCAGTCCTCCGGCTTCACGAACACGTCGATGTCCTTGGTGTCGCGCGGCACTCGTGAATAGTGCGCGAACGCGAACGCGCCGCCGACGAGAAACGGGATGCCGGTCTCCTGCAGCTTCCGCACGGCGTCGATGTAGAACTCGGCGGCCGGGTCGTGAATTGCCCGAGCTGTCGATGTTTCCATGAGAGTTCCTCAGGACGCGATCGCGTCGGTCGCGCGGCGGCTGCGCGCGAGCACTGACGTTGGCTGCGCTTCGGCCGGGTCGACCGACAGTTCCACGATCCGGAACGGCGGACGATCGGCGAACGAGCGTGCGAGCAGCGGCATCGAGACGTTGTAGACCTGCACGCCGCCTTTGGTGGCGCCCTCGAGCTGGCCGCGATGAGCGTGGCCGTGAAAGACCGCCGACACCGGGTAGCGGCCGATCGGCTCCTCGAGGCGGCTCGATCCGAGAAACGGGTAGATCTCCAGAGGCTCGCCGTCCACCGTGGCCTGAATCGGCGCGTAATGCAGCAGCGCAATCAGGTGCTTCGTGCGCAGCCGCGCCAGCGCCGCTTCGAGCTTCAGCGCCTCGTCGACCGCCTCGCGCACGAACTGCTTGATGATGCCCTCGCCCCACGGCGCCAGCGCATGGCGGCCAAATCCGCCGCCGAACCCCTTGACGCCGGCGATGCCGATGCCGGCCAGCTCGCAGGCGTCGCCGTTGAGGATCTTGATGCCGGTGTCGCAAAGGATCTGCGCGACCTCAGCCGATTTGCCCGATTCGAGATCGTGATTGCCCAGCACGGCTGCTGCCGGCACCCGAAGCGCCGCAAGTTCTTTCGCGAGCACGGCAGCCTCGTCGGGCAATCCATAGTCTGTGAGGTCGCCGGCGAACAGCGCGACGTCCGCCGACTCGGTGATGCGCGAGAACAGCGGTTGGAAGACACCCTGAGACGTTTTCGTGCAGTGCAGGTCCGCCACGGCGGCCACCCGAATCGTCTTCACAGACATGGGGCGATCGTGCTTCAAGAGTTGAGCCAAACCAGTTGACGGCCGAGCTGCGCAGTCTGAGCCAACGCTTCACATGCAGGCGACCGCCTTGCACAAGAATGCCGGTTGACGGGCTCGACACGCCCCAAGCTCGGGCGCCGTGTCGTGACGCCCGTTGCGGCCGTCAGCAAGCTCGCGGCCGTCTGACGGAGGAGATCGAATGCGCCGCCTCGATCTGCCCCGACGGTCGACACGCGAGCGCGGTCACCATATTCTCTTGCGCGCTACGGCTTTGGAAATAGCAGCGCCAACACCGGATCGGCCGTGAACATGCAACGCGCGTTGTGCCCGCACAGCGGGACAACCGTGGTCATGTGGTGCGCGCCGAGCTTCTCGTTGACGTACTTGCCCCACGCCTGGCCGCGGAGGTTTCGGTTGGCGCCCTGCGCCATCGCAGGACACGACGAATCGAAACCGGCCAGCGGAAGCGTGTCGAGCTCGCCGACCAGATACGTGGTCGGCCGCGCGACAAGCTGCTTCTTCAGCACGTCATCCGTCGTTCGCGAAGCGTAGCCGGTGCGGCCCTGCAGGCCGTACGGCCACTTGTCGTAGGTCGTGCAGTTGCGGCCGTCGCCGAACGGGCGGAACTCCGTCGCGCCGCTCGCGGCCGCTGACGGACGCGTCGGATCGAGATAGGCATAGCTCGACGGGTTGGCGACGACGTAGGTGATCGGGATCCCGAGCGCGTCGTGGACCTGGTTCGCCATCTCGTAGCGGTTGACGAACTGTCCGCCGGCTGAATGCCCGGCGACCACAATCGCCTTCAGGTTCGGGAAGTTCCGCTTGTTCGCGAACTTCTTCAGAATCGCGTCGGCGAAGTCATACGACGTCAGCTTGCCGTCCTTGTCGGCCGCGCCTCCGGAGCGCCAGCTGTCGCCGTTGCACGGCCAGCTCACTTCGTCCTGCGCAAGCATGTCGTTGCATCCACCGCCCTTCGACGCGAAGCGGGGCGACACGACGATGGTGTCGTCGAGCGCGCCGGCGAGAAAGGCAGCGGCGATTGCGGTGCGGAAGTAGTTGTCGGCGTCGCGACCGGCGCCGTGGACCATGACGAGCGCGCGGGTGATGGCCGCATTCGGCGCCTCGAGCGGATACGTGCGGTAGACGAGCGACCGGGAGGGGCCGTCCACGTGAACGATCCACTCGGTGCATTCGGCTTTCGTCGTCGTGCAGGGCGCCGCGGCCGCGCGAGCGGAGAACGCGCTGGCGATCAGCGCAATCGCGATGAGCATTCGGGGGCGAGTGGTCATAGCCGAGAGCTATACACCGCGCGGAACGCGATCGCAAATCGAGGCGCGCGCATCGGCAGGCGGGGAGGCCGGTCGGTCGGGCCGGCCGGGCGGGTCAGGCAGGTCGGGCGGGGTCGGGGCGGTTGACTACCTTGCGTTAACAAGGTAGCTTCATCAGAGACGGATGAGTGTCAGCGAGAAGTTCACTGCAATCCGGAAAGGCCTCCTGGAATTCCTGATCCTGCGGATCATCGCCAGCGACAAGGTGTACGTCGCCGACATGCTGAAACGCCTGCGCTCCACCGAGTTCTCGACGCAGGAAGGGACGCTCTATCCGCTGCTCAGCAAGCTGCGCCGCGAGGGCCTCGTCGACTACGAGTGGCAGGAGTCCGACGCGGGGCCGCCGCGCAAGTACTACGAGCTCACCGCCAAGGGCCGGGTCCAGCTCGCCGAGCTGAACGAATACTGGAGAGCGATCAACGCGACGGTCAACCAGCTGTGACGTGACATGCAGAAAGTCATCTCGATCAATCTGAACGGGAATGCGTACCAGGTCGACGAGGCCGGCTACGACGCGCTGATCACCTATCTCGACAGCGCGCACCGGCAGCTGCGCGAAAACCCCGACCGCGTCGAGATCGTCGGCGATCTCGAGCAGGCGATCGCCGAGAAGTGCCAGCGCTACCTCGGTCCGCACAAGACCGTCGTCTCCGCTGCGGAGGTGGACCAGATCCTCCAGGAGATGGGTCCGGTGGACGCCGGCGACGCCGGTTCGCCGAAGAAGCCGTCGGCGCCGCGGCGGCTGTACCGCATTCCCGACGGCGCGATGATCGCGGGGATCTGCAACGGCATCGGCGCCTACGCCGGCATCGATCCGACGATCGTCCGCGTCGTGTTCGTGGTGCTGCTGCTGGTGACGCAAGGCGTGTTCGCGCTCGCCTACTTCTTGCTCGCGATCGTCCTGCCGCAGGCGAACACGGCGGAAGAGCGCGCGGCCGCCTACGGCGAGCGCTTCAGCGCGCGCGATCTGATCGAGCGGGCAAAGCGCGAGTACGCGAAGTACGCCGGCGCCGCCGATTCGACGCACGCGTGGAAGCGCGAGCGGCGTGAATGGAAGAGGCGCCGGCGGATGGCGCGCCGGGCGCGATGGAACGCCGTTCCGGCGACGGTCCCATCGAGCTACCCAGCGCGCGTGATCGCAGGGCTGACGCTGCCGCTGCTGACGCTGCTCGGAGTGGGGCTGTTCTGGGCGTGGGTGGCGGTGCTGTTCTCCCTGGTGACGCGACAGGAGCTGCTCGGGCGACCGCTGCCGGAAGAACTGCCGCTCTGGGTCGCCCTGCTCGTCGTGACGATCGTCTATCAGGCGGTGTCGTGGCCGCTGCACGCCACGCGGCGCTGGTTGTACCGGCTCACCGCAGGGCCGTACGGCAGCCCGGTCGCAGTGCTCGACGGCCTCGTATCGGCCGGCGTCGTGGTGGTGACGATCTGGGTGGCGTTCCGCTACCTGCCGGAAGTGCGCGAGTTCCTCCAGGCGCTGCCGGACGTGCTCCGCAGCGTCCGCGACAGCTTCGCTGCGTAGTTCGCAGCGCGCCGCACTCTACGCGCGCCTGCAATGAAGAATTGAGAAGTAAGAATTAAGGGTGCGTCGCAAAATTAGCTCAAGGCGGGTCCTGTCCGCGAACAGCCCCACCGGGTGCTCGCCAGAAAAGCACTGGTCACGGCCCACGGCTCCGCGCCCGGCGGGGCGGCCCCGTTCGCGGCCACCCGCGAGCGAGCTAATT
>DATFWL010000544.1:0-12092 GCA_035259385.1 Vicinamibacterales bacterium | reverse complement strand
GACAGTGCTTTGAAAGATCTGCACGTCCAGTTTCAGCGCATCGCGCAGATTCAGGCGCAACTCGACAGCATTCTGTCGGCTGCCAAGCCGTCAGAGTAGGCGTCGCCCGGCGGAGTCGATTCGGATCGGAATGGCCGGCCGGTGCCGGCCATTGCTCTGTACGGCCATCACGCTGCCACCGCGCCATCCGCTGGTCGAGTTCGCGGCCACTGCCGATGATTTCGCTCTTGTTCAACAGCGCGGGATGTCTTCCGCTCGGCATGGAGGGGCAGCATGTGTCATGGCCCGACAGAACGGCTTTTGCGGATTACACGATACTCGTGTAGTATGTAGTCACGTGTGATTCAGTCGTTTGCCGACGAGACATCGGCCGATCTGTTTCGCGAGCGGAACACACGCGCGGCGCGGCGCATTCCGCGCCAGTTGTGGCGGGTCGTCCGGCGGAAGCTGAAGGTGCTCGATGCAGCCGGTCGGTTGGAGGATCTGGTAGTGCCGGCGGGGAATCGGCTCGAATTGCTCAAGGGCGACCAGGCGGGACGGCACGGCATTCGTGTGAACGAGCAATACAGGATCACTTTTCGGTGGGAGCACGGGCATGCGTATGAAGTCCGCGTCGAAGACTATCACTAGGGATCCGGAGTGGCTGGGACCAGCCATTCCGCCAGGCGAGATCCTCCTCGCGGAATACTTGAAGCCGCTCGGCGTGGGTCAACTCGAGGCGGCCAAGCGGCTCGGCATCTCGCTCAACCGTCTAAACGAGATCGTCCTTGGTAAGCGGGGCATCACTGCGGACACCGCGCTTCGACTCGCGCGGTTACTCAAAACATCTCCGCAGCTGTGGATGCGGCTGCAGGCGGACTGGGATCTCCACGAAGCGATACGACTGGGGTCGCCGAAGAACGCCAGTCGAACTCGATGGAGTGGCCGACGATTGGGCCGGGCGAAGCCGGTTGCTCGCGTGCGCGGGAAGCGTACCGTTGCTGACCTGGTCAGCGAGAACCGCGAGTGATCGGAACGAGGTTCGGGTGGCCCGCCGTACTTGGCTTTCAGCCATGGCGGGCCAAGATGCCCCAGTGACGGGAGAAGCCGCTGCAAAATTCTGTGTGCTGCTTGTATGCTGAAGGCGGAATGGCGCGAATTCAGGCGCAGCTCGACCGAGAGGTTACCCTGAACTGATGTCGCGCTCTGCGCGCGGGCGGGACTTCCTGCGGCCGGCGACGGATGCCGGCCGCTCGTCTGTACGGCGGTCGACCTCACGGTTACCAGATCGCCGCGTCCCGTTTGCGGCGGAACGAGCGTCAGTTCGCCGCCAATCCGCGCGGCCCACGTCGCGGGAGGGAGCACGAACACGCGGGTTTCAATATGTGGTGTGATGCATGCTGGGCAGCCAGCCTTACTCGACACATCGTCGATGGTTACGGTGAGCTGTCATGAATCCAGTTCCGTCGCGTCCAATACGATTGGATCCACGGACAAGAGGTCGGGAGGAGATCGTGCCGAGGATTGAAGTCAAGGTGATTGGTCGTGTCGAGTCGGCACTGACCGACGTCGAGTCGGCGCCCCGGCAGGCCGACGAAGGCGCCCCGGCGGCTTGGTTGATCTTCGAGCCTGAGGTGATGGAGGGGCTCCAGAATCTTCGTCCTGCCGACGACGTCTTCGTCATAACCTGGCTTCACCGGGCACGTCGCGACGTCTTGAGTGTGCACCCGCGCGGAGACACCTCTCGGCCGCTGGAGGGTGTCTTCAGCACGCGCTCTCCCGACCGTCCGAATCCGATCGGACTGCACCGCGTGGAGATCACCTCCATTGAGGGACCGCGGGTCCGAGTGCGCAACCTCGAAGCAGTCGACGGGACGCCGATCATCGACGTCAAGCCGATCCTCAGCGCCGACGTCAGCCACCGCTGAACAGCGCGTCTGAGCATGAATACGACGATCGTGGCGCGCTGGCAGGACTGGTCTGGTGACGGCATTCAGCATCTTGTCCTCAACATGCGACCAGACCGTATCGTGGCGGAAGGTGTGGTGCTGGCGACCGCAGAGGGCAGTCGTTTCGCGGCCATCTATCGCATCGAGTGCGACGTGATGTGGCAGGTCCGAGTGACTCACGCCAGGATGGTGGGCGTCGACCGACGTATCGATCTTACCGGCGACGGCGGAGGTCATTGGCGCGATGGGAGCGGGGC
This sequence comes from Vicinamibacterales bacterium, assembly GCA_035259385.1. Classification (GTDB taxonomy): domain Bacteria; phylum Acidobacteriota; class Vicinamibacteria; order Vicinamibacterales; family CAVVIG01; genus QHWK01. The sequence goes on along the minus strand of DATFWL010000544.1, from coordinate 9,907 downwards.
ATCGATGTCCCATCTCGACGGGGCGGTTGACGTCGACCTGTCCGTCACGCCGTTCACGAACACGCTCGCGATTCGGCGTCTCGATCTGGCCCAAGGTCACACCGCCGACATCCGGGCGGTCTATGTACGTCTCCCGGATCTCTCCGTGACGATCGATCCGCAGCGCTATACGTGCCTGAAACGGGGCCGACTGTACCGCTACGAGTCATTGGATTCCGACTTCGTGCGAGACGTCGAAATCGACGCAGACGGGCTGGTGGTGACGTACCCGGGGCTGTTCAGACGAGTTTCTTGATCGCCGACTTGGTCCTCCGAGGATCGCTATGTGCCGTACTCGTCATGCCGGCGCCACCACTCATACGGCGGCGTCTGCGGCCACCCTTTCGGCGAGTCTTCCCAGGTCTCCTGACGGCCGAGCACGGTGAGGTCGAGGAACGACCATGCGCCGCCGAGCATCTCCACACCGCGGCCGTTCGTGTGATAGGTGCGATAGACGGCATCGCCCTCACGGAAGAACGCGCTCAGGCCGAAGGTCTCGCCTCCTTTTCGCGACAGGCCGAAGTCGCTGTTGAAATCGCTGTGAGCCGAGGAGAACCACGGGACGGTCCAGCCCATGCGCTGCCGGTAGCGCACGATGTTCGCGAACGGCGCGCGCGATACGAGGACGAACGACGTGTCGCGCGCGTGCAGATGCGCGAGATTGGCGATCTGATCGACGAAGAACGAGCAGCCGGAACAACCCGCGTCCGGCCAGCCTTCCACGCCCGGGGCGAACATGAAGTGGTAGAGGATCAGCTGGCGCCGCCCTTCAAACAGATCGAGCAGTGAGGCTTTCCCCTCCGGCCCTTCGAACGCGTAGGCCTTGTCGATCTTCACGATCGGCATCCGGCGACGCTCGGCCGCGAGCGCGTCGTGCTTCCGGGTGAGCGCCTTCTCTTTGGCAAGCAACGTCTTTCGAGCGGCCTGCCACCGACGTTCGGAGACGACGTGTGGAAGAGTCATGGACGGTTTCGTTCTGGCCATTGTCGTTACCTCGCACCGTTCGATGGGTGATCCTGATGCTGCGATGTCGAGCTGTGGTTGTCTTGTATCGCTGTGCGGCGCGACTGAGGGGACCGTCACATCATTTCGAGAGGCTCGACGAGCCCCGTCTCGTCCTGTGTCCGTGCGCAGCACGCCACGCGCCCGGCGTCATGCCGAATGAGCCCTTGAACCGGCGATGAAAGTGACTTTGATCGACGAATCCGAGATCGGCCGACACGGCCGCGATCGTCTGGCCCGATGCGAGACGCCGCCTTCCTTCCTCGAGACGAGCGTGCAGATGGTAGGCGTGGAGGGGAAGGCCGTACGCGTCCTGAAACCGGCGCGTCAGCTGAAAGCGACTCATCCCGGCGACGGCCGACAGTTCGTGCAGCGTGACATCCTGCTCGACGTGATCCTGGAGGTAGTCTCGAACGCAACGCAACACGCGATCGTCGCCAGTCGCAGACGCGCGGCGCGCTGGTTGAACAACCCGGGCGCCAAGCAGCCCAAGACTTCGATGCAGCAATTCGTCCGCCGCCAGCGACGCGGGGGCAGTCGCCATCGTCCTCCAGGCGAGATCCAACTGGCAGAACAGATCGCGGTCCGGAAAGACGGGACACCGGGCGCCGACATCGGACGGCCGACGTGCGACGTCTTCGAGGGCAGCGCCGAGGATGTCGGGACGAACATAGAACATCCGATACATGTAGCCGCCCGCCGTGCCTGATCGCCCGTCATGGGCCTCGCCCGGATTGATAACCATGACGTGGCCGGGCGTGCTGTCGTGGGTCGCATTGCGACACGAGAATCGCTGCACGCCATGCAGCGTCACGCCGATGGCGTAGGTGTCGTGCGTGTGGCGGTCATACGTGAACGTGTCGAACGCGGCTTCCAGCAGCTCGATGCCCTCGCTCCCGCGGGCCCAGCGCACGCGCTCGGCGCTTCCCATCCCACGGATCATAAACTGATCGAGTCGCGGTCTCACCTCGGCGCCAACGGTCGGATGGCCCCGGCCTTTTCTGTTGTACGGGCGCGCCGGGGGCCGAGGCGTGCGTGGAGCGCAGCGCGGAAATTGGGACACATCGAAAGCTCGCGGTGCCGGCACGCGAGCGCGTGCTCGATCAGCGCCTTCGCGCGCTTCGTTCGGACGATCGACTCCTCGAGTTCCACGAGTTTGGCTTCCATCAAGCGCGTCCACGACGGGTGTCGCCGACTTCCCGTCGCGACCAACGCACGAACCTCCGCCAGCGTGAAACCGGCGTCCTGGCAGAGCCGGATCAACGCTATGCGCTCGGCGCTGGCGGGGCCGTAGAACCGTCGTCCGTGAGCCCGCCCATCCGGCACCAGCAGTCCGACGCGCTCGTAGTACCGCAGCGCTGAGGTCGCCAGGCCCGTTCGCCGGCCCAACTCACCGATTCCAAGCGCGGCTTGCCTCGACATCTTCACCTCTTGACTTGAAGCGCACTTCAACATGGATGATGGACCGGTAGACGGAGATTCACAAATGACGCAAATCTCATCCATGATGCCGCCGAGGATCGCGCTCGTCGCGATGGTCGCGATGCTGCTGCTGCACGTGACGGTGCCGCTGGCCACGCTGGTACCGCGTCCGATCTCCTATGCAGGTGTCGCCGCCATGGCAGCCGGCATTGCCATGATCGTGTGGTCGCGGCGCGCGTTCCAGGCCGCGGCCACTCCGATCACGCCGTTCACCGAATCGCGCGCACTGGTTCGTCACGGGCTGTACCGCTGGAGCCGCAATCCGATGTACCTCGGGGCCGTGCTCCTCGTTGCGGGCGCGGCGGTTCTCCTTGGCAGTGTGACCTCTCTGATGGTCGCAGTGGGGTATTTCGTCATCCTGCAGGAGGGCTTCATCCGCCACGAAGAACGGCTCCTCGAGCAGCGATTCGGCGGCGAATATGTGGAATATCGGCGTTCGGTCAGGCGCTGGCTCTAGGAGGTTCCGACTGTCGTATCAACGAGGCGACGAGTGACCGATCATCCCGAAGACGGCGCCGAGTCAAGGCGGCGTGTCGAGGAGAGCTACGCTCTGGTGGCCGAGGATTTCATGTGGGCGATGACATCGTTCATTTTGACGAGTGGTGGGGCCACCGTGTGTGTCTCGATTTCAGGTTCTTCCAACCGGCCGTGGTGACGAATGCACTCGATCGCCGGCTTCCGTGTCGAAGACGTGATCGTGCGCGAACCGTACCCGGACGTCGAGGCGCAGACACGAAGGGCCTACCTAACGGCGGTGGCGTTGCGATGATCGGCCGCCCGCGTATGTGTCCGCGCCACTGAAATGAAGCGACACGTACGACTCGCTCCCGACCACCCAGCTGTCATGGGGCACGGGAGGAATGTAGAAGAGATCTCCCGCGCTCAGCGTCACGATCCTGCCATCGTCGAACGCGGCGGTTGCGGCGCCCGACACCACCAGGCCGACGTGCTCGACGACACACCGGGTCGCGTTCACCTGGGGCCCGACGTGTTCCGACCAGTTCCAGCCTGGCTCGTAGGTGGCGCGACCGATGGTGAGTGTGCCGATGTGCACGATTTCGAAACGCCCGTGAGAAAACTTGCGCACTTCGTCTGGTTGGTCGAACCGCCTGATCAACATGTCGAACGGCAAACCGTTTGTCATGACGGGAAGATACAGCCACGTCGATCCGCCCGTCTTGTATCCATGTGCGGCCTGCGTCACTGCTCGCTGCGCTTACCGGCCGAGGAGTGCCGGTTTCCCATCTCTGATCTCCCACACGGCCGGAGCTGATCGGAAGTTGTCAGCGGCTCTTTCACAAGATGCTGATCGATCTCGTCCGCGAAGACGTCAGGGCACTGACGCGTCCGAGCAGGAGCGCAGGAACGCCGCACGAAGCTGTCGTTCAACTCATCGCAGGTGGCGTGCTCGGGCTCATCTTGTGGTGGGTCGACGGGCCGTCGAAGTTGTCGGTCGATGAAGTCGATGCGCTCTTCCGTCGACTGGCGATGCCTGCGCTCAAGGCGATCGCATGATCGCACCGACTTTCTGGGTTCTGTGTGTATGCTGACGGGCGGAATGACACGGGCGCCCGGCGGCCGCTCCGCCGCCTCGCATGCGCTCGCTTCACGTCAGGAGGCTGGTATGCGGCTGTGCCGGACGTTCGCGATGATCGGCATCCTCGTTCTTGCAGGCTCGGCGACACCCCGGGCGCAGAATGGCTCGGCGACGGGCACGCTCCAGGTCAATTCGAAGACGTCGACGATGAAATACGCGTATGCGTACTCCGAACCGCTGGACGCCAAAGGCGAGGTCGACATCGTCATGATCGTGAGCGACCAGGCGCTGCCGAAGGCCGTGTTGAAGAATGTCGATCAGCTCCACGAGCTGTCGGACAAGGGCAAATTCGAGGGCGTCCGCATCGTCATTCACGATGACCAGCGGGTCATGAGCGCGGCGCCGTTCTCGAAGGCGCTGACGGGCTACGTCAGCACCGCGCTCTACGCGCAATTCCTCCCGAAGGTTTTCACTCCCAACGGCATCGAGGCGCGGATCAAGACTCCGGCCGGCGGCGCGAGCCTCGCCGGCCAGAAGTGGAGCTACGACGTCACGTTCACGGTGCCGAAAGGGGAGATCGGAAAGTAGGGCTGGCAGTCTGCGCCGGGTCGGTGAGCGCCTCCCAGATTTTTGGGGCAGGTGGCGCAGTTCTCTGACGAGAACGAGCGTCCAGTTCTCCCCGTCCTTTCGCACCTGCGCCACGGTGGCCGGACCTGGTTCGTAGGGCTGCACGGCGGGGCTGTCATGATAGGGCGCTGACGAGAAAGGAGCCAGGCATGCGTTCGATGAGGCCGCTCGCGCTCGCCATCATCGGTCTGGCGGTCTGGCCGATCGCCGCTCAGTCCTCGTCGCCGCCGCGGCGTCCGCTGCGCGTCGTGCTGTACCCTTTCGTTCCCGACAAGGTCGGCCTGTTCCGGGTCGTCGAACAGTCCTTCGAGCGACGCCATCCGGACGTCGACCTGCAGATCGTGGATCTGTCGGACAACTACTACGACCAGGACTCGCCGCACGCCGTGACGAACACGGACGCCGACGTGCTGGAAGTCGATTCGGTGTTCATTCAGGACCTGATCGACGGCAGAAAGATCCGGGCGATTCCGGCGGGCTTGCGCGCCTCGACCGCCCGCCTGCTGCGCGTGGCGGAAGAGGCCGTGACGAACGGGCCGTCATGGTTCGGCGTTCCGCACTGGGTCTGCACCAATTTCCTGTTTTCGAGGCCCGACGACCCCCTCAGCCATGCGGCCACGCTCGACGACCTGACTGTGGCGATCGGCGAGAACCATCCTGCGGGACGGGGCCTGCTCATCGACCTCAAGGGGCGGTCCACGCTGGGCGAGCTGTATCTGGACGCGCTGCTCGACAAGTACAAGACGCTGGCGGGCGCCGATCCGTTCGTGAGCGTGGCGACGCGGGACCAGGCCGTCGTGGATGATCTGAAGAAGGTGCGCCAGTTGTGCGACCGCGATCTGTGCCGTGATGCCGACTATCACGACCGGGTGGGCCTCTACGCCAGGCTGTTCGCTCGCGATCAGGGGCGGGCGCTGGCGGGCTACTCGGAGCGTCTGTATTACGTGGGGGACGAAGTCCTGAATGCGTGCAAGAAAGGGGAGTGCCGGGGTCTGGATCAGATCACGATGGTGCCGCTTCCGCTGTCGTCGAAGGGCTCGCAGCCGTTCGCGTGGGTCGACTCGTTCGCGATCGCGAGCACGTGCGCGCGGCGGTGTCTCCAGGATGCCGAGGCGTTCATCCGAGGTACGACCGGCGTCGACGCCGTCAGAGCGCAGCTCACGCCAGGATCCGGCGAGGCCGCGCGGTATCTGATGCCGGCGCTGGACGCGTTATATACCGACCCGCAGCTGCTTCAGAGCGCGCCGCTGTACTCGAAGCTGTACGCGGCAGTGCAGCGTGCCGTCGCGGTTCGCGAGGCAGGGCTGAACAAGGCGCTGCGCGAGATGGGCGCGCATCTCGACCGGAACGAGCTTCCGAAGTGATCCTTCAATGGATCGTGTACTGCGATCCCGGCTCGGGCGGCGTGAGCGTCGCGCCGGGATGCGGCCGCAGGGGGACCGGGCCGGGCTGCTCGGCAAAGCCCTCCAGCACGCGCTCGAAGGCCTGACGGTTGAAGCTCGAGGACGCCGACCAGCAAATCACCTGGTGAAAGGCGCGACGGCCGAGCACGGTCGTGTGGAGGTACGTGATCCGCTGGCCGCGCACGCGGGCGGTGAACTCGTACTGAACCGCGTCGAGCGCCGCCACGGCGCGCTCGAACGGGCCGTCGACGTTCGCCACGTCGAGCTTCTTCATCATGCGCTGGACGGCGCGCTGCGAGAAGTCCCGAAGATTGACCGTCGTGTCGAAGTCGGCGAGCGACTCGCTGATGACCATGACGTAGCGATTGTGAAAGCGATCGGCCGCCTGAAGGGCCGCATGGGCGTTGAGCGCACTCGTCTGGCGCCACGACGAGGGCAGCGCAATCTGCGCCAGGCCCGCGCCGGTATCCATCGCCAGCTTCGGGGTGTGGCCGGGCAGCCGCAGCGCCAGGCGGATCTCGGGCCACCACCAAATCAGCGTGCAGGCCGCCAGAAGTGTGATCGGCAGGAGCATGTTGTCGCTGAACACGGCGGATTTCGTCCCCTGAGCGGTCTCGCCTGCGACGTCCGTGCCGTGTGTTCCCGCGCGCTCCGAGCGCCTCCGCCGTCTTCTCGACCACCTTGGCGATGTACCGCACGGGCATCATCCCGCCAGCGTCGACGACAGCGACGCGAGGTACTCCCGCGCCGCGCCAATCTCGCGGTTCCGCGCGACGAACGTGCACGCCGCCGGATCCACTCTCAGGGGCTGGCGTCGCGACGAGTCGAGCGTGGCGTGCAGCGTCGGACACTCGTCGATGAGCGCGCGCAGGACCGCCCAGGCCGGCGCATCCAGCATCAGGATGGCGTCGAGCGCCTCGCGGGCGCGCCAGGGTTCGCCGTCGCGCAGATGCCGCATCAGGTCGCGCCGCAGCGTCTGGAGCGCCCAGTGCACGTCCCGGTCGCTGCACTCGAGATCCGCCAGCACGTCGATCAACACAGCCGCGCCGTGCCGGCACAGGTCCCGATCGAGCACGGCCCAGCCCACCTGAAACGCCGCGACGAGATCGCGCACAGGCCAGCCGGCCGGCCAGTTCTCGAACCCGAGATTGCACGTCGCGAGCACCGCGTCGGCGGCTTGCTGCGCCGCAAAAGGGCGTCCCTGAATCGCGCCACCGGCCAGCAGCGCATTCGCGAGAAACGCGAGCTCCTCCGAGGCCGCAAGATGCGTGTCGCCGAACTGCCGCACCAGCGACAGTCGAGAGTCGTCTGCGTCGCCGGCGCCGATGAGCGCCCGGGGCTGCGTCAACACGCCGGCGCCGGACAGGATCTCGAACACCGACGTCACCGCCGCGGCGTCGGCCGCGGCTGTTGTTGAGGCGCCCGGAGATCCTTCGTCGGCGCGCGCCTCCTCGGCAGGCACGGGTTCCGGCGCGATCGCGCGCAGGCAGGCGCGAACGATCGGATCGGCTGGCGGTTGTGCATCTTCGAGCCGGATCCGGCGCGAGGCCTGGAGAAACGCGCGCGCTTCCGCCGGCGCGACGTAGCCCTGGGCATCGCGCCGCACCGCACGCTCCGAGGCCAGATCCGAGCGGTGCTGGTCGCGCGGCTCGAGCAGGGGGTGGAAGCCGTCCGCCTCCCGTGCGCCGTCGGAGAGGCCGATGCAGCCCCGCATCACGCGATGGAAGAGTGCGGGACGCTCGTCCTGAAGGCGCACGAGCAGTTCGAGAATCGCGTCCCACGCCGGCGACCGTCTGGCCTGCACGAAGAAGCCGCCGATCTCCGAGACCTGGCCGTCGAGCGCGCGGCCCGGCGCCTGCTCGCCGTCGAGCGTCATGAAGGACGTGATCACGGCGCCGTCGAAGACCGCCACGTGCTCCGCGAGGGCGCCGACGACCAGGTCGAGATCCATTGCCGCGAGTCTCTCAGCGGCCGCTGACGGATCCAACTGCAGCAGCATCTCGACCCACTGGCCGAACCGCTCCGCGTCGAGCCTCTCGTCCGCGCCCGGCGCCGGAGCGCGCCACAGATCGATGTCGAGCAGACGCTCCAGCTGACGCGGGGTGATCAGGGCGACAATTTCGGCACAGGCCTCCAGGCCGCAGCGGTCGATCAGCCTATGGAGAACGTCCGGTGGCAGGCGGGGCAGCACCCGGGCGATGTCGGGCGTGTCGAGCAGGCGCTTGACGAGGTCACGCGTCTCCACCATGGGACCGGCGATGATACCGATCCGGCCCGCAAAGAAACAGTCTTGAAGGCAAGCGTCTCGTGCGCGACAATATTAGTGGCCGCTCTTTTCCAGCCAATCCCCCTGGCTCGCCAACAGCTCCCTTCACAGAAACGCGAGGATTTCTGATGGCCACCATCAACACCAAGAAGATCGGCAGTGTCGCCTCGCTGGCGGCGGGCGCCACCACGAACTTCCAGTGGAACAACCCGCCCTGGGGCACGGTGCTGGGATACTTCGCCTATCCGGTTCCACCGACCGCCTCCGGTCCGCACGGCACCGCCTCCGGGTCCGTGCAGATCACGAAGGTGGAGTGCACGTGGCTGCGCGACAACTACAACGGCGACAAGAAGCACGTGAACATCGACGTGAAGAACACCGGCAGCGCTGCGACGGGCTTCGATCTCTTCGAGAGCTGGATCGCCTGAGGGTTCGGGCGAAGGCGGGTGGGCGCGCGGCGCTTCCTCGTTCTTGCGAACCGGAAGGCCGCGCGCAATCGACGTGAGCGATCAGCGGTCCGCGCCCTGGGCCGCGAGCTGTTTCATGAACTCCTCGGCGCGTGTGTCCATCTCCTCGCGCGTCAGATCTTCCTTCCGCGTCGCGAGCGTCCAGTTGTAGCCGGCCGGATCGATGACCGTGCCGCAGCGATCCCCCCAGAACTGGTCCTGCAGCTGGCCCATCGGGCCCGGCGCGACCTGCGCGCCTGCGGCGATCGCGCGGTTGAACAGCGCGTCGACGTCTTCGGTGTAGATCCAGAGTCCGATTGGCGACCCTCCGAGCGTCTTCGGCGTCTTGCCGCCGCCCATCGGGTCGTTCAGATAGAGGACCGAGTTCCCGACACGGATCTCGGCGTGCATGACGGAGCCGTCTGGTCCGACCGCCCGGCTGATTTCCTCCGCGCCGAACGCGTGCTTGTACCAGTCGATCGTCTTTGCGGCGTCGTCGAGAATCAGGTGCGGGGTGACGCTGTGGAGCCCCTGCGGGATCGCGCTCTTTGCCTTGGCCATCTGACCTCCAATCTTCCATCAAATGGTCGTTTGAGCATGCCCCAGATCGACAGCCGGCCGGCGTAAACATTCTGTGGCTGAGCCGCAGATCGCGGGCGTGTCGATTCCGGGCGCGGCCGTTCGACGACAGGGCAGAACGACATTCTGGAGGATTTGGACCATGACGAAGAACACGTTCAAGACCGTTGCATTCTGGTTTACTACGCTGCTTGGCCCGACGAGCTTCGTGATCGGCGGCGTGCTCGGCATCCGGCAATCGCCCGACGTCGTCGCGGGCGTGCACCACCTGGGGTACCCGCTGTACTTCGCCACGCTGCTCGGCGTCTGGAAACTGCTCGGAGCGATCGCCATCACCGCGCCCGGCCTGCCCCGGGTGAAAGAGTGGGCCTACGCGGGCTTCTGCTTCGATCTCACCGCCGCGGCGATCTCGCACGCCGCCGTCGGCGACACCACGAGCGACATCGTCGCGCCGCTCGTCTTCCTCGCGCTCGTGATCGCGTCGTGGGCGCTGCGTCCGGAGAGCCGGCGGCTGCCGGCGGCGGCC
>DATFWL010000543.1:0-10458 GCA_035259385.1 Vicinamibacterales bacterium | reverse complement strand
CCCCTGAGAGAATTAAGAATTTGGAATGAAGAATTTGGAAGTCGTGTCACGCATTCCAAGTTCCAAATTCCTACTTCAAAATTCGAGGTTTGGGCGGTACAGGGTTCGAACCTGTGACAGCCGGCGTGTAAAGCCGGTGCTCTACCACTGAGCTAACCGCCCGGCCTGACGACATCGGTTCCGGCTGCCCGCCAAAACGCTCCATTATACGCCGCCTTCAGCACGAGCAACAAGATTGCGACGGCAAGTCCCAGCACCGCGCGATGCTCGCGGTTCGCGATCGCCTGACGCATGCTGAACCGCCGCCCGCGCGCGCCGGGGCTCCTGCGCCGTTCGGCGACGCCTCTGCGATAGAGATCGTACTGCTCGCCGAAGTGCCGGCGCAGGAAGGCTTCCTCGCTCTTGATCGCCGCGGTGATGGTCGTCACCAGGTAGATCGCGATGAGCACCGCGACGAGGACGCTGTTGGAGGCGATCGCGAGCCCGACGCCCATGATGCTCGACCCGAGATACAGCGGGTGGCCGACGAACCGGTACGGCCCGGACGAGGTGACCTCGCGCGACTTGTAGAGGTGACCCGCGGCCCAGATGCGGATGGCTTCGCCGAGGCTGGCGATCGACATCCCCACGGCGATCGTGCGGAGCGTCGGCTCGGCGAGGACGATCACCAGCAGGCCGAACACCCAGCCGAGAGCGACGCGCAGGCGTGCGAGCACGGCGACGAACGGTTCAAACACGGCTCGGCTCTGCGGCGAGACGGCGCTCGACTGCGGTGATCACTTCCGCAGCATCGATGTCGAGCAGGCACATGCGCGCCAGCCGGCAGCGACGCAGGTGATGGCACTGGCAGATCGAGTCGCGCGAGACAGCGATGTCGAGCGGCGACATCGGACCGTTTCTCGCCGGGCGTGTCGGACCGTAGAGCCCGACGATCGGCGTGCCGACGGCAGCCGCGATGTGCGTCGGGCCGGTGTCGCCCGACACCATCACCGCCGCGCCGCGGGCGAGCGCCACCACGTCGGCAATCGTTGTCGTCGGCGGCAGCACCGCCGCGCCGCCGGCCGCGGCGGCGACATCCGAGGCGAGCATGTCCTCGCCGGGTCCCCACAGCACGACCGACGTCAGTCCGTGCCGCTCTCGCAGATCCACGGCGACGGCCGCCAGGCGATCGGGCGGCCAGCGCTTGTTCGGCCATGCGGCGCCCGGATTGAGCAGCGCGTATCGTCCACCGGTCTGCTCGGCGATCGCCCGCGCCACGGCGGACGGCGGATGCTCGATCGGAAACTCCGCGCGCGCGCCCGCGATCCCGACCAGCGTCAGCACGGCAAGATTCAGGTCCACCACATGACGCGTTTCGTGGGGATGATAAATCCCGCCGCGGCCGGGATCGTAGACGTCGGTGTAGAACAACCGCGCCGCGCGCTCACGCGCGTACCGCGACGCGAACCCGATCACCCGCGGTGCGCCGGACAGCCGCGCCAGCAGCGCCGACTTGACCAGGCCCTGCATGTCGATCGCGACGTCGTACCTCGCGCGTCGCAATTCGCCGAGCGCGCCCGCCAGCGACGTGCCGCCCGCGGGATCGCCTCTGTCGTTGATGACCAGCCGGCGATCGATGACCGGGACGAGGTCGAGAATCTCGCGGTGCTTCGCGCTCACCAGCCAGTCGATTCGCGCCTGCGGAAACGCCCGACGGAGCGCCGCCGCCACCGGGATCGCGTGCACGACGTCGCCGAGCGCGCCGAGGCGAACGATCAGCACCCGCGAGGGGGTCATGATCGTGCGATCCTCTTCAGCAGCTCGCGCGTCGCGTGCAGCTTCGGATCGCCGACGATGGCCGTGCGGCCGCCGTAACTCGCCACCACGGCACGCTCCGGCACCGTCTCCACCGTGTAGTCGGTGCCCTTGCAGTGGACGTCGGGCTCGAGCAGCAGCAGCAGCCGTTCGACGGTGGCGTCGCCGAACACGACGACGTAGTCGACGCCGCGCAGCGCCGCAACGAGCTCGGCCCGATCGGCCGCCGAAAGGATCGGACGGCCCGGCCCCTTCAGCGCCGTCACCGACCGATCGTCGTTCACCGCGACGACCAGGCGATCGGCTTCGGCGGCTGCACCCAGCAGATAGCGCAGGTGGCCGACGTGAAGCAGATCGAAGCAGCCGTTGGCAAACGCGATCGTCATCCCTTCCGCGCGATCGCGCGCGACCGCATCGATCAGCTCCGATTCAGTCACGATCACTGCGAGCCCCTGGCCCTGGTCCGGCCGTGCGGGACGCCCTGAAGGGCTGAGCCACCACAGTCCCGGCACTCATTTCGTCAGACGGTCGTTCACGAATTCCGAATTCCAAATTCTCAATTCGAACGCCGCCCCTGCGGCGGTCCTTCCTGCGACCAGTTTTCGGGTGACGTGTCGTGATCGCTCGCCACCGCACCGGCCAGCTCGCCGGCGGTCACCGTCGCCGTCCCGCGCTTCATCACGACCAGCCCGCCTGCGTAGTTCGCGAGCCGCGCCGCTTCGAAAAACGAACCGCCGGCCGCGAGCGCGAGGCCGAACGTGGCAATCACCGTGTCGCCGGCGCCGGTGACGTCCGCCACTTCATCGGATCCGAAGATCGGAATCACGACGGTCGGCTGTTTCGGCTGAAACAACGCCATGCCGCGGCTGCCCCGCGTAATCAGCACCGCCTGCATGCCGGTGCGGCGCAGCAGGAGACGACCGGCTCGCTCGAGCGCGTCGGGATCGTCGTCGATCTGAATGCCGAGCACCTGCTCCACCTCGGATTCGTTGGGTGTGCACGCCGTCAGGCCCCGATAATCCACGAGCCGGTAGCGTGAATCGAGCAGCACCGGCACCGGCCGCCGGCGCGTGCGCCGCGCGACGATGCTCCGGACGGAGTCGGCGAGCGCCGGCGTGATCAGCCCCGAGCCGTAATCCGACAGCAGCACCGCGTCGCAGTCGTCGAGCGCCGGCGCGATCTTCTTCGCGAGCGCGACGCTGATCGCGGGACTGAGCGGCCACCCGGCCTCGCGATCGATGCGCACCACCTGCTGGCGCGCCGCGTGGATCCCGCCGGCGAGGATGCGCGTCTTCACCGGCGTCCGGTACCCGCGGGCGCGAACGATGTGGGCGCGATTCACCCCGCGCTGAAAGCTGGCGAGCAACCGCCGCCCCTCGGCATCGCCGCCGACCAGGCCGACCAGGGCCGCGCTGCCGCCGAGCGCCGCGACGTTGTTCGCCGCGTTTCCTGCGCCGCCGGCCACCATTTCGGTGGCGTCGTATTTCAGGATCAGCACCGGCGCCTCGCGCGACACGCGCGCGACTTCGCCGTAGATGAACTCGTCGGCGATCACGTCTCCGACGATCACGACGCGGCGGCTGGAGAACCCGTCCACGAGGGCGAGCAGACGTTCCCTGCGCTCGGCCTCGCCGGGCAAGGGGTGGACGGAACGCGCGATCAGCATCGCATCAATATCCAGCTTGCCGCAGCGGCAAGATTATCGACGACGGCGTCGGCAGCCAGGTCCGGACGGGGGCGCTGCTCGGCGGTTGCGCCAGTGCCGGTCCGGACCAGCACCGCACGCGCTCCCACGGCGCGCGCCAGGGCGACGTCGCCCCACTCGTCGCCGACGACGAACGAGCGCGACGGATCGAGATTGAGTTCGCGTGCGGCGCGGTCGATGAGACCGGGCCGTGGCTTGCGGCAGTCGCACGCCACCGCGTACTCCGGCAGCTTGCCGTCGGGGTGGTGCGGACAATAGTAATACGCGTCGACGCGGGCGCCGCCCACCGCCAGCCGCTCGTCGAGCGCGCGATGCGTCTGCTGGACGAACGCCTCGGCAAAATATTTCCGCGCGACGCCCGACTGGTTGGTCACCACCACCAGCGGCAAACCGGCGCGATTCAGGGCCCGGATCGCGTCGATGGTCCACGGAAACAGCAGCAGTCGGGTCAGCGAGTCGAGGTAGCCGACGTCCTCGATGAGCGTGCCGTCGCGATCGAGAAACACCGCCGGCCGAGTCGTCTGCGCGTCGATCGTCATCGTATCGTTCGCCGCGCCGCGTCCACCACGGCAAGGACGCTGACGCCGTGCATGCAGCGATGATCGATCGGGCACTCGCGCAGCATGCACGGGCGGCACCAGACCGGATGCGAAACCACCTCGTGCGCGTTGCCGACCGGCCGCGTCGCATGCTCGTTGGTTGGTCCAAAGATGGCGGTCACCGGCACGCCGGCGGCTGCCGCGAGGTGCATTGCGCCCGAGTCGTTGGTGACGAGCGCGCGGCAGCGGGTGAACACGCCGGCGAGTGTCGGCAGATCGGTGCGACCGGTGAGATCGTGCAGTCCCGCGTCGCTCCCGACGCGACGCTCGAACGCTCGCCGAACCTCCCCGGCTGTTTCCGCATCGGCGGCGCTGCCGACGAGGACGGACTCGAGCCCATCGCCCGCCAGCGCACTCGCCAGTTCGGCGAACCGTTCGGGCGGCCAACGCTTCGCCCCGCCGTACGCCGCGCCCGGCGCGAGCGCGACGAGCGGCGCATTGCGGTTCCATCCCGCGTCTTCGAGCCGCTGATCGGCAGCCGATCGCGCCGCCTCGGGCACCGTGATGCGCGGCTCGCGCGTCCCGTTGGCAAAGCCAAGCGTCGCGACCAGCCGGCGGTAGTCATCGATCTGATGACCGCGAGCCGTCCGCGCAATCGATCGTGTCAGCCACCGGCGGCGAATGCCGCTGGCGTAGCCCCAGCGTTCCGGAATCCTGGCACGAGACGCGACCAGTGCCGCGTGGATCGAGTTCGGCAGCACGACCGCTGCGTCGAAGCGGCGGCCGCTCAGCTCGGCGCCAATCGATCGCCAGGCGCCGATGCGGCGCAGCGAGGCGCCGGCGCGCAGCAGGATCGTGTCGTCGACCCCGGGCACGAGCTGAAACAGCGGCGCAACGGCCGCGCGCGCGGCGATCGCAAGATGCGCCTCCGGAAGTGCGCGGCGGACGTCGGCGATTGCCGGCAACGCCATGACGGCGTCGCCGAGCCAGTTCGGCGCGAGGATGACCAGACGCTGCATCGTGAACTGCGGCCGCGGTGACCGTGACCGCCGAGCGTACCACGATCGTGGAGCTCGCCTTGCGCTACTGATCGTCGAGCTGCACCGCTTCCTGATCGGCGGACGGAAACAATCCGCCCACGTCCTCGGACGCCTGCGCCTCGTCGCGCCAGCGCCGGTGCATCCAGAGCCAGAGGTCGGGGTGCCGCCGCACGTACATCTCCAGCACGTCGGTGCAGCGCTGCGTATACTCGCGCACCGCGTCCGTTGAGTCGGCACGCGGCGGCTCGACGGGATGCTCATAGATGATCCGGTAGCGACCGCTGCCAATCGGCAGCGCGAACACCGGTACGACCGGCGCGCCGGTGCGCAGCGCCAGCGCCGCCACCGTGGAGGTCGTCGCCGCCGGCCGATCGAAGAAGTCCACATAGATCGCGTCGCGGCTCACGATGTGCTGGTCGATCAGCACGGCGACGCCGTGGCCCGCCTGCAGTGTGCGCATCACCCGCCGGATCGTCTCGCGCCGATAGATGACCTTGTTGCCGGTGCGCTGACGGATCTCCTCGAGCAGCCGATTGAGATACGGGTTGTCGAGCGCACGGGCGAGCACGCCGATCGGCTCCGACACCAGCGGGTGCGCCATCGCGTGCAGCTCCCAGTACCCGAAGTGGCCGGTGACGAAGAGCACGCCCTTGCCCTGCGCGTAGGCGAGGCGCAACCGCTCTTCGCCTTCCACGTCGACGCTGCCGAGTATCCGCGCCGGCGAGAGCGTCGCGAACCGCAGCAGCTCGAACAGCAGGCGGCCGAAGTGACCGAACACTGCACGCGCGATTCGCCGGCGCTCGCGAGCGGGCCGCGCCGGGAATGCCGTCGCGAGATTCCGTTGCGCGATTCGCCGGTGCCCGCCGTCGAGCGTGTAGAACGCGATGCCAAGCGCCGTGCCGCAGGTGCGCACCAGCCAGCCCGGCATGAATCGGACTGCCGTCATCACGCCGCGGACGGCCAGATATTCGAGGCGGTGTCTCACGCGCGCATCTGCCCGAGGAGCCAGTCCCGGAACGCATCGGCCGGCTCGACACCGACCGCGAGCGGCACGGCCGCGATCGGCAGGTCGCCGAGCTCGCACGCTGCCAGCCGGACCGCATCCTTCTCCGTCGTCAACACCACCGCGGACCCCTTCGCGCGGGCGGCCGCGCGGATCCGCGCGACGTCGCGCGCGTCGAAGCGGTGATGATCGCGGAACGAGAGCACGCCGGAAATCTCCCAGCCGGCCGCAGCCACGTCGGCGACGAAGCGATCCGGCCGCGCGATCGCGGCGACGACGAAGACGCGCGAGGCCGGCGGCACGACCATCGTGTCTCGTCCGCCGGTAAGAGTTCGAGGCGCGCCGATCGCCCGCGTCACCCGGAAGACGCGCTCGATTCCGCACGCCCGCGCGATGCGCCCGGCAGCGGAATCATATCCGGCGGTCACCAGCGCCGCGTCGGCGGCACGCGCGGCGGCCAGCTGCTCGCGCAGGCGCCCGGCCGGCAGCGGCCGATCGTCGAGATCCTCTTCGGACACCAGCAGCAGATCGACGTCCCGCGCCAGCTGCAGGTGCTGAAACCCGTCGTCGAGGAGATGCACGGTCGCGCCGAGGCGCCGCTCGGCCAGGCGTCCGGACAGGTAGCGGTCGGCACCGACGAGGACCGGAACTCCGGACAACTCCTGCGCCAGCATCAGCGGCTCGTCGCCGGACGCATCGAGATCGGCCATGATCCGCGAGCCGTCGGACACGACCGTGACGCCGTCGCACGCGCGGCGCCGGGCGTAGCCGCGCGTGAGAATCGCAGGACGCTCGCCGGCGGACACCAGCAGCCGGGCGATGTACTCGACGATCGGCGTCTTGCCGCTGCCGCCGACCCGCAGGTTGCCGACGCTGATCACCGGTCGATCCAGCCGCCGCTGACGGGAGGGCTCGCGCGCGTACCACGCTCTCCGCCACGCGGCCGCCGCGCCGTACACCGTGCTCAATGTCCCGATCAATGCACCAGGCGGAACGGCCTGACCACCGCGCGGCCGTGGCCGTCGCCGGGCGGCAGCAGGTCGGCAATCACCTCGAGCGTCTTGTTCTTCGCGCCGCGGTTGGCTTCGACGAGGGCGCGCGCCGCGGCGCCGAGCCGCGCGCGGCGGACCGGATCGGTGACCAGCGTCAGCAGCGCCTCGTCGAGCTCCGGCTCGGATCGCACCTGAATCGCCGCGTCGTTGCTGACGAACGCGTCGGCGATCTCGCGGAAGTTGTGCATGTGCGGGCCGAACACGATCGGCTTGCCGAAGATCGCCGGCTCGAGAATGTTGTGGCCGCCGTGATCGGCGAGGCTCCCGCCGACGAAGACCGCCGTCGCCACCTGGTAGAGCTGTGCGAGCTCGCCGATGGTGTCGAGCACCACGACGTCGGCGCGCGGCTCCGCGTCGATCGGCAGCTCCGATCGCCGCATCGTCACGAACCCGGCGTCGCGGGCAATCCGCTCGACTTCGCCGAAGCGCTCGGGCTGGCGCGGCGCGAGAATCGCCAGCGCGCTCGGGATGGTCGCCTTGATCCGCGCCACCGCGCGCAGCACCGCCGCTTCCTCGCCACGCATCGTGCTGCCGGCGACGACCACGGTGCGGTTCGGCGAGAGGCGGAAGAACCGCAACACGCGCTCGCGCGGTTTGCCGTGGCTGCCGGGCGGCGGCAGCTCCAGCGAATCGAACTTGAGGCTGCCGCTGACGGTGACCCGCGCGGGATCGGCGCCGAGCTCGACGATCCGCCGCGCCGACTCTTCGCTCTGCATGCAGCAGCGATCGACATCGGCGAGCACCCGGCGGAAGAAGCGGCGGACGATGCGGTAGCGCGGGTACGACCGTGACGAGATGCGGCCGTTGATCATCACGGTCTTGACGCCCTGCTTGCGGCACTCGCGCAGCAGGTTCGGCCAGATCTCGGTCTCCATCATGATGAACACGCGCGGGCGGACCAGCCGCAGCGTGCGGCGCACGATGAAGGTCCAGTCGAACGGAAAGTAGAACACCGCGTCGATGTTCGACAGGCTCCGCCGCGCCACCTGCTGTCCGCCGATCGTCGTCGTCGACAGGAACAGCCGCAGCCGCGGATACCGCGTCTTCAGATCCGCCGCGAGGGCGCGCGCGGTGAGCGCTTCGCCGACCGAGACCGCGTGGATCCAGATCGAGTCTTCTGCGTCGACGTTGAACGTGATCGGCAGGAACCCGAGACGCTGGCGCAGACTGCCGATGTACTTCTTGTAGCGCACCGCCTGATAGAGAAAGTACGGCGACACGACGATGAAGACGACGAGCGTCAGCACGCTGTAGAGCAGATACATCGGGATGCGCTTATTGTAGAATGAAACGTTTGTCCTGGAGGGTGTCGATGCCTGTCAGGGTAGGAATCAACGGCTTCGGTCGCATCGGGCGCAACATCATGCGCGCCGCGCTCGGCGACAGAAATATCGACTTCGTCGCGGTCAACGATCTCACCAGCGCCAAGACGCTCGCGCATCTGCTCAAGTACGATTCGGTCCTCGGCAACCTGCACGCGACGGTCGAGGCGAAGGCGGACGCGATTTCGGTCGACGGCGACGAGTTCAAGGTCCTGTCGGTGAAGGATCCGTCGCAGCTGCCGTGGACCGACCTCGGCGTCGAGGTCGTGTTCGAATCGACCGGCCTGTTCACCGAACGCGACGCCGCCGCGAAGCACCTGACTGCCGGCGCCAAGCGCGTCGTGATCACCGCACCGGCCAAGAAACCGGACGTGACCCTCGTCCTCGGCGTGAACGACGACTGCTACGATCCCTCGAAGCACCAGATCATCTCGAACGCGTCGTGCACCACCAACTGCCTGGCGCCGCTCGCCAAGGTGCTGCATCAGACGTTCGGGATCAAGAAAGGGTGGATGACGACAATCCACTCGTACACCAACGATCAGCAGCTGCTCGACCTGCCGCACAAGGACCTGCGCCGCGCGCGCGCCGCGGCGCTGTCGATGATCCCGACGACGACCGGCGCCGCGGTCGCGGTCGGCGAGGTGCTGCCCGATCTGAAGGGCAGGCTCGACGGCATCTCGATGCGGGTGCCGACACCGAACGTGTCGATCGTCGATCTCGCGGCGGTGATGAATCGCCCGGTGACGGCTGAAGAGGTCAACGCGGCCTTCAAGGCGGCCGCTGCGGGTCCGCTGCAAGGCATCCTCGCCTGCTCCTATGACGAGCTCGTATCGGTCGACTTCAAAGGCAACGCGCACTCCTCGATCGTCGACATGCCCTACACCAAAGTGATGGAAGGCGATTTCCTCAAGGTCCTGTCGTGGTACGACAACGAGTGGGGCTACTCGAACCGCTGCGTCGACCTGCTGCGAAAGCTGGTCGCGAGGGGCCTGTAGCGCGAGGCTCAGCCGGACACCCATGAAGCTGTCGATCCGCGATCTCGACCTGCAGGGGCAGCGCGTCTTCATCCGCGTCGACTTCAACGTGCCGCTCAAGAGCGGGGTCATCGGCGACGACACGCGCATCAAGGCGTCGCTGCCGACGATTCGCTACGCGCTCGATCAGCGCGCGACGGTGGTGCTGGCGAGCCATCTCGGGCGGCCCAAGGGCAAGCCGAACCCCGACATGAGCCTGCGGCCGGTGACCAGCCGGCTCGCCAATCTGCTCGGGTGTCCCGTGTTGTTCGCGCCAGATTGCATGGGAGCGCCGGCGCGCGATGTCGTCGCGCAGGCGCACGCCGGCAGCACGAAGATCGTCCTGCTCGAGAACCTCAGGTTCCACCCGGAAGAGGAAAAGAACGATCCGGCGTTCGCACAGGAGCTCGCGGCGCTGGCCGATCGCTATGTCGACGACGCGTTCGGGGCGGCGCATCGCGCGCATGCGTCGGTCGAGGCGATCACGAAATTCCTGCCGCGGCCGGCTGCCGGTCTGCTGATGGAGCAGGAGCTGAAGTACCTCGGCCAGGCGCTCGAATCGCCGGAGCGGCCGTTCGTCGCCATCCTCGGCGGCGCGAAGGTGTCGGACAAAATTGAAGTGATCCGGAACCTGCTCGGCCGCGTCGATCGCCTGCTCATCGGCGGCGCGATGGCCTACACCTTCTTCAAGGCGCGCGGCGTTCCCGTGGGGCGATCGCTGGTCGAAGACGACAAGCTCGCCGAGGCACGCGACATCGAGGCGTTCGCGAAGGCGCGTTCCGTGCGGCTCGAATTGCCGCTCGATCACGTCGTCACCGACCGGATCGAATCGGGCGCCGCGAGCGAGGTGCTGGCCGTCGGGTCGGACGCGATCGGCGATCGGATCGGCGTGGACATCGGACCGGCCACTATCAAGGCGTACGAGGCCTCGCTCGCCGACGCGAAGACGGTCGTCTGGAACGGACCGATGGGCGTCTTCGAGATCGA
>DATFWL010000542.1:0-21659 GCA_035259385.1 Vicinamibacterales bacterium | reverse complement strand
AGACGACGAACAGCGTCGATCCCGGCTTGTATTCCCACCGCAGCACGTTCGTGGTCCGGAACGACTTCACGTTGAAGTCGGGATTGCCGTTGGCGTCGACGTCGTAGACGAACGGCGCGTATCGCCGCAGGTAGTCGGGATTGCGTCCATCGACCAGCTCCTTGAACAGGTCGTAGCTGCCGCCCGACACGAACGGCTCGGCGTACAACTGCAGCGACAGCCTCGGCGACATCGTGTAGTTGAAACGCTCGGTCAGCGTCACGGTCGTCTGACTCAAGTGCCCGAACACGTAGTGATCCTTCGTGTCGGTGACCAGTCCGGTCCACTGCTCGTAGTTTTCCTAGCGGTTGATGCGGGCGCCGCTGCCGATGGTCATCGCGCTGATTGGCCGGAAGGTGAGCTGCGCCTCGTGATCGTGAAAGCTCGAGCCGACGCCGTTCCACCCGAAGCCGTTGAACATGTTCAACGCCACCGGCTGGCGCTTGTCGGTGTTGAGCCACGACCAGGTGAAGTCGAAGCCTTCGCTGAGAGCGCCCGGACCGCCGCGCGTCATCCGGTCGTCGATCGTCAGTTTGTTCGTGTTGAAGCCGCCGCCGAGCTCCCAGTTGTTCACGAAGGTCGCGTTCGCGTTGACGTTCCCGCCGTTGGTCAGCCGGTCGCCGTCGAAGTTCCAGGCGGAGAAGTAATTGAAGTTCAGCTCGCGCCGGCGGAACCAGCGGTTGGGTACCTCGCTGCGCAGCGACATCCAGTCGATCGTCCACCGCTCGTCGGCGCGGCGCAGGAACCCGGCGTCGTTCAGATCGAAGCCCGGCGTCCTGAATCCGACCTGCGTGCCGAAGCGCAGCCGCTGGCCGCCGATCTTGTTCACCCCGATGCGCGCGGCCGATCCATTCAGCGACGTGCGTGTCGGATCGAACGCAAACGAGGTCGCATCCGGCCGCTGGTAGTAGTGCCGGCTGTTCTCCTGCACGTCAGCGATCGCGTCGGGGTCGCCCTGGACGCTGCTCGCCGCCCAGAAGCCGGTGAGGCTGTAGAAGCGTTTGAAGCGCGCGTCGACATCCATGCCGGCAGTAAACGCGCGCTCCGGGATGAAACGCAGCGCCTCCGGCAGGCGCCGTATCGTCGACGTGAAAATGCCGCCGATCGACGACTGGTTCGCGAACTCGCGCCGCGCGCGCCCAACCGTGTAGTTCGTCGTCGGTTCCACGGCCTGCTGCGAGCGCACGCCGCCGGCCAGGACGGTGCCGGTCTCCTCCTGCGTGACGGCGTGCATGACGCCGACCGAGACCCCGTGGACGCGCCCGGTCAGCTTGCCCGCGCCGAGGATCGTGGACAGCGGCGGGTACGCCGTGTACACGCCGTCTTCGTCGGGCAGCACGCTCGTGCCTTGCGGAGCGCGCCCGATCCGCCGGCTGTAGAACATCGTGCAGGGACCGTCCCAGCAGTCGGAGTCGAACTTGAACGTGCCGGAGCCCTCGACGAAGAACGGCCGCCGCTCGTTGAAGAACGTCTCGAACGCCGTCAGATTCACCACAGCCGGATCGGCCTCGACCTGGCCGAAGTCCGGGTTGAACGTCGTCGTGAGCGTGAGACCCGGCGTGAGCGCGTACTTCATGTCGAGACCGACCTCGGCCTCGGCCGCCGCCGGCGCGACGAGCGGGTTGTCTGCCGGCCGCTGTCGGGTCAGGCTCGACACCACGTACGGCACAAGCTCGAGCTTCCGCGTCGATCCGTGCATCGACAGACCGCCAAGCTCACCGAACGACGAGACGTAGCCGTTCGCGCTGCGCGCGAGCAGCGGCCATGTCGAGGTTTCGTTCAGCCGGCCAATCGATCGGGACACCGCGAACCCGAATGTCAACGTGTCGCCCGGATTGAACCGCAGCTGCGAGAACGGAATGCGGAACTCCGCGCTCCAGCCGTCCGCTTCGCGTGACACCCTCACGTCCCACACGGCATCCCAGCTGTCGTCCTTCTCCGTGTCGTTGTACCAATACCGATCCTGCTTGACGCCGGCGGGATTCACCGCGAATTCATACGCGGTCCGGCGATCGTGGTACGAATCGATCAGGACCCTGATCCAGTCGGACGGCGATTCGTCATCGCGGCGGGTGAGGTAGCCGACGATGCGGCCGGGTTCGGTGTCGAAGGCACGGACGTGGACGAACAGCGTCGCGTCGTCGTAGACGACGCGGAACTCGGTCCGCTGAGACGGCTTGCCGCCCTCTTCAGGCTCGCGCTGAACGAACGCGTCGACGGCGGGCGCGTCTCTCCACACTTCGTCGGTGACTGCGCCTGCGGAGCGGACGGCACTCGCCGGGACTGCCATCGCGTCGACGTGCGCGGCCGACGCGGCGGCCACGGCGGCGAACACGAGGGCAGCGAGCGATGCGAGCATGCAACCCGGATGTAAGACGAGCCGACGTGCGAGAAGGTTGGCGGGAAACGCCGAGCGTCAATGCTATCGTACGGTCATGGCATTCACGACGTTGATTTCGACTGCCGCTCTCGCTTTGCATCTCGAGGACGATGCGTGGGCGATCGTCGACTGCCGCACCAGACTCGACGACGAGGGATGGGGTGCCCGCGAATACCGCGCGGCGCACATTCCGGGCGCCGTCTACGCCGATCTCAATCGCGACCTGTCGGCGCCGAAAACCGGGACCAACGGCCGACATCCGCGGCCCGACCCAGCCGCGCTCGCGGCGACGCTCGGCCAGCTCGGCATTGCGAGCGGCGTGCAGGTTGTGGCCTACGATCAGGACAACGGGATGTTCGCCAGCCGCCTCTGGTGGCTGCTTCGCTGGGTGGGCCACGACGCAGTGGCCGTGCTCGACGGTGGCCTCCAGAAATGGCTCGCGGAAGGGCGGCCGACGGCGAGCGGCGACACGCGACGCGCGGCGCGCGAGTTCATCGCCTCGCCGCGCCGGGAGATGACGGTCGACGTCGCGACGGTGGCACAGCGTCTGGGCTCGCCCGACTGGCGGCTCGTCGATGCGCGCGCGCCCGAGCGCTTTCGCGGTGAGGTCGAACCGCTCGATCGGATCCCTGGTCACATTCCCGGTGCCGTCAATCACTTCTTCCAGACGAACGTCGAGAACGGCGTCTTCAAGACGCCCGAGGAACTACGCGCATCGTTCGCGAAGACGCTCCAGCACACGACGCCCGATCGTGTCGTCTGTTATTGCGGCTCCGGGGTCACCGCCTGTCACAACCTGCTCGCGATGGAGCACGCCGGCCTGACAGGCGCGCAGCTGTACGTCGGTTCGTGGAGCGAGTGGTCGAGCGATCCGTCGCGACCGGTCGAAAGAGGCTGAGCGGTTTCGGCACTAAGATACGGCCATGGCACACACGCCCGTTCGTGCAGGGAATCTTCCCGCGCCGGTCGGACCGTACTCGCCGGGGATGGGATTCGAGCAGCTGATCTTCGTGTCGGGTCAAGGCGGCGTCGATCCGGCCACCGGCAGGCTCGCCGAAGACGTCGAAGGACAGACCGAACAGGTGCTGAAGAACATTCAAACGATCCTGCAGGCGGCAGGATCCGGCCTGCAGCACGTGCTTCGCTGCGGCGTCTTCCTCCTCGACATCGGCGAGTTCGGGAAGATGAACGCCGTCTACGCGCGGATGTTCGGCGAGCACCGTCCCGCGCGCACGACGGTGCAGGTCGCCGCGCTGCCGGGCGAGGGCCTGCTGATCGAAATCGACGCGATCGCGTACAAGCCGTAACGGAGGTTCGGGGATCACTTCCGCGACGTCGAAACGGCCCGCGGCCGTGCGGCGCGCATCGACGGCGTGTGCGACTGCAGCAGCTCGACGAACGCGGTGACGTAGTCGACCGCAGCGAGGTCCTTCGGCATCGCCGCGCGCCACGTGCGATGCAGACCGCGCGCCGTCAGCGGCCGCGCCACCACCGAACCGGCGTCGATGAGCGGCTGAACCGCCCAGCGCGCGAGAAACGCGACGCCGAGGCCCGCCTTCACCAGCTCCGCGATCGCTTCCGTCAGCATCACCTCGTCGACCCGCGCCGGCGCCACGCCGGCCGGCCGCAGCACCTCCTGCAGCACCTGGCTCTCCTCGCGCGGCGGATACACGAACAGCGTCTCGTCGCGCAGATCGGATGGCTTCACGTGCGTCTGCTGCGCGAAGCGGTGCCGCTTCGACGCGATCAGCACCACCTCGTCTTCGAACACCGGCCGCACCACGAGCCGGCGATCGCTCACGTCGGAGCTGACGATGCCGATGTCGATCTTGCCGGCCAGCAGCATCTCCACCGGATGATGCGTCGCGTCGACGTCGATGCGCACCTCGACGCGGGGGAACCGCCGCCGGTAGTGCATCAGCAGCGGCGGCAGCCAGTGATAGCAGGTGTAACACTCCGTGGTGAGCCGCAGGATGCCGGCGCGGTCGCGCCCCATCTGGCGGATTTCCTCCTCGGTCCGCTCCAGGCGCTGCAGTACTTCCTTCGCCGACGCCAGCAGCCGTTCGCCGGCCGGTGTCAGGACCAGACGCTTGCCGATGCGCAGGAACAACGGCGTGCCGAGCCGTGACTCGATGTCGCGCAGCTGGTGACTGAGCGCCGACTGTGTCAGGTGCAGGCGATCGCCGGCGCGGGTCAGGCTGCCGACGTCGGCGACCGCCGCGACCAGCTGCAGGTGACGAATCTCGAGATCCATGGGCATGAGGTTACGTCATCATCATGGTGATGACAAAGAATCTCGTGCATGTTGCGTGCGGATTCGAAGCACGGCGGCCGAGCCGCGTTCGAACGTACGCGGTGGCGCGCTGTTCGCCGCCGATGCGGCGCGCACGCACGCGCCCCGCATCGCGCGCAGCGCAGGTCAGCGGCCGAAGGAGAAGAAAACGGGGTCGGGCCGGTGCCGGACCGGCCCGGTGGTCTTAGTGGACGAGAATCGACGCTGCGCCGACCGGCATCGGGCGGCGCGCCTTCCGCCAGTCCGCTGCGAGCAGGGCGTAGAGCGCCTGATCGAGATAGCGCCCGCGGCAGAGGAACGATCGCCGCAGGATCCCTTCCTGCACGGCGCCGAGTTTCTGCAGCGCGCCGTTACCGCGCCCGTTCAGCACCGCCGCGCGAGCCTCGAGGCGGTGCACGCCGAGGCTCTCGAACACGAAGTCGAGCACGAGCCGCGCCCCTTCGAGGAACACGCCCGTGCCCCAGAACGCCGCACCGAGCGCGAATCCCCACTCGGCTGTCTGAAAATCCTGCCCGAGATCGCGCACCTGGAAGATTCCGATCGCGGTGTCGTACCCGCGAAGCGTGATCGCGAAGCACACGTAGGCGCCAGCGGTACGCTGGCGGTGAGTCCACGCGATGAACTTCTCGAAGCCTTCGACAGTGGTCGGCGGCGTGGAAATGAACCGCGCGACCTCTTCGGGGGTCAAGAGCGCGTGAAGCGAGACGGCGTCAGAGGTGCGCAGCTCACGCAGCACCACGTGACCGCCATACAGCGTCGGCAGACCGTGCTGCCAATTGCTGATGGACGGAGTGTTCGAAACCGTCGGCATGGACACGACGTCAGCTTCGGGGCGCAGCGGCATCTTTTCCACGGTTAGAAACCCCCGCCAGGTCGACTTGGAGTCGGTGTGGTGTTCGTCGGAGTCGTAGCACCGGCGGCAGTCGGATCGCTCGGCGGCTGAGAGGCCGGAAGAGTCGGGTCACCGAGTGTCCCGCGCGTGATCGGCGGATCGCTCGGCGGAGGATCGGTCACGGGGGCAGGAGGCGGCGCCGGCGCGGCGAGGACCGGTGGCGGCGCGTACTCGAGGAGCTCGAGCAGCTGGCGATCGCCCAGCCGATCGAACACCTGGTTGCCGGTCAGCGAACGTTGCACGCCAGCGGGGCTGCCCATCCACACCGTGGTGAGTGAACCGGCCGTCCCCCAGACGATGTTGTCGCCGTCCGTGGCAGTGCCCCAGACGATGTTGTCGCCCGCATCGGTGCCCCAGACGATGTTGTCGCCATCGTCAGTGCCCCAGACGATGTTGTCGCCGGCGTCGGTGCCCCACACGATGTTGTCGCCATCGTCGGTGCCCCACACGATGTTGTCGCCGTCGTTCACCGTCCCCCAGACGATGTTGTCGCCCGCCTCAGTGCCCCAGACGATGTTGTCGCCCGCCGCGGTGCCCCACACGATGTTGTCGCCGGCGGTGCCCCAGACGATGTTGTCGCCGGGATCGGCGGTACCCCAGACGATGTTGTCGCCGTCCGACGAGCCCCACGCGACGCCGTCGCAGTCGGCGCCGCCGCAGTCGGTGCCCCAGACGATGTTGTCGCCGCCGTCGGTACCCCACACGATGTTGTCGCCGTCGACAGCGGTGCCCCACACGATGTTGTCGCCGGCCGCGGTGCCCCAGACGATGTTGTCGCCGTCGCACGTCGGCGTGCCGCAAGCCGTGCCCCAGACGATGTTGTCGCCATTGTCGGCTCTGGCCACGCCCCACGAGGTACCGACACTGAAGGCATTGGCGCCCAGACTCAGCACGCCGCTGCCAAGGCGGTGGTTGCCCCAGATGATGTGCTTGCTCCACATCTTCTGGACGGGCACGCGATCGCCAGGTTGTGCATTGGCGTAAAACCGTGCGAGGCGCACGGCGCCGACCGCGTTGAGGAAGCCGGCGCCCTGGCTGAGAGCGTTGTAGCCCGGATACTGCTGCGCGGTGTACTGGAGGATTGCCTTCACCGCGTTGGGCGTCAGCGACGGATTCGCCTGCAGCATCAACGCAACCGTGCCCGCCACCACCGGCGCCGACATGCTGGTGCCGGTTAGGCTCAGATACGGGAGGTTCGGCGTCTGAATCGTGCCAGGGAGGAGCGCGGACACCTTGGTCTGGTAATACATGCTCCCGGCCGCGGCCAAGGACACTGTGCCGGTGCCGGGCGCCACCAGGTCGGGCTTCGCGGTCCAATCGATGTACGTCGGTCCACGCGAGCTGTAAGCGCCGACGACGTCGTCGGTGCGTTGCGAGCTGCCCTGCGTGCTCGAGGCGCCGACGGTCAGCACCCACGGCGCGTTGCCGGGCGCGTTGATGCCGCCGTACTGCGGCAGACCCGCGGAGTTCTTGCCGAAATTGCCGGCGGCGGCGACGACCGTGACGCCGGCGTCGACGACGCGCTTGGCGGCGAGCGTCAGCGGGTCGGTCCACGCCGATTCGTGAATCGCCGCGCCCACCGACAGGTTGACGACGCGGATGTTGTAGGCGTCGTGGTTGGCGAGCACCCAGTCGAGCGCCGCAATGATGTTGCTCACCGTGCCGCTGCCGTTAGCGTCGAGCACTTTGAGCGAAACGATGCCGGCATCAGGGGCGGCCCCGGACTTCCGCCCGTCGGAGTCGAGGCCGTTTCCGGCGATGATGCCCGCGACATGCGTTCCGTGCCCGTTGTCGTCGTACGGCTGCGACTGGCCGTTGACGAAGTCGACGAACCCGGCGACGCGTTGATTCCCGAAAGGATAGAGGGCCGTCGAGTTATTGGTGAGGTCGTCGTGCCACGCCGCGATACCCGAGTCGATCACGGCGACGTTCACCCCGGCGCCGGTCAGACCGAGCGTCTGGCGGATGGCGCGCGTGCCGACCGTCAAAGACGTGCGGTAGTTGAATTTCGCAGCGGGACGGTCGTAATGAACTCGAAAGACCGACGGATGCTGCGAGAGCTCGCGGAGCAGGCGATCCGGTACGTCGATGACTTGACCGTTGATGATGCCAAGTTTGCCGCCGCGCTTGTATGAATTGAACGAACCGGGAAGCTTCGCTCCGGGGACCAACTCGACGATGACGCGGGTCTTGTGGTTGGATTCGTTCCTGGTTGCGCGGTGTTCGAGCTCGCCATCGAGCTTGTACGATTTGACGATCGAATTCGGGCGGCCCGGCGCTGCTTTATGAACTGCCTGGGAGTGGTTGCCCTCCGCCATCGCGCTCGGCGCGAAGGCGGCGAGCAGCAACACCGCTGCCGCGAGAGTCCTTTTCGGTCCCCAGACGGCTTTCCGCCTGTGTGAACCGACACACATGGGCCCATTCATGACGCAAAGTTCCGGAGCAATTCGGCGACCATCTCGACTGTTTGTCGTCTCAGGCTGATAAATGATGCGAGCGGTTAAGCTTACATCATTTCCTCCGTAGAGCTGGACCCGAAGGCGTCACGGCCCGGTTGTCCTGTTCCAGAACAGCATACTTCTGACGACACGGCACAAGCGGCGAAAACATTAGGAAAAGCGGCGACTTTAGCGATCTGTTCCAGCGCGGTACATGCGTGTCAATATGGAGCAGCTAAATGCGTCTAGAGGATGTCATTGTCTCATAAAGTCACTGGACTGCACGTTAAAATTGTCAGACCGTTGATCCCGGCGCGACGCGCGGCTGGCCTCGACGCAACAGCTGGCCGCCCTTCGAATGCGTCCGAGCGGCGATTGAACCGACGCCTTGTTCGGGCCCGGCCAAGCGGGCCTGCCCTGAACTCACTCTCACCGCACGACGCCGATTTGTGTCGCGCGTATGACGGTGTCCGCGGTGAAGTAGCCGGCCACGTCGAGCGTTACGCCGACGTTCACGTCGTTGCACGATCCAGACGTGAACTGCGTGGCGCCATCGATCGTCACCGTATACACGCCGATCGTCACGCCGCCGGCGGAACAGGTCGATCCCGGCAGGATGGCCGTCACCACGCCGCGGCCTTCGGCCGCGCGGCTCGCGCCCCCGCCGCTCAGGATCTCGACTTGTGACAGCGTTACCGTGCCGTCCGGCCCAAGCAGGCCCCGGCCATGAATCGTCGTTCCGACGGTCAGGCTCGCGCACGTGCCGCCCGAGAACTGCGTGGAACCATTGACGGCGACGCGGTAGGTCCCGACGATGAACTGGAGCGCCGGACAGGCGGTGGACGGCACGGCGGCGGTGATGACCCCTTCGCCGTCAATCGCCTGTTGCCCGGAGCCGGGCGAACTGTCGCCGTTGAGTACGGCCCCGAGATCGCCGCCGTCGGTCGCGGCGCCACGCCACGGGCTCGATGCAATCAGCCGGTAATTGCCGCTGCCATAGCCGTCAAACTGCGAGGCGAACTGCTCCGGAGAGGGGAAGCTGTTCCCGGCCGGATAGGCCGCCGCGCTGCCCCCCGCGATCACGTTGCGCGTGATCACCGAGCCGGGCAGGAATGTCGAGATGGAATCGGCGCCGATGCCGTGGTCGGTGCCGATGAACCCGTACAGGTTGTGTCTGGCCAGATTGTTGGTGAACGTGAACCTGAGCACCGGCGGCCCGTCCAGATCCACGATGCCCGACCCGTGATCGGAAATGATCGTGTTGTGATCGACCGTGATGTCGCGCGGCCCGC
This sequence comes from Vicinamibacterales bacterium, assembly GCA_035259385.1. GTDB lineage: Bacteria > Acidobacteriota > Vicinamibacteria > Vicinamibacterales > CAVVIG01 > QHWK01. The sequence continues at coordinate 12,325 of DATFWL010000542.1, read as the reverse complement.
CGAGCACCGCGAGGAAATATCCGTTCCCGCCCCAATTCTGGCTGTCGATGTCGGCGAACAGGTTGTTGCGGATCACAATCGCCTGCGTCTGCTGACTGGGATGGATGTCGTCGTAGCCGAGAATCTCCACGCCGGCGGACGCGTGGCGGACGATGTTCTGTTCGAAGGTGACGTGGTCGACCTGACACCACGGGCAGTTGCCGTCCTGGTTGCGCACGGTGAACAGGATCGCGTAGCCGGACTGGCCGCCTTCCCAGTTGTAGTCGAACGTGTTGCGGAGAACCGAGACGCGCCGCGCGTTCTTCAGCTCGAAGAGGTTCTTGACGACCCAATTCTCGGCACGCCACGAGGGCGGTTTGAAGAACTGGTTGTCGGCGATCGTGATGTCGGACGGCACGAGGCCGGCGATCGACGGATCGGTGCCGCCGAACATCACGTTCTCGCCGGACGCCTCGAGGTGGTTGTTGGTGATCCCGTACGGACCCGGGCCGTTCCAGCCGCCAATCGCCTGGGAATCCTGTTCGGTGGACTTGATGTCGGCGATGTACGAGCCGGTAATCGTCGTCGATGCGCTGTTGAGCGCGATCCCGCGCTTCTGTCCGCGCGACCCGTCGCCGTGCAGGTACACGCGATCGACCTGGAGATCGTGCGCAAGCTGTGCGCTCGTCCGCTGATCGCTCGATCCGTCGCCGAGCGTCACGATGTCGCTGGTGCCGTTCCCCTGGATCTCGAGGAGCATCAGGCGCCAGTGATGGGCGCCGGCCGCCGTCTGGATCGCCGGCAAGCCGCTGGCCTGGCGAACGACCGCCAGCGCGGGGGCGTGCGCAGGCGAGATGCGCGCACCGTCACCCGGAAGACCCGCGTCCCCCGCCGTGCGGATGGTGATGGGTGCGTCCCCGCTTTTCACGGTGAGCGTGAACGAGCCGCTGTACACCGCACCGGGCGTGAGCGCGATGGTATCGCCTGGCTGCGCCGCATTGATCGCCTGCTGCAGATCGCCGCCGGACGGGATCGAGATGGTTGCGGCGCGCGCCGATACGGCCGACGCGATCACAGCAGGGAACACGATTGCTGAGACAGCACGCATACGTGTGAAGGTATTGAAGAGTCGAGGGCGAGAATCAGCTTAGCTCAGTCGGCTGATCGATTCGAGCTGAGCAGTTCTGCTCGGGCGACGCACTTACCTATCGGCTACCTATCGGCCGCCACCTTTCAAATCAGAAGGCCTGCTTCGAGACTCGCGACGACAGCTCAGCAGCGCGCCGGTTCGTACGCCAGGTTGGGCGTCAGCCATCGCTCGACCCGCTCGATCGACTGGCCCTTCCGGCGCGCATAGCTCGCCACCTGATCTTCGCCGAGACGGCCGACCGTGAAGTACCTCGCCTGCGGAGTCGCGAAGTACAAGCCGCTGACGCTGGCCGCTGGAGTCATCGCCGCGTGCTCGGTGAGCGTGATCCCGACGTCGGCCGCGCCAAGCAACGCGAACAACTTGAACTTCTCACTGTGATCCGGGCACGCCGGATATCCGAACGCGGGGCGAATGCCACGATGCGATTCGTGCAGCATGTCGGCGGTACTCTGCGCATCGTCGATGCCGAGGTCCCTGCGGGCTCGCTGGTGAAGGTAGGCGGCGAACGCCTCGGCGAGGCGATCGGCGAGCGCCTTGACGACAATCGCATTGTAGTCGTCGTGGTCGCGCTCGAACCGTCGCGCCAGATCGTCCGCGCCGAGACCCGCCGTCACCGCAAACGCGCCGAGGTAGTCGCTGCGGCCCTCGCCCGGCGCCCCGCGCGGCGCGATGAAGTCGGCAAGCGACAGGTTCGGCTGCCCCGGCGACATCGTCTCCTGCTGACGCAGCATGTTGAAACGCACGACCTCGCCGCGGAGCGCGGCGTCGCTGTAAAGGACGATATCGTCGTCTTCGCTCGCGGCCGGCCAGAAACCGTACACGCCGCTCGCGGTCAGCAGGCCGTCGTTGACGATGCGATCGAGGAGCGCCTGCGCGTTGGCGTAGAGGTCGCGCGCCGCGGTCCCGTACTCCGGATGGTCGAGGATCGCAGGGAAACGGCCCTTCAGCTCCCACGCTGCGAAGAAAAACGTCCAGTCGATGAACGGCACGACGTCGCCGAGCGGGACGTCCGCGAGCACGCGGCGCCCGATGAACGGCGCGACCGGCAGCGCCTGCCGCAGCCAGTCGACCTGCAAGCGGTTGGCGAGCGCCGCCTCGTAGGTGAGCAGCGGCCGTTCCTTGCGCGCGCCGTGCTGATCGCGCAGCCGCTGCTGCAGATCGCGGTTGTCCTGCGTGAACGCGTCGCGCCGTTCGTCGCTCAGCAGGCTGGACACGACGTCCACGACGCGGGACGCGTCGAGAACGTGCACCGTCGCCTCCTCGTACTCGGGCGCGATTTTGACGGCCGTGTGCTGCCGGCTCGTCGTCGCGCCGCCAATCAGCAGCGGCAGCCGCATGCTACGGCGCGTCATTTCCCGGGCGACGAACACCATCTCGTCGAGCGACGGGGTAATCAATCCGCTGAGGCCGACGAGATCCGCGTGCTGGTCGAGCGCGGTCTGCAGGATCTTGTCGGCGGGCACCATGACGCCGAGATCGATGACGTCGTAGTTGTTGCACCCGAGCACGACACCGACGATGTTCTTGCCGATGTCGTGCACGTCGCCCTTCACCGTCGCGAGCACGATTCTGCCCTTCGTCCCGGAGGACCGTTGCCGTCCGTCCCGCCCTTCCAGCCCTTCCTGCCCTTCCAGCCCCTCCTGGCCCTGCAGCTTTTCCAGCTCCATGAACGGCTCGAGATAGGCGACCGCCCTCTTCATCGCCCGCGCCGACTTCACCACCTGCGGCAGGAACATCTTGCCGGCGCCAAACAGCTCACCGACGACTTTCATGCCGTCCATCAGCGGCCCTTCGATGATCTCGAGCGGCCGCGCGTACTTCTGCCGGGCCTCTTCGACGTCGGCGTCGATGAAGTCGAGCAGGCCGTGGACCAGCGCGTGCGAGAGCCGCGCTTCGACCGGTGCATTGCGCCAGCCGAGATCCTGGTCGCGCCTGGTCGCGCCGCCCTTCACGGTCGCGGCGAACTCGACCATCCGCTCGGTCGCGTCCGGCCGCCGGTTGAAGATGATGTCCTCGACGTGCGCGAGCAGCTCCGCCGGGATGTCCTCGTAGACGATCAGCTGACCGGCGTTGACGATCCCCATGTCCATGCCGGCCGTGATCGCGTGGTAGAGAAACGCGGAGTGGATCGCCTCGCGCACGACGTCGTTGCCGCGGAACGAGAACGACAGGTTGCTGACGCCGCCGCTCACCTTCACACCAGGACAGGTTGCCTTGATGATCCGCGTCGCTTCGATGAAGTTGATGGCGTACGCGTTGTGCTCTTCGAGCCCGGTCGCAATCGCGAGGATGTTGGGATCGAAGATGATGTCCGACGGATCGATGCCGGCGCGGCCGGTCAGGAGCGCGTAGGCGCGCTGGCAGATCGCGACCTTCCGCTCGATTGTATCGGCCTGCCCCTGCTCGTCGAACGCCATGACGACGACGCCGGCGCCGTAGCGCTTCACGACCGCGGCCTTGGCGAGGAAATCCGCCTCGCCTTCCTTCAGGCTGATCGAGTTGACGACCGGCTTGCCCTGGACGCACTTCAGGCCCGCGACGATCACCGACCACTTCGAGCTGTCGATCATCGTCGGGACGCGCGCGATCTCAGGTTCCGTGGCGATGTAGTTGAGAAAGTCGGTCATCGCCCGCTCGGAATCGAGCATGCCCTCGTCCATGTTGACGTCGATCAGGTTGGCGCCGCCGCGCACCTGATCGAGCGCGACCTGGACCGCCTCGGCGTAGTTGCCCGATCGAATCAAGCGCGCGAAGCGCGCCGACCCGGTGACGTTGGTCCGCTCGCCGATCATCTGGAAATTGGCATCGGGCCGGATGGTCAACGTTTCGAGTCCCGCGAACTGCGTGTACGAATTCTCAATTCCTGATTCCAAATTCTTGATTGGCCGCGGCGGGAGCGAAGCGACCGCCGCGGCGATGGCGGCGATGTGCTCGGGCGTCGTTCCGCAACATCCGCCGACGATGTTCACGAAACCGCTCTCGGCGAATTCCTGCAGATACGCGCCGGTGTCCTGCGGCCGCTCGTCGTACTCGCCGAACGCATTGGGCAGGCCGGCGTTCGGATAGCAGCTGACGTAGCAATCGGCGATCCGCGCGAGCTCGGCGAGGTAAGGGCGCATGTCGCGCGCGCCGAGCGCGCAATTGACGCCGACGCTGAACGGCTTGGCGTGCGCGATCGACACCCAGAAGGCGTCCACGGTCTGGCCCGAGAGGGTTCGTCCGCTTCGATCGGTGACCGTGACCGAGATCATCAACGGCAGCCGGACGTCCTTTTCCTCGAAGATCTCTTCGATCGCGACGATGGCGGCTTTGGCGTTGAGGGTGTCGAAGATCGTTTCGAGCAGCAGGAGGTCGACGCCGCCGTCGATCAAGCCGCGGACCTGATCCTTGAACGCGGCGCAGACCGCGTCGAACGTGATCGCGCGGAACGCCGGGTTGTTCACGTCGGGCGAGATCGAGAGCGTCTTGTTCATCGGACCGATCGAGCCGGCGACGAACCGCGGCTTGTCCGGCGTCCGCGCGGTCCAGCGGTCGGCGGCGGCCCGCGCGAGACGCGCGCCGGCCACGTTCAGCTCGTAGGCGATCGCTTCCAGGGCATAGTCGCTCTGCGACACCGCCGTGCCGTTGAAGGTATTGGTCTCGATGATGTCGCTGCCCGCGGCGAGGTACTGCTCGTGGATCGCGGCGATGACGTCGGGTTGGGTCAGGACCAGGACATCGTTGTCGCCGCGCAGGTCCTTCGGGTGGCGCGCGAATCGTTCGCCCCGGAAGTCGGCCTCGGACAGATGGTGGCGCTGCACCATTGTCCCCATCGCGCCGTCGAGCACGAGGATTCGTGTGGCGAGCAGATTGTGGAGTTGACGCGTGACGTCGCGGGTCATGGTTTTGCGTTTCGTTTTACGGCGGCCTTGGTGCCGGCCGCGATCAGGACCGTGAATGGATCGCCGGCTTTTCGCGCGCCGACGCCGACTTTGACGTTGGCGAGTCCTGCGGCGATCAGCATCCGCCGTAGCTCGTCGTCCTCGAAGCCGAGCCGGCGATCGCCGAGCTTCGAGCGGACCCACTCCTGCTCGTGCGCGCGCAGGTCGAGCAGGAGCACGCGGCCGCCGGGGACCGTGACGCGCGCGGCTTCCGAGACGGCGCGCGCCGGATCGTGCGCGTGATGCAGCGCCTGGGAGAGCATCGCGACGTCGACGGCCGCGTCCGGCATCGGCAGCCGATCGAGCTCGCCCTTCTTCCAGATCACGTTGGACACGCGGCGCCGTCGGGCGAGCGCCCTGGCGCGCTTCAACACCGCCTCCGACTTGTCGACGGCAATCACGCGCGACGCCCATCGCGCCGCCTCCATCGTCAGGTAGCCTTCGCCGCATCCGAGATCGGCGATCTTCAGCGGCGGCATCAGCAGGCCGAGCGCGCGCGACCAGGCCGCCCAGCTGCGGCCCGGCACGAGCTGCCGCGCGTCACGCGTGTCGGGCCCGGCGTGGGCGTCGAAGTTCTCCTTCCGGAGGCGGAGGACCTCCTGCAGCCGCGCGTCGTCGGCGCGGACCGCCGGATCCGCCGCCGCCGCCTCGAACTGGCCGCGCAACACCGCCGTCAGCGCCCCGTCGCCGCCCTCGAGCGGCGGCGCCACCCGGTAATAGCTGAAGCCGCCGTCGCGCTCCTCCTTGACGAGGCCGGCGTCCTTCAGCAGACCGAGGTGCCGCGACACGCCCGACTGCGCCAGGCCGAGGACGCCGGTCAGCTCGGTGACGTTGAGCCGTTCGCGCGCCAGCACGCGCAGCAGGCGCAGCCGCGCCTCGTCGCCGAGCAGCCGGTAGAGCGCCGAAGCCTCCTTCACATCTACAAATCTACATTTATTGATGCGACGTTGCAAGCCAGGCGGCTACAGGTCGTCGATCGACTTCGGCCAGTCGTCCCGCAGGAGGCGGGACAGCGAGCGATCCGCGAGCAGCCGCCCGCCGGTCTGGCAGGTTGCGCAGTAGTTGCACTCGTTCTCCGCGTAGACGATGCGCTGCACCGGCGATCCGCAGACCGGACAGGGCTGCCTGAAGCGGCCGTGGACGGCCATCTCGCCATGGAAGGCAGTGACCTTCTCCGGGAATCCGCCGGCGGTGTCCGCGCGCAGGAGGTCCACCCACCGCTCCAGGGTTGCCCGCGTCGCGGCATACAGCCGCATGACCTCGTCGTCGGTGAGCGAGCGCGTCAGCTTCATGGGCGACAGCCTCGCCGCGTGCAGGATCTCGTCGGAGTAGGCGTTGCCGATGCCGCTGAACAGGTGCGGATCGGTGAGCGCCCGCTTCAGCGTGTGGCTCTCGCGCGTCAACGCGTCGTGAAACTGATCGACGGTCGCCTCGAGCGGTTCGACGCCGCCGGGATCGAGCTCGCGCAACGCGTCTTCCCCCTGCACCAGCTGCATGGACGCACGTTTCTTCGAGCTCGCCTCGGTGAAGAACAGCGTGCCGTGCGCGAAGTCGAACGACGCGAGGATCATCCGCGGGCCCATGCCCGGCTTCTTGCCGGGCTCGCGCCAGCGTAGCCGCCCGGCAATCATCAGGTGCAGCACGACAAACAGATCCCGATCGAACTCGACAACGATCCGCTTCCCGATTCGACGGACGGCGCGAATCGTCTGGCCGTGGATGGATTGAATCGGCGGATCGACGGACCGCAGGACGAACGGGCTGACGAGGTTGACGCGCTCGAGACGATGTCCGACAACGTGTCGGGTCAGCGCCTCGAGATAGACGACAACGTCGGGAAGTTCAGGCAGCTACTTCTTCAACCACTCGACGATCTGCTCGCGCGTCCAGTGATGATCGTCGTTCAAGTGCAGGATGATGGCGTTGAGCGGCAGGCGCTTGTTGCAGCCGACCGGACAGCGGCGGCGCACGTTCTCGAGGCAGTCGAACAGGCGGTCGAGTCGCGGCCTGATCGTGTGCGCTTCCTCAGGATCGCGTGGCAGAGCGTACGCCCCCTCGTACGCCGCGCCCAGGGCGCACGATCCGCCCTTCGCCGAGAAGTACTCGCCGAACGCCTGTGTCGGGCGCCGCTTCGCGCCTTCGGCAATGGCCTCAGCGAGCTCGAGTTGATCGGTGCGCGGCACTTGATGCATGGCCTCTCTCGCTCGGCTGAAGCGGTCGACCCTGCTGGAGCCTTCGCGTCCTCCAGCCGCATTCTACGCTCCGCCGCCGCGCCGCGCATCTGTCCGAAAATGAACGACTGCCGCGTGGCCCGAGTCGTGCAATTCTTATGGAAGACGGATTCGGCCCCGGCCGCGCCGGGAGGGTGGCGTCTAATCTGTATGCGGCTCTGCGCTCTGCTGTTTACCGCGATTCTCGTGGCAGCACCCGTGCGCGGACAGCAGCCTCCGGCGTCCCCTCCGGCGGACGCTCAGGGCGCGGGCCAGGGACCCGCAGCGGCCGCGCCTCAGGCGGAGAGCACGGCCCAGGAAACGGGGTCGGGCAACCTGCCTGTGTCACTGGACAAGATCAAAGAGGCGCTGCAGCAGTCGCCCGCCATGCCGGCGCTCAAGATCGACGAGCGCCCGACATTCCGCATCCAGATCCAGGAACGGCAGAAGATCGAGGAGCTGCTGGCAACATTGAAGTTCAAGAACGAGCCGACCCCTGCAGGTGGGATCTACATGCAGGAGCAGAACCGGATCATGTTCAACCCGGTCGACCACCCGACGATGCAGCCGATGGGCGCCTTCAACCAGGGCCAGTTGCTGACGATCCTCATCGAGAACCTGGTCGGCCATTACCTCGGCGGCAAGGTGGGCAGCGCGGTCTCGAAGGCGGAGCGCGCGCACGCCGAAGCGCAGGCGCGCGAAGACGTGCGCCTCGCCGTCACCGACTACTGCAACGCGCAGCCGAATGCCGGCGCCGGTCTTCAGATCTGTTCGAGCCTCGGCCGGTGATTGACTCCCGCCTTCGATCGCTCGTGGTCGCCGTCGCGTGTGCAGCTGCCATCGCACGGGTGTCTGCACAGGCACAACCTCCGACCGCCGAGACACTGGAGCGTCTGCGCGCCGCGCTCGCGAAGCCGCCGTCGAAGCTCACGCTGAAAGAGCGGACGCCCGACTTCACGGTCCACATCGAGACGCGACGGCCGATGGCCGACATCTTCGACGTTCCGCCGTGGGCGACCGATCCAGTCGGGTGGCAGCCGCCGGCCCTGGGCTTCGATCTGCTCAGTCTCGTGCGGTACGTCGCGAAGAGCGCCGCCGATGCGAAGCGCGGCCACGATCTGCGGCTGGCGCGCGAGGACGTGCAGCGCTCGATCGCCGACTACTGCGCAGCCCTGGCGGCCGATGTGAAGGCGCCGGCCGAATCGACATCGACGACCGACGGCTGGTCGGCACGGGTCGCTCAGATCTGCTCGACTTCGCCAGCCATCCGCTGAATCTGATCCATCCACGTGCGCAGCGTGGGCGCGAACTCGCGCGGCACGCAGTCCCCGCAGATCTCGCGCGCCAGGCGTGCCATCGCATTCATGCTCGACGTCAGCGCCGCGGTTCGCTCGCCCCGCCGGGTCTGCGCGCACGCGAGCAACTCGAGGAACTCGCGAAACACCGAGGCGAGCCCCGCGAGGATGCCTTCGAGAACCGCCTCCTCCGGTGTCTGCTGGGGACGGAACAGCAGATCGTGGACGGCGTGCAGTTCGCCGACGAAGACCATCGCCGCGCTCTCGACGCGCGCGATTGCCGCGGGAGGCGCGATCTCCAGCCCGTCGCACAGCCTCGCCGTCGCCTGCAGCTCCGCGCGCACGAGCAACAGGTTCGTGCGGACGCGCCCGAGCCGCTCCTCGAAGGCGATGTGATGGATGTCGTCGATCAGCTGCTCCTGCCGCCGCGACACGAACTTCGACACCACGCAGCCGAAGAGGATCAGTCCCGCCATGCTTTCGGCGATCGCGAGCACGCGCGCGACGCCCGTCGGCACGATGTCGCCGTAGCCGACCGAGGTGGCGGTGACGGCGCTGAAGTAGATCGCCGCCAGCAGTCCGCGGACGCCGGTGCCGACGCCGCCGGCGCTGGTCGACAGGGACGCCGGCACGACGAGCACCAGAAGCCAATAGACCAACCCGCACGCCGCGACGATCGCGAGCCACAGATTGAAGAGCTCGGCGACGGATCGATCGGCCAGCGCGTCGATGAATCGGGCCGACGCGGACGACCGCAGCGCGCGACGCAGACGTGCCGTGCGCTCCCCCCGCCGTGTGGCATCGGACCGCGGTCGACGCGTTCCGGCAGGCGCCGGCGGGGCGCCATCGCGCTCGGTCCATTCCTTGAGACCGCCGGGGTAGTGCCGGACGCGTGTGTAGCCCAGATCTCGCAGCAGGCTGACCGCCTGCTCGCCCAGCGGTCAGGTCGGCCCGCCGCAGTAGGCGACGATATCGGTGGAACGATCGGGCAGCAGCTCGGGCGCGCGCCGTGGGATCTCGGCCACCGGCAGGTTGATTGCGCCGGGAATGTGAAGATTCGCGAAGGACTCGGGGGACAGTACATCCACGAGGACAGTCCGTCCGGCCCGCAGGACACGGATGAGCTCCTCGCGCGTAACCGGCATCGCGTCGTTCAGGGGCGTTGACGCAGAGCTCATTCGATCATCATCGCACGGCGCATGGCTTGCACCAGCCGGACCACGTCATGTGGACACGAAAGTCTCTGATTGCATGCGCAGCCGTCGGCCTGCTCGCCGCGGCGCCGGCCTCGGTGTCCGCGCAGTACTTCGGCCGCAACAAGGTTCAATACAAGAAACTTGATTTTCAAATCCTGAAAACCGACCACTTCGACATTTATTACTACCCGGACGAGCGTGAAGGAATCGACATCGCCGCCCGTATGGCGGAGCGATGGCGGACCCGTCTGGGACAGATTCTGGGACATGAGCTCCGCGGACGTCAGCCGCTCGTGCTGTACGCCTCGCACCCCGACTTCGAGCAGACGAACGCGATCTACGGCGAGCTCGGAGAGGGTACTGGCGGCGTCACGGAACCACTGAAGCGCCGCATCGTGCTGCCGATGGGCGGCCCGCTCGCCGACACCGATCATGTCATCGGCCACGAGCTGGTGCACGCGTTTCAGTTCGACATCACGTCGAATCCGAATTCGTCGCCCGGACAGAACGGGGCGGAGCGCCTCCCGCTCTGGTTCATCGAAGGCATGGCCGAATACCTGTCGCTCGGCCCGGTGGACCCGAACACGGCCATGTGGCTCCGCGATGCCGTGCGGCAGAAAGACGAGAAGACCGGGAAGGACAGCCTGCCGACGATCGAACAGCTCGACAACCCGAAATACTTTCCTTATCGCTGGGGCCAGGCGTTCTGGGCCTACGTCGGCGGCAAGTACGGCGACGACGTGATCCGCCGCATGCTGGCGATGGCGGCCGCCGCCGCCGACACCAACGTCGCCATCGAGCGCGTGCTCGGCGTCAAGACAAAAGAGCTCTCGGACGAGTGGCAGGAGTCGATTCGGCGCGCCTACGAGCCGGTGCTCTCGACGACCACGCCGCCGGACGAGATCGGCCGCCTCGTGATCCGCGGCACCACGCTCGGCGGCGATCTCAACGTCGGACCGGCAATCAGCCCCGACGGCAAATGGATCGCGTTCCTCTCGACGCGCAGCGTGTTCTCGACCGATCTCTTCGTCGCCGACGCTGAAACCGGCAAGATCGTGCATCGGCTCACCAGCACGGCGACCGATCCGCACTTCTCGAGCATCCAGTTCATCTACTCCGCCGGCGGGTGGGACTCGACGAGCGAGCGCATCGCAATCGCGACCGTCGTGTCCGGCCGCCCCGCATTTGCGGTCTTCGCGGTGAAGAGCGGCAGCAAGGAGCGGGAGATCCCGCTGTCCGATCTCGACGAGATCTTCAATCCGACGTGGGCGCCCGACGGTCACGCGATCTGCTTCACCGGCATGACGAGAGGTCTGACCGACCTCTACGTCTACGATCTCGCGGCCGGCAAGCTGCGCCGGCTGACCAGCGACGCGTACGCCGATCTGATGCCCGCGTGGTCGCCCGACGGCAAGCGGATCGCTTTTGCCACCGATCGCTTCACGAGCAACCTGCAGACGCTCGCGATCGGCGACTATCGGCTCGCGCTCATCGATCCGGACAGCGGCGAGGTGCAGGGGCTGCGCGCGTTCACCGCCGGCAAGAACATCAATCCGCAGTGGACGCCGGACGGCCGCGCGCTCATCTTCATCTCCGATCGCGACGGCATCCCCAACCTGTACAGCATTGGCGTCGACAGCGGTGACGTGCACCAGCTGACGCGGATCGGCACCGGCATCAGCGGGATCACCGGATCGAGCCCGGCGCTGTCGATGGCCGCGCACAGCGGCACCGGCGTCGCCGCGTTCAGCGTGTACGAAGGCGGCAAGTACGACATCTACACGCTGGAGCTCGGGTCGACGGCGGGAACGGGGAGAGCCACCGGGCCGGACGACCTCTCCCAGGCGCCGCCGAACGCCGGCGCACTGCCGCCCCTCGATCGCAAACCGAGCGAGGTGCGGGCGGTGCTGCAGAACGCGACGCTCGGACTGCCGGCGCTGACGGAGTATCCCAGCGAACCGTACAAGGCAAAGCTCTCGCTCGAAGGCATCGCACAACCAACCGTCGCGGTCGGCGCCAGCCGCTTCGGCCCGGCGATCGGCGGCGGCATCGCGCTGCAGTTCGGCGACATGCTCGGCGATCATCAGCTGGTAACGGCATTCCAGCTGAATTCCGGGCTCACCAACAACTTCAGCTTCAAGGACGCCGCCGCGCAGGTCGCCTACTTCAACCAGGCGCATCGCTGGAACTGGGGCGTCGTCGCGGGGCAGATCCCGTATCTCTCGGGCGGATTCCAGAGCGGGTTCGGCACCATCGGGAACGAGCCGGCGCAGATCGATCAGACGGTCATCTTCCGCCAGACCGAGCAGAGCGCCGGCGTGGTCGCCGCCTATCCGTTCAGCCGCGCGCGGCGTGTCGAGTTCCAGGGAGGCGTGACCCGCGTCTCCTTCGATCAGACGGTCGAAACGACCGCCTACTCGCTGAACACCGGCAACCTCCTCGTCAACGACACGACGACGACGTCGATCGGGCGAACGTTGACGCTCGCCAGCACCTCGGCCGCGATGGTGTTCGATACCTCGAACTTCGGAGCGACGAGCCCGGTGCAGGGACAGCGGTATCGGCTCGAAGCGGC
>DATFWL010000541.1:0-3863 GCA_035259385.1 Vicinamibacterales bacterium | reverse complement strand
GCGGCGTTGCTCGCATCGCCAACTGCGCTTCCAGCATTTGCCCAGGGAACGCCCACACAACCTGAAGCGACCGGTCAAAGGGCAAACCCGCGAACCTTTCCGCAAGGGTTCTACTGGGGCGCCGCCACGTCGGCATATCAGATCGAGGGCGCGTGGAACGAGGACGGCAAGGGTGCTTCCATCTGGGATACGTATACGCACCAGCCGGGCAACATAAAGAACAACGACAACGGCGACGTCGCCAACGACCATTACCACCGGTACAAGGAAGATGTCGCGCTGCTTAAGGACATCGGCGCCACCGCGTATCGGTTCTCCATCGCGTGGCCGCGCATCTTCCCTGAAGGCAGGGGTCAAGCCAACCCGAAGGGTCTCGACTTCTACAGCCGCCTGGTCGACGAACTGAAGGCGGCCGGCATCGAACCGTTCGCCACGCTCTATCATTGGGATCTGCCGCAGATCCTCCAGGACAAGCACGGCGGCTGGCAGTCGAAGGACACCGCGAACGCCTTCGCCGACTACGCAGGCCACATCGCCGGGCAACTCGGTGATCGCGTGAGGCACTTCTTTACCATCAATGAGTTTCGTTCGTTCGTCGAAGGCGGCCACCAGGGGTTCGACATCCAGGTCGGTGGCGGCAAAACCGTACATCTCGGGGGAGCTCCAGGACTGCGGCTTTCGAACGCAGAGCTCAACCAGGTGCGTCATCACGCGGTGCTCGGCCACGGACTCGCGGTTCAGGCGATTCGCGCCCGCGGCCGGGCGGGCACCAAGGTGGGCTTTGCCGAGAACATGCTCACGGCTGTTCCGGTCATGGAGGCCCCGGACTACATCAGGGCGGCCGAAACAGCGACGCGCGAACTGAATGCCGACTTCACCACGGTGATGCTCGAGGGCCGGTACACCGACGGCTACCTGAAGCGGAACGGCAAGGATGCGCCAACATTCAGCGACGACGAGCTGAAGATCATCGCCTCGCCGCTCGATTTTGTCGGAATCAACGTCTACAAGCCGAATGTCTACGTCACGCCTTCGGACGACCCGGCGGGGTACTCCCGCATCCCGATCAACGCGTCACATCCGAAGATGCAGTCCGAATGGCACGTATTCGACCCGGCGTGTCTCTACTGGGCGCCCCGCCACGTGCAGTCGCTGTGGGGCGCGAAGTCGGTCTTCATCACCGAGAACGGTTGCGGCGCCTCGGACGTGATCGCCGACGATGGCAAGGTGTACGACTCCGACCGGATCATGTTCCTGCGCGCCTATCTCACGCAGCTGCAGCGCGCCACCGCCGACGGCGTGCCGGTTGACGGATATTTCCTCTGGAGTGCACAAGACAATTTCGAGTGGATGGACGGGTTCGGCAACCGCTTCGGCCTAGTCTACGTCGATTTCAAAACGCAGAAGCGCACGCCAAAGCTCAGCGCGCAGTGGTTTCGCGAGAGCGCGCGACGCAACGCGGTGGCCTGAGCACGCTACCGCACGAAGGAAGGAATCCATATGAGAAGGCTCCGGCGTGAGCCGGGGCCTTGGGAAGGAAACGCAATGTCAGCGAGCGTCGCGACGCTCTGAGCGGCAGAGATCAGTATCTCGCCACGAGTGGCCCCGCACCAAAATGATAGTTCACCCCGAATTTGACGACGGCCCCGGCCGCCCCACTCAGGTCCGCTTTTGCACCGGAAACGCACTACCGTCATGCAGGATCTTCTGTCGTTGGCATCAGGCGCCAGCCAAAATGGTGTTGTCGGGCGGGAGCGGCGGCGATAGGTGCTCGTGGAGGAACCGTCTTGCGCAAAATTTTGGCACTGCTGTTGGCATTCCCGTTTGCGCCCTCGGCTCAAGCAGCCCCGCTCACTTTGGGGTGCGCGGGCAGTTTGACGACTACAACCGTCCCTAGGGACGGCGTGGCCGCCGATCCTATAGAGGACATCGTGGACATTTCAGTTATCGTCGATTTCGACAAGCGGGCGGTGTCAGGCTTTTGGTTCGACCTAAATGGCCACGACCTGATTCAGATAACAGCGGCGGATGCAAACGCCGTAACATTTAATAGGGTCAGGAGATACGGGTCATTGGAGCAGAGCATTCGGGGGACCGTTGATCGGAGCACCGGAAAGATCGATGCACGGGAAGCGTTGTTTTGGCGATCAGGCAATTTGAGTCATGTGACTTGGGATTTGAGCTGTACCCCTGCATCCTGATCTCGCCAATATCGCATACGGATCATAAGCGGCCTGAACGACGCGACCGGGCGCGGGAATCTCACGGAACATCGTGAAGAACGCAGGGGTGTAGATGCATCGCCTCTGCCGCATCGTGGCCGTAGATGCCCACCTTCGCGGCGGCAGCGCGCTTCAACCAGTCGCCGTTGAAAAAGGCGCTGTCGCCAAGCATCACGCCATCCCGGCGAACGTTAATAGCTTCGACGACAGCCTCGTCGATCTTCCGCTCACCTTCTTTGATGCCCAAGGCGATCTCCACCTTGTCCTCCGGCGAGAGATCCTTGAAGTTGAAGGTCTTGCGCGGTCCGATCCCGATGCGCGCAAGCTGAGCGCGCGTTTCTGTCTCGTTTGCTTCTGCGGGCGCAAACTGCAGCGCGAAGTCGAGGTATTCGAAGAACTTCGTGTTCACGAGCTCCATGCTGATTTTCGGAAACTCGATGGCCGGCGCTGACCGAGGCGGCGACTCCTTCAGATAGGCGGAAAGCAGCTGCACCTTGTAGTCGGCCTTGACCTCCTTAACGTTGTCAAGATCGTCCGGGTTGTGAAGGTGGGTGCGATATCCTGCCACCGAAAACTGCGTGCTCGACCGGAACACCTTTTTGATTTCAGCTGGGGTCGCGCCCTCCCAATCTGGCCCGACGACCATATAGTCGCCTCGCTCGTTTCCCGTGGCACGACTACCGATATAGCCGTAGTTGTACGAATTGAGGTCGCAGAGCATGACCGAGTAGTAGCACTTCGGATCCATCGCCGGGACCGAAAGGATGACCGGCTCTGACCGCAAGTCGATCCATAGGATCGACGTTTCGATGGCTGTGTCGTTGTGGGTGAATATGTTTTTGATCTGATTGAACGGCGCCTTGAATCGCCCCGACGTGCGATCGACGGCGTGCGCGTACATGAACGCGTAGTTCAAGGCGATGGGTAGACCGTAGATGAAGCCGGCCTCGGCAATGTCTCTTGTGCCGACGATACCTGGGCGCGCCCCCGCCAACCCGGACTTCGTCGCGACGACAGCCAGGGCGGCGCAGCGAAGGAAATCGCGTTTCGTCAACATTTGAATCTTCCTAATGGTGATGGAAGAGTCAGAGGGACAAAGGAGCTCCAATCTCTAACGTTGATGTATCGACCGGTTGCGTCTCGCGCATCCGAGATCGAACATGCGGTTCATGGCCGTCCCCGTCGGCGATGCCCTTCGTGCCAGCGCCTTCACGCGACGACAAGGCCGATGATCTGGACGTGTCTCCAGCGCTACTGAAATGTGACGAGTAAGGTAAAGAATCAGCGTCCATCGCCACTCAATTCGCATGGATCGCTCGGCTAAGGGCGCGGGAGTGCTCGTTGCTTGGCCCAATCGCGCAAGGGCACGCATCAGGCTCCCCGCATATTGGCGTTGGGAAAGAACAGCTGCTGGCCCTCGATCTTATAGCCGGCAATTGCATTCTGGCCTTCCCCTGAGACGAGCCAGTCGATGAAAGCCTGACCGAGCGCCTTGTTCACGCGCAGGTACCTGGCCGGGTTCACCAGGATCACGCCGTATTGGTTGAAGAGGCGCTCGTCGCCCTCGACCGCGATGCCGAGTTCGCCGCGGTTCTTGAACGAGATCCAGGTGCCGCGGTCGGACAGCATGTAGGCGTTCGC
>DATFWL010000540.1:0-32192 GCA_035259385.1 Vicinamibacterales bacterium | reverse complement strand
TCGCCGGTCATCAGCGCGGTCAGCGCCGCGGCGTAGTCGCGGCCGGCGTCGCTGTCGTAGGGCAGGCCGCGCGACATCAGGAGCGCGCCGAGGTTCGCGTAGCCGAGCCCGAGCGGTCGGTAGGCGTGGCTGTTCTTCTCGATCGCCGGCGTGGGATAGCTCGCGTTGTCGACGATGATTTCCTGCGCGGTGATCAGCGTGCGGATCGCCGCCTTGTAGGCGACGACGTCGAACTCGCCGTCCTCGCGCACGAATTTCATCAGGTTGATCGACGCCAGGTTGCACGCCGAGTCGTTGAGGAACATGTACTCGGAGCACGGGTTGCTCGCGTAGATACGATCCGTGTTCGGGCAGGTGTGCCACTCGTTGATGGTCGTGTCGAACTGCATGCCCGGATCGCCGCAGACGTGCGTGCCTTCGGCGATCGCGTGCATCAGGTCGCTGGCCTTGTACACGTCCATGACCCGCGTCCTGTCGGTGACCGCGTGGGTCTCCCACTCGCCGCCGTCGAGCACCGCGCGCATGAAGTCGTCGGTCACGCGGACGCTGTTGTTCGAGTTCTGGAAGAACACCGACGCGTAGGCCGGACCGGTGAACGACCCGTCGTAGCCGGCGTCGATGAGCGCCCAGGCCTTCCGCTCCTCCTCGACCTTGCAGTTGATGAACTCGAGGATGTCGGGATGGTCGGCGTCGAGAATCACCATCTTCGCGGCGCGGCGGGTCTTGCCGCCCGACTTGATTACGCCGGCGAACGCATCATAGCCCTTCATGAAGCTCACCGGCCCCGACGCGGTGCCGCCGCCGGCGAGCAGTTCCCGCGACGACCGGATCGGCGAGAGGTTCGTGCCGGTGCCCGATCCGAACTTGAACAGCATCCCCTCGGTGCGCGCCAGGGTGAGGATCGAATCCATCGTGTCCTGCACCGAGTTGATGAAGCAGGCCGAGCACTGCGGCGCCTTCTCGAAGCCGCAGTTGAACCAGACCGGGCTGTTGAACGCCGCTTTCTGGTAGACCAGGATGTGCTTCAGATCGTCGCTGAACGCGCGCAGGTCCTCTTCGCCCGCGAAGTACCGGTTGGCCCGCGCCCACTCCGTGATCGTCGTGACGACCCGGCCGATCAGCTGCCGGACGCTGTGCTCGCGCTCCGGCGTGCCGATCTGTCCGCGGAAATACTTCGAGACAACGATGTTGGTGGCCTGCTGCGACCACAACTTCGGGATTTCGACGTCGCGCTGCTCGAACACCATCTCGCCGCGCTCGTTGCCGATCGCCGCGGCGCGAACCTCCCACTCGACCTCGTCGAACGGATCGACGCCCGCTTCGGTAAAGAACCGCGGAAACGTCAGACCCGGAAACGTCGTGCCCGTTCGCGCCCGCGCGCGCGGCTTCTCGGCTTCGACAAATGGCGCGACGGCTGGCGTCGCGCTCGATTCCACCGACTGCTGCCCAGCTCCGGCGGCTTGATAGGTGGGCCGATCCTTCATGTGGGTTCCTCCGACGACCTGCCGGCGCGGGAGCGGCAGCAAGGTCCTAGTTTGGTTGGGCGGTGGCTGCGAGAAGCTGGGAGTTTTCTCGGAAGTCCGGTCCGCGCTACGGCGCACAAATATGCGCTCGCGTCAGATGATTGTCAAGCGTGTAAACACAACATATTGTGCCTCTTAATTAGGTCATGCGCAAGATGTTGGCAGTCGAGCTAGTGCATTCGATGGTCGCCAAACCGCGCAGACATCGCTCTGCAACACCTGCGAAAGCACTTTGTGGTGCGACTGCGTACAGGCGAGGTGGGAGACCGATCTTCCGGCCTCCCGGTGCACAGGCAGATGCTGGGGAAGGTTGTGTGTCTCTTCGCAGGGTGCAAAGAGAACGAAGTTGCGTTCGAGAAAGCAAGTGGAGTACCACGCGCGGCTGGTAGAAACGGCCCGAAAAACTCCTGATCGATGTTCCGACAACCGGCGTACGTGTCTGGATGGGCGGCGCTGAGGTGCCGCGTGTGTATTGACTTACCTGCCGGCGAGCTGAGCCGCTATCGTGGCGGCCTTGTCCGCGACGCTCTTCGCAAACTGAAGGTTCTTCTCGTGCAGACCGCCCTCGGCCTGCGCGATGAAGCGCTTGGCCGTGTCGTACTGAGTCCGCGCTTCCTTGTTGAGCGCGCGATAGTCGATGCGATTCAAGTCGGTGTTGGCGCGCCCGAGCAATGTCCGAATCGTCCGCTCGAGCTCGACTTCGGCGTTGGCCGGCGTCGTCTGCAAGGTCGGCGGCGCCGGCGGCGGCTTCGGCTCTTCAGCCGGCTTCGGCGGTTCTGGCGGCGGCGGCTCCGGCCTCGCGGGGTCGGGGCGCGGCGCCTCCGGGCGCTGCGGCTCGCGCGTCGTGTTTGGCCGCGTCCGCTGAGGAGTGTTGCGGGCCGGTTCCGGCACCAGCAGGACAGGCGGCGGCGGTTCGCTGTCGTTGACCTCGACTTCCCGCGGCGGCGGCGGCGGGACGTCGAGCGGTTGATCAGGCGTTACCTTCGCCTGCGCGCGCGTACACGCGGAGAGCGCGCAGGCGCTGGCAAGGCAGAAAGGCAGGAAGGCGGCAAGGCAGGAATGGAAGGCGGGACGGCAGGTAGGAAAGGCAGATAGGAAGGAAGGAAAGGCACGAAGGAGGGAATGAAGGCCGAAAGGCTCTCCCAGCCTTCCACCCTTCCTCCGTACCGGCCTTCCGCCCTTCCAGCCCCTCATCCCTGCCTTTCCGCCTTCCTGCCGTCCCGCCTCGTGGATCTCAACCTGCGCCTTGTGGATCTCAGCTTACGCCTGCGGCAGGAGCATCGTGAACGTCGTACCCGAGCCTGGAGTCGACTGTACTTCGATGTCGCCGTCGTGCATCTGAACCGTACGATAAACCATCGAGAGTCCGATGCCACTGCCCTTTTGCTTCGTAGTGAAGTACAGGTCGAAGATCCGCTGTAAGTGCTCGGGCTTGATGCCGACGCCCGTATCGCTGACGCTGACGCGGACGCGGCGGCCGCGCGCGGCCTCGCACGCAATCCTCAGCACGCCGCCGTCCGGCATGGCCTGACACGCATTCAGCGCGAGGTTGAGGAACGCCTGCCGCAACATCGCCGGATCGCCGTTCACATCGGGAACCCCGTCACAGGCTATGACGAGGTTCACGCCCGCGCGGTCGGCTTCGGGTCGCACGATCGGGACAATCTCGTCGAGCAGCGTCGACAGCGCGATCGGCTGCAACCTCATGTCCTCCGCGCGCGTGAACTTGAGGAACCCCTGGACCACCTCGTCGAGGCGGCGGATCTCCTTGGCAATCACATCCACGTGCTCGAGCGCCACGTCGCGATCGATCGGCGGCGGATCGACGACGGCCGTCGCGCGCGGCTCGAGCGACGCCCGCACCGGGGCGCGCGCCATCGCCGGACGGACCTGCTGGCGCAGCAACTCGAGGTGGATCATCATCGCGTTCAGCGGGTTCTTGACCTCGTGCGCGACGCCCGCCGATAGCCGTCCGAGCGCCGCCAGCTTGCGCGAGTAGCGGACCGTGGACTGCATCTCGCTGAGGTATTCGAGGTTGCGCGCGATCAGCATCACGCCGACGAATTCGCCTTTCGGGTCGACGATCGCGTGCGTCATCACGAGACGCTCGCCACTGTCGCCGAAGGCCGCCGACACCGGACCGCGGGCCTGACGGCTGACCAGCGTCTGTTCGGCCAGCCGCCGCAGCGGATGGTCGCCTGGCAGCAGCGCGTCGAGCCGCGCGCCCGGCGCCGCGTCGGGGAACAGGGCGCGCAGCGCGGGATTCGCAAACAGCAGCTCGCCGCGCGCGTTGACGATGCCGACGGCGTCTTCGAGCTGCTCGACCGCGGACTCGAGGTTGGCGACCTGACCCGCCATCTGCGAGCGGTCGGCCGACAGCTGCTCGCTGACCGCGTTGAAGAAGGTGCCGAGCTCGCCGAATTCGTCGTTTTCGCCGAGGTTCACCTGGACGCCGAACTCGCCGCGCCCGAGCCGCGTCAGGCCGCCGCGAATCAGGTGAATCGGACGCAGCAGCAGCTGCGCGAGCAGCATCGCGACGAGGACCGCGACCGCCAGGGCGGCGAGCGCCGACACGACCACCGGCCGCAGCGACTTGTTCAGGTCGTCGCGGATCAGCAGCGTCGAGACACCGATGCGAATCGATCCGATCTCGCGATCGCCGAGCAGCAACGGCTGGCGATGTTCGAGGTTCTGGCCCTGGCTCGAGTAGATCGCGCGCAGCTGCTCGAGCGACGACTGCTCGAGCAGCCTGGCGAGGTCGCCGCCGGCGGGCAGCGGTTGTCGTTCGAGCGAGCGGTCGCCGTGCAGCACGGCCACGCCGTTGACGTCGGCGAGCGCCGCGTAGGTGACGTTCTTCGAGTAGGCGAGGCTGGCTTCGAGGATCGACCGCAGTCCGGGGTCGGCGCGCAGCGCCGCGTACGGGTCGACGGTGGTGCCGTCGACGACCGCGAACGCGCGGTGAAATACCGCATTGGCGATCAGATCGGCGCGCGCCGCGCTCTCGTCGAGGCTCACGCTGGCGACGCGCGACAGGTGAAGGACGCTCAGGATCACCACCACCGCGCCCACGAGCGAGGTGACGCCGAGGACCTGCTTGCCTTTGATGCCTAGGCGCATAGGTGCTGAGGGCTGGCGGCGGAGGGCTGGGGCTAGCCGTCAGAAACGGAGAGCAACAGCTAGCCCCCAGCCCCGAGCCGAACGCTCCTACTCTGTCTTTTTCGGCCGAAGCCGCAGCTTGTTCAGCTTATTGTGCAGCGTCTTGAGGCTGATGCCGAGGATTTCAGCGGCCCGCGTCTTGTTGTCGCGGGTGTGGGCGAGGGTCATCATGATCAGCCGCCGCTCGGCCTCTTCCACCGTCGTGCCGGGGGCCAGCGCCAGCTGCGGCTGCTGCTCCGGCGGCGGTTCTTCCGCGAGCACCGGCGGCAGATGCTTCGCTTCGATGAACGGTCCCGGGGCCAGAATCGTCGCGCGCTCGATGACGTTGCGCAGCTCGCGCACGTTGCCCGGCCACGCGTAGTGCTCGAGCATCCGCATCGCCTGCTGATCCACGCCGGCGATGTTCTTCTGGTTCCGGCCGTTGAACTCGTTGATGAACGCCTGGACGAGCAGCGGCAGGTCGTCCTTGCGCTCGCGCAGCGTCGGCAGGCGGAACGCGAACACGTTCAAACGGTAAAAGAGGTCTTCGCGCAGCTTCCCGGCCTTGACCGCCTCGACCGGATCGATGTTGGTCGCGGCGATCACGCGAACGTCGACCGACTGTTCCGTGCGGCCTCCGAGCCGGCGGAACTTGCGCTCCTGGAGCACGCGCAGCAGCTTCACTTGCGTGGCCGGCGTCATCTCGCCGATTTCGTCGAGGAACAGCGTGCCGCGATCGGCGAGCTCGAAGCATCCCTGCCGGCGATCGGCGGCGCCGGTGAACGCGCCCTTCTCGTGGCCGAAGATTTCGCTCTCGAGCAGCGTCTCGGGAATCGCGGCGCAGTTGATCGCGATGAACGGAAACGTCGTGCGCGGGCTGAGCTGGTGAATGGTCTGCGCCACCAGCTCCTTCCCGGTGCCGGATTCGCCGGTGATCAGCACTGACGCCCCGGTCGGCGACGCCTGCTCGATGATCTGGTAAATCTTCCGCATCTCCGCGCTGTTGCCAATGAGCGACCCGAAGGTGCCGTGCTCGCGCAGCTGACGGCGCAGCGCCTTCACCTCGCGCATCGTTTCGAGCCGCTCGACGATCTTGTCGAGGAGAATCTTCAGCCGCTGAATGTCGATCGGCTTGGTGAGGTAGTCGTAGGCGCCTTCCTTCATCGCCTCGACCGCCGTCTCGACGGTGCCTTGCGCGGTCAACAGCAGCGTCGTCACGTCGGCGCCCTGCTGCGGCAGCGCACGGAGGAGCGCCAGGCCGTCCATCCGCGGCATCACGAGATCGGTAATCACGATCGCAGGACGGAAGCTTGTGACTTTCTCGAGCGCCTCCTCGCCGTCGCTCGCCGACTCCGCGATGAAGCCCCAGCTTTTGACGAGCTGCTCGAGTCCGTTGCGCGCTGACGGATCGTCCTCGACGATCAACACGCGTTCGGCAGTGACCTTCGCGTCGACCTGTTCGATGACGTCTGGTCCGGCGGTCGTTGTCACTCAGCACCTCTTAACCATGTCATTTTTACATTCTCGGCTCCGGCTAGGGCAGGATGCAAGCTGAGCCTTGGCTTATCTCGAGACACCTCATCTGATGGCGAAAAAATTGCACGACAGAGATTCGAGGAGGAGCCGAATGCGATTGGTCAACGTAGGCGTGGTTTCGATGACGATCGTGACGGGCGCCTGCAGCGGCGCGAACGCAAGTGGCGCCGCGCACAACAGCCTTGTGACGCCGGCTCAAGCGGCGGCGCGCGGTGCGCACGGCAGCCCGATCGCAGCGAACGCCCGTGCGGGCGTTGCGGAAGCGGCACCTGACGCGGGCGCCGAAGCGTCGGCGGCGCGTCGCGCGCGCGAAGTCACGATTCCCGCGGGGACCGTGCTGCCGATCGTTCTGGATACCTCTGTTGGATCTGACACGAGCCGCGTCGAGCAGTCGGTGGCCGCTCACCTCTCTCGCCCTGTTACCTTCCACGGTGAGACCGTACTCCCGGCAGGGTCGCGCGTTCGCGGCGTCGTGACGGACGCCACGCCTTCGGGGCGCGTGAAAGGCCGCGCGCATCTCGCCGTGCGCTTCGAGTCGGTGTCGCCGCGCGGTGACGACGAGCGGTACCAGATTCGGACGGCGTCGATTGGCCGGATGGCGCCCGGCACGAAGAAAAAGGACGCGCTGGAGATCGCGGCGCCAGCGGCCGGCGGCGCGATCATCGGCGGCCTGGTCGGCGGCAAGAAGGGCGCGTTGATTGGAACGGCGGTCGGCGGCGGCGCCGGCACAGGCGTGGTCCTCGCGACGAAGGGAAAGGAAGTACACCTGGCGAAAGGCACGCCGCTGTCGCTGAAGCTCGCGTCGCCGGTCACGGTGAAAGTGCACGGGTAGCTGCGATCGAGTCCGGGGCTGGGGGCTGAGGCTGGCTGAAACGGGACGAGCGGCGCGCAACGCTTGGAGTACGCTGTCCCGGCTGTGGAACCGATTGCCAGCCCCGAGCCCCCAGCCCCTTCACGCGACCACGTCCTTGCACACCGCGTGGTCGCGTTCCTCGAAGTGCTGATCTGCTCCGACTACCTCACGCAGTTCGCCATTGGCGGCACGCTGCGCGTGCTCGGCTTCGCGCCGACGACGGCGGGTCGTCTCGACGTCGCGTTCGTCGTCGCGCTCTCGCTCGGCGACGCGGTGCTGCTCGTCGCGCTGATCCTGATCATGCTCGTCGCGCACGGCGAGCATCCCCGCGAGGTGCTGTTCGGACGGCGGTCCGTTGCCGGAGAGGCGGCGCTCGGCGTCCCGCTCGTGGCGGTCGCGCTGATCGTCGCGGGCATCGTGATTCTGACGATTCAGCGCTTCGCGCCGTCGCTGCACACGGTGCCGGAGAACCCGCTCCAGGATCTGATGCGCTCACCGCGCGACGCGTGGCTGTTCGCGCTGGTCGTGTTCGTCGCCGGCGGCTTCCGCGAGGAAATTCAGCGCGCGTTCCTGCTGCACCGCTTCGAGGTGTGGCTCGGCGGCCCGGTCGTCGGCGTGCTGGTGACGAGCATCGGGTTCGGAGCCGGACACCTCGTGCAGGGCGTTGACGCCGCCATTACCACAGGCCTGCTCGGCGCGTTCTGGGGCGTGATCTATCTGCGCCGCCGCTCGGCGGCCGCACCGATCGTCAGCCACAGCGGATTTGACCTCGTGCAAATTGTTCCGTACCTCCTCGGTCGCGGCAGCGCGTAACGAATTAGGAATTGCCCGCGCGGCGACGTTTCAGCGTGCCGGAAGGTAGAGGTCGATGACGTCGCCGCGTCTCCTCAACCCGGCCATCCATTCCTCCAGCGCGGCATCGCGGCGATCGGAGGCGGCTGAGAAGCGCTGGTCGAGGTAGGCGCGGATGCGCAGATCCTGCCGAAGCGTTTCGCGCAGGTGTTTCTCGTCGATTCCCGATCGCACGAGCGCGGCGGCGAACGCCTCGTCCGATTCGAACCGCGCGCGGACACGGCGCACCTCGACGTCGACCGATTCTGCCGTCGGCTCCGGCGGTGCGTAACGCTCGACTTCGGCCAGCACGAGCTCGCGATCGATCAGCTTGGTGAGAATCGGCCGGATCGGGTCCGGCGACGTGTCCGGCGGCACGAGTCGTAGATCCCGCGCGGCGGTGACATCGGTGAGCGTGATCAGCTGTCCGCCGACGACCGCCAGCACGCGGTCGATCACTTCCGCCGAGACCCCGGCCGCACCAGCCACGATTGCCGCGACCACCGCGCACGTTGGGACAATCGATCTTGCGTTCAATCCCTTCCTCTGCGTCCTGCGTTGACCTTTGCGCCCTTGTCAGGATTCCGCTTAGAACGCCTGCCCGAACGAGACGAACCACGCGGTCAACCCCTCGCCGGGCTGTCGATTCACTTTGAGCCCCACGTCGAACCGGATCGGACCGAACGGCGACTTGTAGCGCACGCCGCCGCCGACCGCGCTGCGCAGCTCGCCGAGGTCGATGTTGTTGACGCGCGCGAAGACGTTGCCGGTGTCGAAGAAGCCCACGACGCCGAGGCCGCCCGCCACCGGTGCACGCAGCTCGGCGTTGAAAATCACCAGGCCGTTGCCGCCGACGGGGAGCAGATCTTCGGTCAGCGTGTCGCTCCGCTCCGGCGGGATGTGCCGCGTGCCGACCCGGTCGAGCGCGAAGCCGCGGATCGTCGTGTCGCCGCCGGCGTAGAACCGTTCGCTCTGCGGCAGGTCTTCGATCAGGACGCCGGGAATCACGACGCCGTTCTCGCCGATCTCCTCGTGCACGAAGCCGTCGGCGAGCCCGAGCCGCGCGCTCGCCGCGAACACGACGCGGTTGGTGCGCGGAATCGCCCGGAACGCCTGCGCGGTGAAGAACGACTTCACGAAGCCGACCTGCGATCCGATGGCGCGGGCAGCCAGCTGGCCGTTCGCGCTCAGATAGTTGCCCGACAGCGGCTCGACCGCGTCGCTGCGCGTGTCGCGCACGACCGACGCGGAGAACGACGACAGACGCACTTTCGGAAAGATCCGGTCGATCAACAGGACGTCCTGCGGGTCCAGCTGTTCGTCGAACACTTCGGTCCGCTGCAGCTGATAGCCCGCCTGCACACTGATCTCCGGCGTCACGCGGCGGCCCAGCGCGGCGCTGACGCCGCGCCGCGCGAAGTTGAAGCTCGATCGCGTCTGCTGCTCGAACGTGGCCGTCACGAACGCGTCGGCAGCGGTGTCGAACAGCCGCGGCTCGCGATAGGTGCCGATGAGCCGGTATTCCGTGAACGTCGCCAGGTTGTCGTGCGGCGGGTGGATGGCGATGCTCGAGAAGAAATTGAGCGAGCGGTTCTTGCCGAACACGTTGCGCCGGCCGATCTCGAAGAATGCCCGCGGCGCAACCTCGAACACTTCTTCGGCAACCGAGGCAATGCCGGGGACCGAGTTGTTGACGACGCGCTTGCTGCCCTCGACGCCGCCGCCGTAGCCGACGGTCGTCGGCGGCGCCTCCTCGATCGTCACCAGCAGATCGCGCTGGTTCTCGGCGCCGTGGCGCAGCTCGGTGATGCGCGCGCGGCGGAACAGCCCGAGCTCGGTGAGGCGCCGCTGGCTGTCGTTGATCGCCGAGAGGCTGAACGGATCGCCGGGCTTGACCTGCAGCTCATGGCTGATCGTCGACGTGCTGGTCCGCACGTTGCCGACGATGAGCACGTGGTCGACGAACACCTGCGGCCCCTCGCGAATCGCGAACGTCAGCGTGACGTGCGTGTCGTTCTGGCTGAACGTCGCCTGCGGCTCGACGGTCGCGCTCTCGTAACCGAGATCCTGATAGGCGAGCTGGATGGCGTCGCGATCGACGGCGACCAGCCCGGGCACGTATGGCGCGCCGGCCTGCTGACGGACGCGCGCGCGCAGCGCTGCGTCGGTGAGCGCCTGGTTCCCGCTGAACGCGATCGCGTCGACCGTCGTCTGCGGTCCCTCGATGATCGCCGCGCGCACGGCGACCGGCACCTGCGCCGGCGGCGGGGTCGGTCTCACGATCTCGACCGCCGGGCGCACCGCGACCGCGGCAAAGCCGCGACGGCGGTACAGGTCTTCGATCATCTGCACGTCGGCATCCAGGCGCGCTTCCGAAAACGGCTGGCCGCTCCTGACCCGCAGCGCCGATTCGAAGTCGGCAGTCGGCACCGAGCTGTTGCCGGCCACTTCGAAGGTCGACACCTTGTACTGCTGGCCGCGCGACACGGTGAAGGTGACGACCAGCTCGTTGTTCTTCGTCTCGCGCCGGTGCGGCGCGGTGGCGTCGCGATAGCCCTGCGTCTTCAGGAATTCCTCGATGCGGTTGCTCGAGTCCTCGAGCAGATCCTCGTCGACCGATCCTTCCCGCTCGACCGGCACCAGCTCCGCCCGGCGGTCGGGCGGCAGCGGATCGCCGACGAAGACGACCCGCACGTGCGGGCCGGGGGCCACGTTCAGCGTCAGGTCGGCGAGTGTTCCGTCCTCCGACACCTTCACCGACGGCGAGACGCGCGCTTCGTAGAAGCCGCGGCTGCGGCGATCCTCGACGTAGCGCTCGATCCGCGCCTCGAGGGCGTCTCGCTGGTAGGGCGCCCCATGCACCACGCCCAGCTGCTTGAGCAGCTCGGGACGCGTCGCCGTCGGAACGCCGACGATGTCGACCTGTCCGATGATCGTGCGCGGACCTGGATCGATGGTGAAGACGAGCGTCGCACGCTCGGGCGCATGCTCGATCTCCGGTCGCGGCACCACCGACGCGCTCAGATAGCCGCGCTCGCGCAGCGCATCGGTCAGGATCCGCGTCATGTCGGCGACGCGGCCGAGGGGCGGGGTCACGCCGTAGCGATCGACGATGGCGCGGCGCATCGCGCCGGGATCGATGCCGGGCCCGCCCAGCGCGCCCGCGAAACGGATGTTCGTCACCGGGTGAATCGGAATCAGCTCGTAGCGCAGCGCGACCCGGCCGTTCTCGAGCTCCGCGTCCACGCTCACGCCTTCGAACTGCCCGAGGCTGAACAGGTGCGCGACGCTCTCGCGGACCTCCAGCATCGAGAGCGACGCGCCGGGCGCGGTCTCGACGATCGACGTCAGCACCGGGTCGGTGGTCTCGCGTCCTTCCGTGAAGAGCTTCACCGACGCGATCGGCCGGCCGATGTAGTCCTGGACCGCGGCGTACGACGGCCGCGCCGCGGTCACGCAGAGGACGCAGAGAAGGGAGCGCGCGCAGAGAACACGACGCATCAGAACACGTGGCGGACCCGGAACTCGAGCGCGTAGGTCTGCGCGTCCTCGTTGCGCGACAGGATCCACGACAGCCGATCGCTTTCCTCGATCTCGAGCAGCACGATCTGATCGTTGATGGTCGTGCCGAGGCTGCGCGAGAAGGTCAGGTAGACCCGGTCCGAAATGCGCTTGCCGATGGTGAGCCGCGCCGTCGGATTGAGCCGCGACGTGCCCTGGATGCTCGTCGGATCGACGAACGACGGCGTCAGCTGGAAGGTGTCGACGCCAAAGGTCTGCTCGACGACCTTCCCCACCTCCGACGACAGCGGTCCGGCGAGCGCCTGGGTGGCGCGCGCCGCGAGGATGTCGGTCTGCGCCTGGTTCGGGCTCTGCAGCGCGCGGAGCTCCGGCGCCGCCTCCTGCGTGCCGCGGCGGACGTCGCTGAACAGCAGCGCGAGCACATCGGCGGTCGGCAGCGGCGGATCGGAATTGAGCGTCGGCCGTAGCTGCTCGCTCGTGCCGGCGAAGGCGACGGTGACGCGATAGGTCTGCCCCGGCACGCGGACGTTGGTTTCCGCCTCGACGTCGAAGAACGGCTCGATCCGCACCGGGTTGGTGAAGTCCATCGTGCCGTGAGTAATCCGGTAGCGCCGCCCTTCGAACGTCACCTCGCCGCGCTCGATGTCCGCGTGGCCCATGATGACCGGGCGATCGTAGGTGCCGCGCATGGTGAGGTCGGCGCTCGCGACCAGACGCGCGAGGTTGTTGTCGACGCGCAATGTCGAAGGCACCAGCAGCTGCAGATCGAACTTGAGCGGCAGCGTGGTCGCGGGATCGGGAGCCGGCGCCGGCACGCCCGAGCCCGATCGCCGCGACGCCAGGTCGAAGATGCTCCCCGGCGTGTCGATGCGCCGGTTCCAGATCGCGCTGCGCACGGTCACGATGCCGCCGAGCGTCGGCGACTTGTAGCTGCCGCGCAGCGACAGGTCGGCGTCGACCACCGAGCGGATGCCCTCCGGAACGCGCAGCCGCATGTCCTCGCCGCGGAGGGTGACGTCCACGTCGCCGGGCATGTAGCCGTCGAGCCCGACGCGGCCGCCGAACTGCACCCGGCCGCCACCCAGCGTCGCCGACACGTCGTCGAGGCGGACGCCGCCGGGATCGAAGCGAATCGTGCCGTTGATCGCGTCGAGCGAGTTGGGAACCGAGAAGTGGCGGATGCGGCCGTCGGTGATGGTCGCGCTGCCGGAGAACTGCG
Organism: Vicinamibacterales bacterium; assembly: GCA_035259385.1. GTDB lineage: Bacteria > Acidobacteriota > Vicinamibacteria > Vicinamibacterales > CAVVIG01 > QHWK01. The sequence continues at coordinate 19,573 of DATFWL010000540.1, read as the reverse complement.
GCTGCGCGAGCGGTCCGTCGACGGCCGCGGTCAGCGCGGCGCGGCCGCCGCTGCGCACGTCGCGGAAGAACCCCTGCAGGATGCCGAGGCCGGCGTCGCCGGACACCTTCAGCGCGATCCGATCCTGATTCAGATCGACCGATCCCGAGACGCGCAGCTGCGTGTCCTCGCCCACCAGCTGCAGATCGTCGATCCGTACCTTCTGACGATCGAGCGCGATACGGATCGGCGCGCCGTTGCGGATGGCGTAGTCGAGCAGCCGGATCTCGAACATGTCGACGGTCCCGTCGACGAGCAGATGATTCGGATCGGCCAGCTCGCCGACGACGCGCAGCGCGCCGGTGGCGACGGCGGTCGTGTACGGCGACAGCTTCGGCACGAACAGCCGCACGTACGGATCGAGCGAGGTGTCGTGGAAGCGGAAGGTGAGCTCGGCGTCGGCCTTCGGGGTCAGCGCGATGCGGCCGGTGCCGGTGAGCGCCAACCGCGGCGACGCCGCGTCGACTTCGCCGCTCAGTTCCCTGCCGCGCAGCGCCAGCGTGCCGTTCACCTGACCGACGTTCTCCTCGCCGATGGACATGTCGGCGACCCGGAACCGGAAGTCGTTCCGCGGCGCCTCGAACGTGCCGCTGCCGGTCGCGGTGAGGTCCGCCAGGCCGGACAGCTGCGCGCGCGGATACTGCAGGAACGCGAGGTGCTCGATCGGGATGCGGCGTCCGTCGGCGTTGAACGAGTAGGTGGAATCCCAGCCGACGAAGGCGGCAGCCGTCAGCGCGCCGGTGTCCTTCGCCATGTTCAGGTTGTCGAGGCGCACGCCGCGCCCGTCGAACCGCAGCGACGAGGTCGCCTGCTGGAAGGGTTCGCCGTACGCGACCCCTTCGTCGATCGTCATCGACCCGAATCCGACCGGACGCTCGTAGGCGCCGGTCAGGTGGAACTCGCCCGAAAGCGTGCCGGACACGGGGTAGTCGTCGATGCCGAACGCGTGACGCAAGCCGTCGACGTCGCGCCGGCTCACCCGCAGCCGCGCGTTGATTTCGTCGCCCTCGTCGTCGCGCGGATATCCGAGCGAGAACAGGCCGTCGGCGCGGATCTGCGAGTTACCCAGCGAGACGACGCCGTCGGTGACATTGACGTACTTGTTCTCGACGACGATCCGCGCGCTGCCTGCGCCCCAGAGCGTGTCGAACGCGCGGAGATCCTCCCCGGTGAACAAGCCTTCGACGCGCGGGCGCCGGAACGGGCCGCTCATCACGCCGTCGAACTCGCCGCGTCCGCCGAACGGCACCGGGCCGGTCGGCGCGCCGAAGTCGCTCATGATTCCCGCGAGCAGCTGATCGCTCTCCTGCCAGTCGCTGCTGGTCACGTGGAACGGCAGGTGCGAGGCGTCCCCATACGCCGTCGATCCGCTGAAGGTGACGAACGTCTGCTCGGTCGCGAACCGTCCGTCGGAGATCGAAATGTCGTCCGGGCCGTAGGCGTAGGTCAGCTCTCCGCCGATCGGCAGGTGCGCCGGCAGGGGCACCGGCGCGAACGGCCCCCACTCGTGGTTCGAATGATCCGCGTCGAGCGCCCGGGCCGGCGCGAGCGATCCAGTCAGCAGCGTCACGCCCGGCGGCGCCGTGACGCTGATGTAACCGTCGCCGCGGTGCTGGTCGAAATGACCCGATGGCCATTCGAGGTGGTTCCGCAGCGACGCGAACCCGGCGAATCGCTGGCCGGGCAGCTGCTCGAAATCGGTGAACTCCGTGAGATCGACGCCGCTGAGGATCGTGTCGAAGCGGTGCGTCGGCTTCACCCGCTGCCCGAACGGCTTGATCGAATAGACGAACTGCGCGGCGCCGCTGTAGAACTTCGAGCCGGCGTTCCAGACGTCGAACCCATCCTGCGTCCAGCGAAGCGATCCGTACAAGGAAGGGAATCGATAGTCGTTCAGCCCGGCAAGCTCGCTCGAAAACGTCCCGGCGAGATCGCGGTTCGTGTTCTCGCCCGACTTGTAGAGGCGGAAAGTGCCGTCGAAGTCGCCGTCGCCGGAGAGCCCCCACGACGCGTCCTTGAAGAACAGCTCGCGCATGCGCGGGAAGTTCACGCGCGAGTGCAGCCGATAGCCTTGATTCGGCCAGTGCCCCATGTCCACGTCGCCGCTGAGCGTCGTCTTCGCGCCGTCCGATTCGAGATCGATGTGCGGGAGATGGATGCGCGGCCCGTCGATGACGAACTGCGCGTTCATGTTCGCCCACATCGGGACGAAGTCCTGGATGGTGACGGTGCCGTTGGTGAAGGTCGCCGTGCCGTGATAGTTCGGCAGGTTCGTGATGTTGATGTCGAGGTTGCGGCAGACCACGCCCCACGGCGTCTCGTGATCCTCGAACGCGAACTGCCCGCGATCGGCGCGCAGCCACTTCAGCGTCGTCGTCACGCGCCTCGGGCCCGGCGGCTTGCCGTCGTCGTGATTGAAGCGCGGGAAGTTGTGCGCCCCCTCCCACCGTTCGACCAGCATCTGCCAGTCGGTCATCTCGACCGAGGTGATCGTGATGTCGGGGCGCCGCGCGAACGCCGGCAGCCAGTCGAGCGCCACGGCGATCTGTCTGGCGGTGAAGAACGGGCGATCGCCCGGGTGCAGGCCGTCGATCCGGAGATCGTCGACGAGGACTTTGCCGGTGAGCAGGTGGATGCGCAGCCCGCCGATGTGCATCGGGCGCTCGATGTAATCGGAGCCGGCGCTTTCGGCCCTGGCGCGGACCGCCGGCCCGAGATCGATCGTCAGCGACGCGACGATCGCCGCCGCGAGCAGCGCGACGACGAGCGCGAGAGCGAAGCCGACGTAGCGCAGGGCCTTGTGGCCGCGCAGGCGCTGGAGGAACTTCACTGAATGACGATGAGCGGCGCGCCGGCGTCGACCGACATGCCTTCGCGGACGTGCACCTCGGCGACGGTGCCGGCGCGGCTGGCGCGCATCTCGTTCTCCATTTTCATTGCTTCGACGACCACCACCGGCTGGCGCGCCTGAACCGTGTCACCGACGACGACGAGCACCCGAACCACCTTCCCCGGCATTGGCGCGTCGAGACGCTGCGGTTCCGACGCCGGCTCGCCGCCCTCGTCGGTGCGGCCCCACCGGCGGCGGCCGTTGAGCGTCGCCGGCACCGGCGTCCCGTCGACGTGCACCGTCATGTGGCCGGGCGCTCCGGCCGGTGCGATGGTGATGTCGGCGGGAGTCACACTGTCCACGATGAGCGACAGCGTATTCCGGTCGATGCGCGCGACGTTTACATGTTTCGTGGCGCCGTCGACCGAGACTGCAAAACCGTCGCCCTCGCGCGTGACCACCACCTGCCGCCGCCTGCCGCCGACTTCGACTTCGTACTGCATCAGCGGCGGGCTCTCGAACGCAAGGGCCGCAAAGATCGCCGCGAACACCTTTGATCAAAAGCCTTTGCGGTCGCTGCGGTCGTTGCGTTCATAGACTGCGCAGCCCTTCGATCCTCGCCTGCGTGCGCCAGCCGGATGGCGCACGTTCGCTCGACTCCGACGCCGGCTGCGCAGTCGAGGTCGAGGCTGCCGACAGCGTCGCTTCCAGCGCCGCGCCAATCGCCGCCAGTTCCTCGGCGGCCGCGGTCGGCTCGACGAACGGCAGGCCGTTGCGCGACTTGAGCAGCTCGTCGAGGTAGGTCGTGTGAAACCTTCCATCTGCGAACGCCGGCTGCTCGAGGAGCCAGCGGAAGAATGGCACCGTCGTCTTGATGCCGCTGACGAGGTACTCGCGCAGCGCCCGGCGCATCCGCGCGATCGCCATCGGGCGATCCTCGGCCCAGGCGACCAGCTTCGAAATCATCGGGTCGTAGAAGATCGGGACGTCGAGGCCCGCCGTCGCGCCGCTGTCGTCACGGATGCCGGGGCCCGACGGCACCCGCAGCTGACGGATGCGTCCGGGCGACGGCAGGAAGCCGTGGTCGGGATCCTCCGCGTAGATCCGGCACTCGATCGCGTGGCCGTTCGGCGTGAGCAGGCGATCGGGATCGAGATCGAGACGCTCGCCGCGCGCGATGCGTATCTGCCATCGCACGAGATCGAGCCCGGTGACCGACTCGGTGATCGGGTGCTCGACCTGCAGCCGCGTGTTCATCTCCAGGAAGTAGAACGCGCCGTTCTCGTCGAGGAGAAACTCGATCGTTCCGGCATTCGTGTAGCCGACGGCCCGGGCCACGGCGGCGGCGGCCGAGGTCATCGCGCGACGCAGCGCCGGCGAGACCGCGAGCGAGGGCGTTTCCTCGACGACTTTCTGGTGACGCCGCTGAATGGAGCACTCACGCTCGACGAACGGCAGGACCGTGCCGTGTTCGTCGCCGAGAAGCTGCACCTCGATATGGCGCGGCCGCGTCAGCCGCCGCTCGAGGTACACCGCCGCATCCCCGAACGCGGCGCCCGCCTCCGATCGTGCCGCCCGCACTGCGCCGGCGAGGTCGGATGGATCGGTGACCGTGCGCATGCCTTTGCCGCCGCCGCCGGCGACCGCTTTCACCAGGAGCGGATACCCGATCCGCGAGGCGATCGCCGCGATCTTGCTGTCGGGAACGTCGGCTGCGAGGGGATCCTCCGTGCCCGGCACGACCGGAACGCCCGCGCGCGTCGCCGTCGCGCGCGCTGCCGTCTTGCTCCCCATCGCCTCGATCGCCGATGGCGTCGGCCCGATGAAGGTGAGGCCGGCGTCGCGGACGGCGGCGGCGAAGTCTTCGTTCTCGGCCAGGAAGCCGTAGCCCGGATGGACGGCATCGGCGCCGGATTTCCTGGCTGCGTCGACGATCCGGTCGATGCGCAGGTAGCTCTCACGCGGCGCGCTCGGCCCGATCGCGTAGGCCTCGTCGGCGAGGCGCACGTGCAGCGCGGCGCGGTCGCATTCGGAGTACACCGCGACCGGTGAGATCGCCAGCTCCCGGCACGCGCGAATCACACGAACGGCGATCTCGCCGCGATTGGCAATCAGGATTTTCTTCACGCTGTCAGGTACCACGATCGCAGCGCGAGGCTTCAGCCGAGCGACCGCTCGCCTGAAGGCTGCGCGCTGCATCGTGCCAACGGACCATTCTATCGGAGCACGGGCGGGCGTCGATGGTGGGTCGCCTGTTCGTATGCGAAGGCGAGCTCGAGCAGGCGCGATTCGCTCCAGGCGCGACCGAAGAACTGCAGGCCGGCAGGCAGGCTGTTACCCCGGGTGTATCCCATCGGAACGGTGATCGCCGGGAACCCGGTGCTCGGCGAAAACAGCTGGTTGTTGTCGCCGCCCGGCGTGTTCAGGTCGCCGATGAGCCTCGGCGGATTGCTCCAGGTCGGGTAGACGAGCGCGTCGAGCTGCAGCGAGTCCATCAGCGAGACCACTGCAACGCGCAGTTTCTCGCGGAACTCGTCGCGGCTCCTGCAGCCCGGCGAGACGCCCGGCGTGTCGTCGGATGCCAGGCCGCTTTCGAGGCGCGCCTGAATCGACGGATGGAACCTGCGCGACTTGACGATCTCGTCGAGCGAGTGCATCGGCGCCTTGTCGCCGAGCCCGGCGAGATAGCGATTGAGGTCGTACTTGAACTGGTTGCAGGCTCCCTGCGACCGTCGCAGTGTGTCGAAGCCGGCCACCTCGACCGGATCGAGGACTTCGGCGCCCAGATTGCGGAGCTCGCCGAGCGCGCCCTTGAACACGGCGTCGATGTCGCTGTCGAGCGTGGGCGTGTCGTACGCCTGATGCAGGACGCCGAGGCGCGCACCCTTCAGGCCATCCGGGCGGAGCGACGCGGCGTAATTCGGCGACACGTGGTCGCGGCCGAGCGCAGTGATCGGATCGGCGGGATCAGGACCGGCGATTACCTGCAGTACGGCGGCCGTGTCGGCGACCGTGCGGGTGACGGCGCCCGCGATGTCAGCGGCGAGGTTGAGCGGGACCACGCCGGCGCGGCTCACCAGCCCCATCGTCGATCGAAGGCCGACCAGCGCCTGATGCGCCGCGGGACCGCGAATGGAATCGCCTGTGTCGCTCGCAAGACCGATCAGGGCGAAGTTCGCTGCGATGCCTGCGCCGGATCCGCCGCTCGATCCGGCGGTGACGCGCGTGGTGTCGTACGGGTTGCGTGTGTATCCCGGCAGAATCGAGTTGACGGTTTCGACCGGGCTGAAGGCGAACTCGGCCATGTTCGACCTGGCAATCATCACCGCGCCGGCGTCCCGCAATCGCTTGACGACGAACGCATCCTTGCCGGTCATCATGCCTTTCAACGACAGCGACCCAGCCGTCGTCGGCATCTCGACGGTCTCGTAGTTGTCCTTTACGAGAACCGGCACGCAGTGCATCGGGCCGACGGGTCCCGATTCGCGCAGCCGCCGGTCGAGATCGTCCGCGGCCTTCAAGGCGTCCGCGTTGATCTGCACGATCGCGTTGAGCGCGGCGCCCCGCTTGTCGTTCGCCTCGATCCGCGCGAGATACTGCTCGACGAGGGAGCGACAGGTCAGCGAGCGATCGCGGAAGGCCGCCTGGATCTGCGCGATGGTCGTTTCCTCGATTTGAAATGGCCGTGGGACCTGAGCGGAGAGCGCCGCCGCGGCGAGGAGCACGGCGGCGCAGGCGAGGCTGCGCACTGGCGGATTGTAGTTGGTCGGGTGGGTCGCGTGGGCCAGGTGGGCCGGGTGGGTCGAACGACGAACGCTCGGCTAAAGCCTTCGCGCCACGCTCCGACCTGCCTGACCTACCCGACCTACCCGACCTACCCGACGCACCCGGCCTGCCGCGCGCCGGAGTGTGGGACCGATGGGCCCATGCGGTGGGTCGGGGAAGACCGACGGGTCCCACCCCCACCCAGCCTACGGGCCTGTCCGTCCTCCCCGCCCCCACCCTGTGGGCCCTTCGGTCCCAGACTCCTCAGAAGCTGTACTTCACGTTCAGCTGCGCCGTGCGCGTCGGGCCGCCGTTCAGGATCGAGCGCCGGATCAGAAACGTCGCCGTATCGCGGCGATCGGCCAGGCCATTGGTCGTCGGGTTGTTGAAGTTCGCGTGGTTCGTCACGTTGAAGACGTCGACGTGCGCCTGCAGCTCGCGGCCGCCGGGCAGCCGGAACCGGTAGCCACCGCGCATGTTGATCAGGAAGTACGACGGTCCACGCGCGCCGCGCACGCCGCCGGTGTTCTCGACGGTGATCGCGTCGGGATTGCCCGCGGCGCCGCTGTAGATCCCGGCCGGGAGCGGCTCCTCGAAGTTGCCATTGCGGTTCGGATCGGTGGTGCTGTCGGTGAGCGTGAACGGCGTGCCGCTGTTGTACTGCATCACGCCGCTCAGCTGCAGCCCGCCCGTGTGCGGCACCAGCGCCGACCCGTTGATCGACAGCAGATGCGGCCGATCCTGGGTGGTCCGTCCCTGGTTGTTCTCGAGATTCGGCGAGATCACCTTCGTCGTCGGATCGATCGTGGACGTCGTGATCAAGTCGAGCGCGCCGGGCGAGTTGATGTTGCCGGTGGCTCTCGAGAACGTGTACGAGACGCGGAACTGGTAGCCGTGGCTGAAGCGCTTGGTCATGCTCGTCTGCAGGCCGTTGTATTCCGCCGTCCCGAGATTCACCAGCTCGCGGACGGCGCCGGCGAAGTTCGGATCGAAGCGCACCAGCGCGGCCGTGCGCGACGTGCTGACGCGCTGCCCCTGGTTGAGATCCAGCTGCATCTGCAGGTCGCGCATGTCGAGGTGCACGTAATCGGCGCTCACGGCGATGTTGCCGGCCACCTGCCGTTCGATCCCGACGCTGGTCTGATACGAGAACGGCAGGTGGCGGTCTGGATTGTCGAAGTTCACCGTCCCGGTGTTCTTCTGCGTGGTTCCGGGCGGGTACAGCTGATTCAGCAGGGCCCTGTTCACGACCGGCCCGTTCACGAGGAACGGACTCGTGGGGAGCCGTCCTGCCGACGGTCCCGGATCGACGCTCGTCGCCGACGGGCAGATCGGATTCGACGCCGGGCCGCAGAGAATCGCGTTGAACGAGTTCGACGTCACGCCCGCCGACACCAGCGGCGTGAAGTTCGAGTACGGCGTCTTCTGGTAGTAGAGTCCCCATCCGCCGCGGACGACCGTCGTCGCCCGCTCGTCGAGCGTCCAGGTCGCACCGACGCGCGGCGAGAAGTTGTTCCTGTCCACCGGATAGGCGTTGGGATCGGCAAAGAGATAGTTGCCGGTCTCGTCGATCGGCACGCGCTCGACGTCGTAGCGAAGGCCGAGGCTGGCGGTGACGCGCCCGTTCATCTTCCACTTATCCTGCACGAAGGCGCCGATCTCGGTTCCCTTCACGTAATAGTCGGAGACGCCGGGCACGCGGACCGTCAGCCGGTCTGGATACGTCCGTGGGTTCGCGGCGTCGAAGTCGAGATCGCTCGACGTGAAGTTGAACTGTCCGTTGAGCGAACCGGCGTCGAAGATGTGCAGCGGCAGGTAGTACCATCCGGCGCCGAACTTGAAGTCGTGATCGCCCTTCTTGTTCGGGACGAACCACGACAACGTCTCGTCGATCTGGTACGCCGGATCCATGCGACGGTTGGCGCGGGTCGCGATGCCGTCCTCGAACGTCTGGTGCACGAGGAGCGATGAGAGCGCCGCCTGGTTGCCGGTCTCGAAATAGCCCGGGTTGCCGAAGAACACGTCCTCGTGCGTGTAGGAGATCTTCAGCGTGTTGACCCGGGTGTTCTTGAGCACCGAGTTCAGCGTGCCGACGATCGTCCAGTCGGCGTCCTGCTCCTCCTCCGCCCGCGACTTCGTGTAATTGGTCTGGACGAGCTGGTTGGTCTGTGGCGACGTCTCGCGCAGCCAGCGCACCGCCCACGTGTTGTTGGCGTTGATCTGGTGATCCGCCCGCGCCATCCAGTTCCAGACGTTGTCGCGCGTCGTCCCGGTGAAGCTCAGCTCCGGCCGCGCCTGGATGTTCATCGTCCGCGCGCGCTGCTGATCGATGCGTTCGAGGTTGACGAAGAAATGCAGCTTGTTCTTGATGATCGGTCCGCCGAGGTTGCCGCCCCACTGTTGCTGCATCGCCTCCGGCTTCTCGAGGTTCTGGCGCGCCGCGAAGTAGTCGAGCGACGTCATCTTCTCGGTCTGCTCGAAGAAGAACGCCGCGCCGTGGAACTGGTTCGTGCCCTGCTTCGACACGGTGTTGACGACGCCGCCGGAGCTCTGGCCGAACTCGGCGTCGAACTGGCTGGTGAGGACCTGCACCTCCTGCACCGCTTCGACCGGAATCCGCGCCTGCGCGCCGCCGTTGCCGTTATTGAAGGTGTCGTTGTTGCCAGCGCCGTCGAGCGTGTAGTTCGCGTTCTGCGTTGCCTGGCCGTTGACGCGGATCGAGTCGGCGCCGAATGAGTCGGTGGAGATCGTCGCGGTGATCCCCGGCAGCAGGCTCAGATACGACGTGAAGTTCCGGTTCAGCGATGGGATGTCGTTCAGCTCCTGCGTCGGAATGCTGCCGCCCAGCTGCTTCGTCGTCGTGTCGACGATCGGCGACTCGGCGAGGACCGTCACCTCCTGCTCGATGCCCCCGAGCTCCAGCTGCACGTCGATCGACTGCGTCTTGCCGACTTCGACGCGGACACCCTTGCGCTGGTACTTCTTGAACCCGGACAACTGAGCATCGATTTCGTAACTGCCTGGCGTCAGCGCGCTCATGAAGAAGGAGCCGTCAGCGCCGCTGACGATTTCGCGGAAGAGTCCGCTCGCCTCGTTGCGAGCGACGACCGTGACGCCGGGCAGCACCGCACTCTGCGCGTCGATCACGCGACCGCGAAGCTCACCGGTGCCTTGTTGTGCGAGGAGAGGCGAGGATGCCAGGAGAAGGAACGCGAGGACGGCGGCGATCGGGCCAGTTCGGTGCATGGACCCCCTCCGTTGTGGGAACGACGAATGGAGGGAGTCTTACGGATTAATGATGCGAATACAACGAAAGATTGATGGATCGGATGCTCAGCCGGCGCAGGCAGGCTTCCGTTCTGATACACCCGAGGTGCGCGCGACGTTGGCGGGGAGTGTGCGACCGATTGGCCCATGGGCTTGGTGGGGAGGGCTCGCGCCTCGCGCGAGCGAGGTCCAGTCGGTCCTCCTACCCCACCCACCCAATGGGCCTATCGGTCCCACACACCTTAGAAGAGGAACTTGGCGGCGAACTGGATCTGTCTCGCCGATCCGGAATCGCCTGTCGGGAATCGCGTGTTGCTGATGACCCCGAACGAGGTGCTGCCAACCGTCGCTGTACGGCCGGGCTGACCGAGGTTCGCCTGGTTGAACAGGTTGAAGAACTCGAGCCGCAGCTGCACGCGCGCGCTGCCCTGCAGCGTGACGTTCTTGATGATCGAGAAGTCGGTGTTGCCGAACCCAGGCCCGTAGATCGGGTTGCGTCCGAGGCTGCCGAAGTGGGCCACACCGGCCGCGTTGTACGGCAGCGCAAACACCGACGACGACGTGCACGCGCCGGCACCGCCAGCGGCCACGCGCGGATCGCAGACGGACGTCTGGCCGTCGAACCACTGGTAGCTGACCGGGAACCCGTTCGCGTCGTTGTTCGCATGCGGATTGATCGAGGGCAGCGCGCCGATGAGATCAGGACGCACCGTCGCGGTCCCCGTGATCGTGGTGATGTTCGTCACGATGTTGAGCGGATTGCCGGTCTGCGCCTGCTCGACGACGACCACCTGCCAGCCGTCCTTCCAGCGGTTGCCTCTGAATGGCAAGTCGTACGAGGCGTTCACCGAGACGCGGTGGCGGACGTCGAAGTCCGACGGCCCGACGCTGTCCGCCAGGTCGGTGTTGTTCTGCGCAGTCAGCGTGGCGTCGTACGAGTTCGTATCGGTCGTCTTGGAGAGCGTATACGAGCCTTGCACCTGCAGACCGCGGCTCAACCGGCGGTTCGCCGTCACCCACAGCCCTTTGTAGTTGGACCAGCCGAGGCTCGTCACCTCGTTGATGTTGCCGAGCGGTGAATTCGGAAGAATCGGGCTCGTCGCCGCCAGCCTCGCATACGGCCGCACCGTGCCGCCCGGCGTGACGAACTGGTTCAGGTTGATCGGGATCCGCTGGCGATCGCCGTGCGATCCGAAGTAGCCGACCATGACGCCCATCGTCGCGATCTCGCGCTCGACGTTGACGTTCCACGTCTGCATCCGGCCCGGAATGAAATTGGGATCGGTGAAGGTCGGCGCGATGCTCGAGGCGCCGCCCGCACTGTTGATCGCGTTGTCGAGCTTCACGTTGCTGGTGGCGGTGCCGTTGGCCTGCGCCGACAGCGGCGTGACGAGCGGCGGGTTGCCGGTCTCACCAGTGAAATATCCGGTGTTGGTCTGGTTGACCATGATCGCGTACGCGCCGCGCACGACGGTCTTGCCGGTGCCGTCGGGATTCCAGATGGCGCCGATGCGCGGCTGGAAGTCGCTGCCGTTCTTGGTCACCTGCGTGAACCCGCCCGCCCCGTTTATCTGCAGCAGCGAGAGCGACGCTGGATCGAACGCGACGAGCTTGTTGTCGGCCTCGCTCGGCGACGGGAGATAGTCGTAGCGGAGCCCCAGATCGAGCTTGAGGTTCGAGCCGATTGAAAGGGAGTCCTGCACGAACGCGCCGATCGCGTTGACGTACACGTTGTACGACCGATCGCCCAGCGTGATGCCGAACTGACTGCCGAACCCCTGCTGGAAAGCGGCGATGCTGGGGTAGGTGAAGTTGCCCGGGTCCTGGTTGAAGCTGTAGTGCTTGACGTGCCGGTACTCGCCGCCGAACTTCACGATGTGATTGCCGCGGAGATAGGTCGCCGTGTCGCCCAGCGCGATGGTCGTCACTTCACGGCCGGAGGGAAATCCACCGGGCCCGCCGAATCTCAGGCCCGGCCCGGAAATCGTGATGTCAGGCAGCGCGATCGGCATGTTCGTCTGGCCGACGTTGATGCCGAGCGAGTTCGTGTCGACGAGCGTGTTCGGGTTGAAGCTGATGTTCAGCCGATTGAAACCACCGCGCAGCTCGTTGACCAGCGCCGGGCCGAAGATGTGCGTCTCGTTGACGGTCATCACCTGCCGGTGCCCGCCGCGCGTGTCGCTGTAACCGGCAACGGTCTGCCCCTGCGCGTTCGGCTCGCGGCGCACGTCTCGCTGGTACGCATAGTAGAAGTGCAGCTCGTCGGCCGACCGCAGGTTGTTGCGCGAGTCGATCGTGTACTGATCGAGGTTCACCGGCGCCTCTTCGGAGGCGATGACCCGTGTCCCCGTCGCGTCGTTGGCCGCCGGGATGTAGGCGAGCAGGTTCTTCGCGACCGGATCGGTGACGCCCGCGCGCTGAGCGTTGCTCAACGTGCCCGAGTTGAAGTCCACGCCCTGCAGGTGGCGCAAGCCCTCGTAGCTGCCGAAGAAGAACGAACGGTTCTTCGCCACCGGCCCGCCGAAGTTGACGCCGAACTGCTTGCGGTTGAACGTCGACTGCGGCGTCTCGGTGCCGTCGGACCTGATGCTCGGCGGGTTGAAGTAGTTGCGCGAATCGAAGCGCTGGTCGCGGTAGAAGTCGAACACCTCGCCGTGGAACTGGTTGCTGCCCGAGCGCGTCGCGACGTTCACGATCGCGCCGGAGTTGCGCCCGTACTCGGCGCTGAACGTCGAGTTGTCGACCTTGAATTCCGACACGGTGTTGATCGACGGCTGGAACGTCACCTGTGAATTCGACAGGTCGTTCAGGTTGATGCCGTTGATCATGAAGTTGACGGAGGTCTCGCGGTTGCCGGCCGACATGAACGAGAACGACCCCTGGCCGCGCAGCGGGGCGGAAAGGCCGGCGTTCTGCGGCGACGTCGATCCGCCCGGCATCAGCGGGCCGAGATCGACGAAGTGGCGGCCGTTCAGCGGGATCTCCTGAACGGTGCGCTCCTGCATCGCCGCGCCGACCGACGCCGTCGCGGTGTCGATCAGCGGTGAGGTGCCGCTGACGGTGACGTTCTCGGCAATGCTGGCCAGACCGAGGCGCAGGTTCATGACGGCGGTCTGCGCCGGCCCGAGGTCGGTTTCGCCCGTCTGGTCCTTGAAGCCCTCGAGATGCGCGAGCACGGTGTAGTGGCCGGGTTGCAGCGACGCGGCGACGTACTGTCCGGCGCTGTCGGTCGTCGTGGTGCGCTCCAGGCCGGTGCCGGTATTCCGGATCGTGACCGTCACGCCCGGCATGACTGCCGCCTGGGCGTCAGTAATCGTGCCTTGAAGAGTCGCAGTGGATTGCGCGCGCGCCGGCGCACTCACGGCGAGCAGCGCGGCGGCGCCGAGCGCCACCCAGAGGAATCGAGGCATTCTTCGCGTCATCATTCCATCCCCCTCGTCAATCAGTAGATACGCCTGCGCCGACGGCGACAGCCGAGAGAATCGAAATCAGGATCGCTCTGGTATGAGCGCGTAGGGTGCCCGAGCAGACACTGGCTGTCAACGGACAACGCGCGAATTCGGGCGGGATTTTCGCTGGCGGCCGGCGGAAATTCAAAAACCCGGTGAGGATCGGCGCCGCCCGACCGGAGGCGCTACACCGACGTTACAGCGCGAGCCGTTGGGTACGTGTGCCGTGCCCGCTCCCGTCCTATTCACAACGGAATATTCCCGTGCTTCTTCGGCGGGTTCCTGTCGCGCTTGTTCTCCAGGTTGCGGAGCGCGGTTATGAGTTTCTTACGCGTCTCGCGAGGATGAATCACTTCGTCGAGGAACCCGACGGCGGCGGCGATGTACGGGTTGGCGAACTTCTCGCGGAACTCGGCGACCTTGTCCGCGCGCGCCGCGACGGGATCGGCCGCCGCGTCGAGCTCCCGCTTGTAGAGGATGTTCACCGCGCCTTCCGGTCCCATCACGGCGAGCTCCGCGGTCGGCCACGCGTAGTTGAAGTCGGTCCGGATGTGTTTGCTGGACATGACGCAGTAGGCGCCGCCGTACGCCTTGCGCGTGATTACCGTGACCTTCGGCACCGTCGCTTCCGCGAACGCGAACAGCAGCTTCGCACCGTGCCGGATGATGCCGCCGTACTCCTGCTGCGTGCCCGGCAGAAACCCCGGAACGTCTTCGAAGGTGACCAGCGGAATGTTGAACGCGTCGCAGAACCGCACGAACCGCGCCCCCTTCACCGACGCATCGATGTCGAGAGTCCCGGCGAGCACCGCCGGCTGGTTCGCCACGATGCCGACCGGACGGCCGTCGAGCCGTGCGAAGCCGACCAGGATGTTCTTCGCGAAGTGCTGATGCACTTCGAGAAAGTACCCCTCGTCGACGACGACGTGAATCACGTCGAGCATGTCGTAGGGCTGGTTCGGCGACGCCGGGACGAGGCGGTCGAGCGCCGGGTCCTCGCGGTCGGGCGAATCGGTGGTCGCCGCTCGCGGCGGATCGTCGAGGTTGTTGCCGGGCATGAACGACAGCAGGTCGCGCACCAGCGCCAGGCACTCGCGGTCGTCGTCGACTGCGAAGTGCGCGACGCCGCTGGTCGCGTTGTGCGTCATCGCGCCGCCTAGCTCCTCTTTCGAGACCTCCTCGTGGGTCACCGTCTTCACCACGTCGGGACCGGTCACGAACATGTAGCTGGTGTTCTTCACCATCACCGTGAAGTCGGTGATCGCCGGTGAGTAGACGGCGCCGCCGGCGCACGGCCCCATGATCGCGGAGATCTGCGGCACGACGCCTGACGCGAGCGTGTTGCGCAGGAAGATGTCGGCGTAGCCGCCGAGCGACATCACCCCTTCCTGGATGCGCGCGCCGCCCGAGTCGTTCAGGCCGACAATGGGCGCGCCGAGCTTCATCGCGAGATCCATCACCTTGACGATCTTCGCGGCGTTGGTCTCCGAGAGTGACCCGCCGAAGACGGTGAAGTCCTGCGCGAAGGCGAACACCTGACGGCCGTCGATCGATCCGTGGCCGGCGACGACGCCGTCGCCCGGCACGGTCTGCTGATCCATCCCGAAGTCGCGGCAGCGGTGCGTGACGAGCTTGTCGACTTCCTCGAAGGTGCCGGGATCGAAGAGGAGATCGATCCGCTCGCGAGCGGTCAACTTGCCGGCGGCGTGCTGCTTCTCGAGCCGCCCGGCGCCGCCGCCAAGCTCGGCGCGGCTTTCGAGCTCCGCCAGAGTTCTGAGCGGATCCGTCATGGCTGATGGCTGATGGCTGATGGCTGATGGCAAGGGGTTGATGGTCAATGGCAAGCCGTCATCTTCCATAATCCATAGCCATCAGCGATGAGCCATCAGCCATTGACAGACGTCAGGCCTTCACCGCTTCGGCATGTGCCTTGTCCCAGTCCTTGAGGAACTTCTCGAGGCCGATGTTGGTCAGCGGATGGTTGAAGAGCGCGTCGATCACGCCGGGCGGGCAGGTGGCGATGTCGGCGCCCATGCGCGCGGACTCGATGACGTGAATCGGATGACGGCAGCTCGCGACGAGCACCTCAGTCGGAAAGTCGTAATGGTTGAAGATTTCGACGATGTCCTCGATCAGCTCCATCCCGTTCGTGCCGACGTCGTCGAGGCGGCCGACGAAGGGACTGACGAAGGTCGCGCCGGCCTTGGCCGCGAGCAGCGCCTGCGCCGGCGAGAAGCAGAGCGTGACGTTGACGCGGATGCCTTCGCCCGAGAGCGCCTTGCACGCCTTGATGCCGACGGGCGTGAGCGGCACCTTGACGACCATGTACTGGTCGATCTTGGCGATGTCATGCCCCTGCTGAATCATGCCCGCGAAGTCGGTCGCGGTCACCTCACCGCTGACCGGGCCCTTCACGATGCCGCAGATCTTCTTCAGGTTGTCGCGATAGTCGCCCGGCTCCTTCGAGAGCAACGTCGGGTTCGTCGTCACGCCATCGATGATGCCGATGTCGCACAGCCTCTGGATCTCGCCGATGTTGCCGGTGTCGATGAACAATTTCATACTCACTCCGTTCGCTTTCTCTGGCTCACTCCGTTCGCTGTCAATGGCTGATGGCTGATGGCACATGGTTGATGGCCAATGGTGGAAGGATCGCGAGCTTTCCGCGAGCAGCCATGAACCATGGCCATCAGCCCTCAGCCATTACTGGATTTACGAGCTCGCCGACACCCTCGACCGCGACGGTAACCGTGTCTCCTGGCGCGATCGGTCCGATGCCTTCGGGCGTGCCGGTGGAGATGATATCGCCCGGCTCGAGCGTCATCACGAACGTGATGAACTCGACCAGGTGCTCGATCGAGAAAATCAAGTGACGCGTGCTCGACGACTGGCGGCGCTGTCCGTTGACGAAGCCTTCGACGCTGCGCGGCTCGCCGTTCAGCCCGATCGCGATGCACGGCCCGATTGGCGCAAAGGTGTCGAACCCCTTGCAGCGCGTGTACTGCGACTCCTTCTTCTGCAGATCGCGCGCGGTGACGTCGTTGACGCAGATCAGGCCGCCCACGTAGTCCCACGCGTTCTTCGCGGCGACGCGATGCGCGCGCCGGCCGATGACGACGCCGAGCTCCGCCTCGTGATCGACGCGGCCGACGCCGGGGGGAATGCGAATCGGATCCCCGGGACCGATCACCGCGCTCGTCGGCTTGATGAACAGGAGCGGCTCCGCAGGCAGCGGCTTGCCCACTTCACCCGCGTGATCCTTGTAGTTGAGTCCGACGCAGACGATCTTCGAGGGCATCACCGGCGGCAGCAGGGTCAGGGAGGCAAGTCCGCCCGCCACGGCCGCGCCAGGCGTCAGCGGTCCGAAGAAGATATCGCCCGCCGCGCGTCGTAATTCACCGTCGCGCTCGACGGCGTACGACGCGACGCCGCCATCGCGGACGCGATAGATCCGTTCCATCAACGGACATTCTAAGCTGAACTCCGTCAATGGCTGATGGCGAATGGCTAGGGTCGATGCCGGATGGTTCAACCATTAACCATGGCCATCAGCCATTAGCCATAAGCCATGACAGCGCAGTCCCCTACCGAGCCGTCTCCATCTGGCGCGCCGACGGCGCGCTCTGGTTGCCGGCGCGATCGACCGCGACGATCGCGTACACGTGCGAGATGCCGCCGGCCACGTTGTCCGTGAAATGCGTTTCGCTGATCGGCGTCGGCGTGATCGGCTCGAGCGGGATCGAGTCGATCGCCCCCTCGTGCGGCGTCCCGCGCAGCACGATGTACCCGGCCAGATCGCTTTCCTTGTTCGGCTCCCAGATCAGGTTGATCGCACCCGCGCTGGCAATCGTGTTGAAGCCCGAGGGCGCCGCGGGGGCGAACGTGTCGACGAGCGTGGTGCAGTCGGGCGGACCGGCGTCGCTTTCGATCGTCGCGCTCGCGGCGCGCACCGTGGCGCGCACGGTGTAGCAGCGCTTCGTCCCCCACGCGATACGCGTGTCGGTGTACTTCGGCTCCTTGAGCGGCGTCGCCGTCAGCTTCACGAGCGACTGCGGATCGGTCGCATCGTAGACGGTGTATTCGATCGCCGGCGGCGGCGGTTCCAGCGGATGCGAGGGCAGCACCGCATCGGTGGCTGCCGCCTCGGTGGAAGCGGCCGTCGGCCAGGTGACGCTGATCTCGCGCTCGGTATAGGTGATGCGCGGCGCGGAGGGCGGCGGCGGCGGCGGGCCGAGCGGCACCACGACACGCTTCGACACCGGGCCTTTCTTGCCGCGCGTCGAGATGCCGACGACGGCGTAGGTGCGTGAAGGCGGCTCGGCCCCGGGGCCGACCAGCGGACCTTGGACGGGCGTGCCCGTGTCCTTCGGCTTCGGCGCCAGCGGGTCCGGCGGCAGCGTCACGACCTCCATCGCATCGTCGCCGAGCGCTTCTTCGATGCGCGCCACCGCGCCCTGGTCGAGACCGCTCCCCGCCGGCGCCTCGACCTCGTCCGAGGGGTCGTCGGGATCGGTCGTCAGATCCGGATCGCGCGGCGCCTTGACGTCGACGGCGTCGATGCGCGTGCCGAACTTGGTGATTTGCGCGTCGCTGAGCGGCTGCGCCGGCGCGCCAGGCGGCAGCGTCAGCGCGTAGACCTCGACGCGCTCGACGTTCGCGGGCCGCGTGCCGTCGGTATTGGCGCTCGGGACGGTGAACTGCAGATCGACGATGTCGCCGCGGCGCGAGGCGACGAGATCGGGCGGCGGGACCGGCACCTTCACGAGCGGCGGCAGCGGCGGACCTTTCTTGCCGCACCCCGAGGCGGCCACCGCGAGCAACGCTGAAACCGCGGCGATCGCAGAGAACTTTTTTTTTCGGCGGTTCCCGCTGTACGACATCGTTCGCCGGATGTCGCCGGTCGTGTGAAAAAAAGCGCTCTGCGTACTCTGCGATCTCTGCCCGCTCTGCGTTACCTGACGGATGCGTCGGCTCACAGGATATACCGCGACAGGTCCTCGTTCTTGACGATGTCGGCGAGCATGCGGGTGACGTAGGCCTCGTCGATCGTCACGGTCTTGTCCTGCAGGTCGGGCCCCTCGAACGAGATCTCGTCGAGCAGCTTCTCCAGGACGGTGTGCAGCCGGCGCGCGCCGATGTTCTCCGTCCGATCGTTGACGGTGGTGGCGAAATCGGCGATGCGCCGGATCGCCTCGTCGGTGAACGTCAGCGCGATGCCCTCGGTGTCCATCAGCGCCGTGTACTGCTTGATCAACGCGCTGCGCGGCTCGGTGAGAATCCGCACGAACTCGTCCTTGCCGAGCGGCTCGAGCTCGACGCGGATCGGAAAGCGCCCCTGCAGCTCCGGGATCAGATCCGACGGCTTCGAGACGTGAAAGGCGCCGGCAGCGATGAACAGGATGTGATCGGTGCGGACCATGCCGTATTTCGTGTTCACGGTCGTGCCTTCGACGATCGGCAGGATGTCGCGCTGCACGCCCTCGCGGCTCACGTCGGGCCCGTGCGAGCCCTCGCGGCCTGCAATCTTGTCGATCTCGTCGATGAAGATGATGCCGGCCTGCTCCACCCGCTCGACCGCCGCGCGGGCGACGCTGTCCATGTCGATCAGCTTCTGCTCTTCCTCCGCGCGGAGGTATTCGAGCGCCTCGGGCACCTTCAGCTTGCGCCGCTTGCTCTTGCCCTGAAAGAGCCCCGGCAGCATGTCCTTGATGTTGATGTCGACTTCCTCGACCTGCGACCCGGCAATGATCTCGAAGGATGGAAACGACTTCTCCCGTACGTCGATTTCGACGACGCGATGGTCGAGGCGGCCGGAGCGCAGCTGATCGCGGAAGTACTCGCGCGTGCGGTTCGCCTTGTCGTCCGACGCCGGCGACGGATCGGGGGGCGGCGCACCGGCGGCGCGATGCTCGCCGAAGCCGACCGGTGGCGCTGGCGGCAGCAGGATGTCGAGCAGCCGCTCTTCGGCATTCTGGCCCGCCTTCGCGCGCACTTCCTCGAGCCGTTCCTCGCGCACCATGTCGACGCCCAGCTCGACGAGGTCGCGGACCATCGACTCGACGTCGCGGCCGACGTAGCCGACCTCGGTGAACTTCGACGCCTCGACCTTGATGAACGGCGACTGTGCGAGCCGCGCCAGGCGGCGCGCGATCTCGGTCTTGCCGACGCCGGTCGGGCCGATCATCAGGATGTTCTTCGGCGCGATCTCCTCGGCGAGCTCGGG
>DATFWL010000539.1:0-6723 GCA_035259385.1 Vicinamibacterales bacterium | reverse complement strand
CGCGGCCGCCGTCGACGCGTCGGCCGAAAGCGTTTCCCGCGCGATCCACCCGGCGAGCTGCTCGATTCGCTCCGCCTTGTCCCGGTACGACCCGAGCTTCCTGTGAAACAGCATCGTCCCGAGCCGTTCGATGCGGGACTCCAGCGGCGATTGTCGGTCCGCCTCCCAGAAGAACCGCGCGTCACGCAGGCGCGCGGTGACGACCCGCTCGGCATTGCGGGCGATCGATCGCTCGTTGTCGGGCTCGGTGTTGATGACCGCGAGAAACGCGTTCCTCAGCTTCCCATCGTCGCCTTCGACCGGAAAGTAATGCTGGTGATGGACCAGCGTCGTCGTCAGCACTTCCTCGGGGAGCTCCAGGAATTCGAGCGGAAAGGTGCCGGCGACGACCGACGGGTACTCGACGAGATCGGGCACTTCCTGCAGGAGCCCCGAATCGTGCCGCACCGTCCGGCTCACCCGGCCCTGCAGGCGCTGCGCCTTCGCGTCGAGCTCGCGCGCGATCTTGTTGTGGCGCTCGCCGCGCTCGAGGATCACGAAATTCTCGAGCAGGCGCGCCCGATACTCGTCGAACGATCGCACCTTGATCGCCCGGCCGGCGCGGCCGCTCGTGGTGAGAAAACGATGACCGTAGGTGACCGCGCCGGAGGGGACCTCCTGGACCTGGCCGGTCTGCGCGGACGCGGCCCGCGCGATCGAGAACGGCACCACGCGGCCGCCGTAGATGAAGAGGATCCAGCGGATCGGACGGCCGAACGGCAGTTCGCCGCGGCCGTCGTCGAGCAGCGCGTCCCAGTGCATCGCCTTCGGAAACGAGAGTTCGCGCAGCGTCCCGCCGAGCACCGCCGGCAGCACGTCGACCGCCGCCTTGCCGCGCTGCCGCCTCCGGAACGCGAGGTACTCGCCCTTCGGCGTCTGAACCCGCTCGAGCGCCGCGACGTCCACGCCCTGCTTCGCGGCAAACCCGGTCGCCGCCGGCGTCGGCGTCCCGTCCGCCTTGAATGCCGCGGAGACCGGCGGACCGTTCACCAGCTCCTCGAGATCGTTCTGCCGCTCGGGCACGCGAACGACCCGCACGGTGAGACGCCGCGGTGTGCTGTAGGTTTCGACCGGCGACTCGGCCGGGAGCCGGTGCTCGCGCAGCTGCCCGCCGACGATCTCGCCGACCTCATGCGTCAGGTCGGGCAGCCAGCTCGCCGGCAGCTCTTCGCATCCGATTTCGAGCAGCAGTTCGCGATCCATCTACGTCGCCGCCTTTTCGGCCGCTTCCTCCGGGGTCGGCGCCGCCCCGCCTTCGACGTAGCTCTTCGCGATGCCGACGGCGAGCTGACGGATGCGCAGGATGAACGCCGTCCGCTCGGTGACGCCGATGCTGTTGCTCGAGTCGAGGATGTTGAACAGGTGCGAACACTTCAGGCAGTGCTCGAGCGCCGGCCAGATCAACTGCTGCTTCAAGAGCGCCGTGGACAGCTGATAGTACTTCTCGAACAGGTCGCGATGGAAGGCGCCGAAGTCGATGCCGCCCAGATCGACCTGGCCGAAGACGTACTTCGACTGCTCCACCTCTTCCCGGTGACGGACCTCGCCATATTTCACGCCGGGCGCCCATTCCATCTCGAACACGTTGTCGGTGCGCTGCAGCACCATCGCGATCCGCTCGAGGCCGTAGGTGAGCTCCGCGGCAATCGGCGCGAGCTCGATGCCCCCGGCCTGCTGGAAGTAGGTGAACTGCGAGATCTCCATCCCGTCGAACATCACCTGCCAGCCGATGCCCCACGCGCCGAGCGTCGGCGACTCCCAGTTGTCTTCTTCGAAGCGGATGTCGTGCTGCCGCGGGTTGATGCCGCACGCCTCGAGACTGTCGAGATAGATCTGCTGCACCTCGTCCGGCGCGGGCTTCAGGATCACCTGGAACTGATGGTGCTTGAACAGACGATTCGGGTTCTCGCCGAAGCGTCCGTCCGCCGGCCGCCGCGACGGCTGCACGTAGGCGACGTTCCAGTGCGCGGGCCCGAGCACGCGCAGGAACGTCTCGGGGTGCATCGTGCCGGCGCCGACCTCGATGTCGAGCGGCTGCTGGAGCGCACAACCGCGTGATGCCCAGAATTCCTGGAGCTTGAGGATGAGAGCCTGAAACGTCATCGTCATGGCTGATGCTTGAATGGCGGATGGCTGAACGGCTGATGGCCGATGGTCATGGCAGGTGGCTAATTCGAGAGCCCTTAGCCATGAGCCATCAACCATGAGCATGAGCCATCAGCCATCAGCCAGGTCGCATCTCTTATCTCCGCATCTCCCGTAGCACGCGGACCGATTTCGGTTCGCGCTCGAGGTGGGTCGCGATCTGCGCACGATGCGATGCTTCGAGCTCCCGCAGCGCGCGCCGCGAGACGGCCACCTCGCCGAGCGCGAACGGGCTCAGCCCGCGCGCCGTCACCAGAAACGCCCGCGCCTCGGCCGACAGCCGGGGATCCATCTCGAACACGCCCTGCAGCCGCAGCAGCCAGAACTCGAAGTAGCGCGCCAGCGGCTCGATCGGTACGCCGACCGCCATCGCGTCCACCATCGACGCGCCGAGACGGAACAGCGGCTCGTTCGGGTCGGCTTCCTGCGCCCATTCGTCGATGAGCTCGGCGAAGTAGCTGGCGTAGCCGAGCGCGTCGCCGTCGGCGGCCAGGAGCGGCGACCGCACCGGCTCGACGTACTCGAGGCGCACCAGATCGCGGCGCTCGCGCTCGACGTAGCCGACGCGGCCGCAGGTCAGCGGCTCGAGCGCGCCGCCGAACCGCCGCCGGCTCTGCCGGGCGTTCTTCGCCACGCCGCGCTTCTTGCCCCGGTCGCGCGTCAGGAACACGACGATCCGATCCGATTCGCCGAGCGTATAGGTCCTCAGAATCAAGGCGTCGGTGCTGAACTGCGGCATCCGGAGAAGGGTGTCAATTATACGTTGGCGACGCTGGCCTGCTGCAACGTGTCATGGGCGGCTACATCCCGATGTCGTCGAGCACCGCATCGTCCTCCCGCCACTCGGACTTCACGCGGACATGCAGGTCGAGGAAGACTCGAGTGTCGAAGAAGCGCTCCAGATCCTCGCGGGCGGCCGTACCAATCCGTTTGATCATCTCGCCACCCCGGCCGACCACGATCGGCTTCTGCGACTCGCGGTCGACGACGATCGTGCAGTACAGCTTGAGGATGCCCTTCGGCCCTGCCGGCTCGTCGAACCGATCGACGACGACGGCGCTCGAGAACGGGATCTCCGCGTGCGTGAACTGCAGCAGCTTCTCGCGGACGATCTCTGCCGCGAAGAAGCGCTCGGGCTGGTCGGTCAGATAGTCGTCGGGATAGCGCGCCTCGCCCTCCGGGAGCCGTTCGATGATCGCCCTCTCGAGCCGGTCCACGTTGTCGCCGGTCGTGGCCGAGAGCGGAATGATTTCGGCAAACGCGGCGGTCTCGCCGTGCTGCTGGATCACCGGCAGCAGCCGCGACTTCCTGATCAGATCGATCTTGTTGAGGATCAGGAACACCGGCGCCGTCGCGCTCTTCACCAGGTCGAAGACGAAGCGATCGCCCTTGCCGCGAGGCTCGGTGACGTCCACCACCAGGCCGAGCACGTCCACTTCGCGAATCGTGTCGACCGCGGCGTCGACCATCCGCACGTTCATCCGGTGCAGCGGACGGTGGATGCCCGGCGTGTCGAGGAACACGACCTGCGCGCCCGGGTAGTTCCTGACCCCGAGGATCCGGTTGCGCGTCGTCTGCGGCTTGTCGGACACGATCGCCAGCTTGGTGCCGACGAGGCGGTTGAGCAGCGTCGACTTGCCGGCGTTGGGACGGCCGATCAGGGACACGAAGCCGGTCTTCATCGCGCCAGACGCGACTTCTCCTCCGCGTCTTCGGCGGCCACCGACGTGGACGCGATCTTCTGCATCCGCACCTTGTTCACGCGACGGCGCTCGGCGTCGAGCACGTCCACGGTGAGTCCGTCCATCTCGAAATGCTCGCCCACGGTCGGCACCCGGCCGACGCGCGCGAGCAGATATCCGCCCACGGTCTCGAAGCCTTCGCGCTCGATGTCGACGCCGAGCCGCTGCCGCACCTCGTCGATGTCGACCTTGCCGCTGAACACGAAGCGACCGCTGCCTTCCTCGACGATCGGCTCGGACTCGACGTCGTATTCGTCGCGGATCTCGCCGACGATCTCCTCGAGCAGATCCTCGATCGTGACCAGACCGGCGGTGCCGCCGTACTCGTCGACGACGATCGCGCACTGCGTCTGCTGGCGCTGGAACTGCTTCAGCAGCTCCGGCACCCGCTTGGTTTCCGGCACGACCACCGCCGGCCGCAGCAGGCCGGTGATCGGCCGCGCGTCGTCGGACGAATCGAGCGCGAGCAGGTCCTTGACGAAGATGAACCCGGCGATGTTGTCGAGCGATTCCTTGTAGACGGGAAACCGCGAGTACTCCTGCTCGCGAAACAGCGCCCGCACGTCGCCGACCGTGGAGCCGTCGCGGATGGCGACGATGTCCGGGCGCGGGGTCATGACTTCGCGCACCAGGGTATCGCCGAAATCGACAATGCTCTGCAGCAGGCGGCGCTCTTCGCCCTCGATCAGGCCTTCCTGCTCCGCCGTGTCGATGTACGCCTTGGCCGCCTGGTTTGCTTCCTCGGCGGCCTCGTCCGGCGTCGGCGGCGGGCCGGACCGCCGCACCGCCGCCACGCCCGCGGCAATCCGGCGGGTGATCGGCCCCAGCGCCCGCGCGAACGGCGCGAACGTCGGCAGCAGCACTTCGAGCACGCGTTCCGGATCGCGTCCGACGATCAGCAGCGGCAGCAGGATCTCGACCGCGACGACGAACGCAAGGATGGCGAGGACGATCGCCAGCACCGTGTGCGCGCCGTCGATGCCAATCGCACGCGCGAGCAGCGCGGTGGCCGCGCCGGTGACGAACCCGAGCAGCAGGCGGACCGGAATGAACAGCAGCAGCGGATCGTCGAGGTAGACGTCGAGCGTGCCGGGACGATTCGTCCGCTCGGCGACCAGCCGCAGCGACAGCCGCATCAGCGCACCGAATGCCGTCTCGATCGTGCCGAGGTACACACCGACCAGCCCGAGCAGGAAGATGCCGAGCGGAATCATCGGGCGCGCTCGATGAGGCCTTCGCGCAGGCCGCCTTGTCGCCGCAACCGCTGCTCCATCCGCCGCATCCGGCCGGCGTCGCGCTCGTGGTCGTACCCGAGCAGGTGCAGCAGTCCGTGCAGCGCCAGCACTTTCAGCTCGGTACGCTCCGAGTGCCCGGCCTCGCGCGCTTGGCGCCGGGCGACGCCGCGGGCGATGACGATGTCTCCCAGAAACCTGAGGGGACTGGGGGCTGGGGACTGGGGACTGGGCCGCGTTCGCCGCGCCGACACTCGCGCGCGCGTCTCGCGAGCGAAGGCGGGAAACGACAGCACGTCGGTCGCGTAGTCCTTGCGGCGGTAGGTGCGGTTCAGGGCCCGGACGCGGTGGTCGCTGACGAGCGCGATCGTCACGGTACCGCGCGCGCGGCGCGGCGCGACGCGGCACAACCATGCCGCCAGGCCCGGCGCGACCGCCCGCCGGCCGCGCGCATCCGACACGACGACGCGCAGCCGGGCGCCGCGCTGCAGGGGCCGCGGCCGGGCCGCCGAAGCTCGCTCGCCGCGCCGGCGCGCGGCGGCGGGGCCTTCCTCAGGCATTCCTGGCGTTGCCGTTCGAGTACGACTCGTATGCCTTCACGATCTGCTGCACCAGCTTGTGGCGGACGACGTCGCGCTCGTCGAAATAGACGAACGAGATGCCTTCGATGGCGCCGACCACCTTCATCGCCTCGACCAGGCCCGACGTCCGGCCC
Organism: Vicinamibacterales bacterium; assembly: GCA_035259385.1. Taxonomy (GTDB): domain Bacteria; phylum Acidobacteriota; class Vicinamibacteria; order Vicinamibacterales; family CAVVIG01; genus QHWK01. Next base: position 850 of record DATFWL010000539.1, on the reverse strand, counting down.
ACCGGCAGGTCGATCTGCGTGATGTCGCCGGTGATCACGGCCTTCGCGCCGAAGCCGAGCCGCGTCAGAAACATCTTCATCTGCTCGGTCGTCGTATTCTGCGCTTCGTCGAGGATCACGAACGAATCGTTGAGCGTGCGGCCGCGCATGAACGCGATCGGCGCAATCTCGATGGTGCCGCGCTCGATGCAGCGCGCCACGCGCTCGACGTCGAGCATGTCGTACAACGCATCGTAGAGCGGCCGCAGGTACGGATTCACCTTTTCCTGGAGGTCGCCCGGCAGGAACCCGAGCTTCTCGCCGGCTTCGACCGCCGGCCGCGCCAGGATGATCCGGCTCACCTTCTTCGCGACCAGGAACGCGACCGCCTGCGCCATCGCGAGATAGGTCTTGCCGGTGCCCGCCGGCCCGATGCCGAAGACGATGTCGTGCTGCTCGATGGCGTCGAGATAGCGGCGCTGGTTGACGGTCTTCGGCGCGACGCGCCGCTTGCCGGCGGGCGTCAGGCTGCCCTTCAGGAAATGATCGCGGAGATCGACCGCGGTGTCCTGAGCGACGAGGTCCGAGGCGGTTTTCACGTCGGCGTTGGACAGTTTGTAGCCGTCGCGCATCAGCGAGGACAGCTGCGCGACCACGCGATCGACCTTGTCGACGTTCGGCGATTCGCCTTCGATGATGAGATCGTGGCCCTGGGTGCGGATGCGCACGTTGAAGAGGGATTCGAGATGCTTGAGGTTTTCGTCGTAGGAGCCGAACAGCGTCTCGATCCCCTCCTCAGGGACGGTCATGCGCTTCATCAGGGTCAATTCTGAGTCTTCAAATGGAGCTCGCGCAACTGTTTCGCGTCGAC
>DATFWL010000538.1:0-13406 GCA_035259385.1 Vicinamibacterales bacterium | reverse complement strand
CGGTCACGATCTGGCGCAGGCGAACCTCTACGGATTCGCCCGCCTCGCCTGGCGTCCGACGCTGTCGGCGGGGCAGATCGCGGACGAATGGACCCGGCTCACCTTCGGCCACGACCGCCGCGTCGTCGAGACGGTCGCCGGCATCCTGCTCGACTCGTGGCCGGCGTACGAGCGCTACACGGGCCCACTCGGGGCGGGGACGCTGACCGACATCATCGGCGTGCACTACGGCCCGGGCGTCGAATCGTCCGAGCGCAACGGCTGGGGGCAGTGGCATCGCGCCGATCACGACGGCGTCGGCATGGATCGGACGGTCGCCACCGGCACGGGATTCATCGGGCAGTACTCGCCGAGCGTCGCGGCGCGCTACGAATCGTTATCGACGTGCCCGGACGAACTGCTGCTGTTCATGCATCACGTGCCGTACACACACGTGCTCAAATCCGGCAAGACGGTAATGCAGCACATCTACGATTCGCACTACGACGGTGCGGCGCAGGCCGCCGCGTTCGTCGAGCGGTGGCGTGCGCTGGCGGCACTGGTCGACAGGGACCGCTATGGCGCCGTGCTCGGCCGGCTCGAATATCAGGCCGGGCACGCGATCGTGTGGCGCGATGCGGTCACCAACTGGTTCACGCGCGAGTCGGGTATCGCCGACGCGCACGCGCGCGTGGGGCGCGCCGAAGGACGCATCGAAGCGGAATCGATGACGCTCGACGGGTACGTGGCGCGAGCGGTCACGCCGTGGGAGACCGCGTCGGGCGGCCGGGCGATCGCGTGCGAGCGTGCGGCCTGCGCCGCCGCCTACAGGTTTGCCGGACCGGCCGGCCGCTACGACCTCGTCGTGCAGTACTTCGACGAGAACGACGGGGCGTCGAGCTTCGCCCTGACGATCGGTGGGCGCGAGGTCGATCGCTGGAGTGCGAGCGCCGATCTGCCCTCGGCCGAGCCGAACGGCCACACCTCGACGCGCCGGATCGTCCGCGGGGCAACGCTCGCGCCGGGCGACGTCGTGCGCATCGACGCGCGTCCCGATCGTGGTGAACGGGCAGCCGTCGATTACCTCGAGATCGTCGCCTTGAATCGCCCCTAGACGGGCATTGCGACTATCATGCTGTCGGCCATGACCGCAGCCCGCGACGCCCACTCCGATCGTGCTGAGCGCCGGACCTCGATCGCCGCCCGGATCGAAGAGCTCGGCGCCGTCGCCGTCGTGCGGATGAAGGACGCGGCGAAGGTACATGCGATCGTCGACGCGCTCGCGGCGGGCGGCGTGCGCGCGCTCGAGGTGACGATGACCGTCCCGCGCGCCGTGGAGCTGATTGGCGAGCTCTCCGCCCGTTTGCCGGCCGGCTTCCTGCTGGGCGCCGGCACGGTCGTCGACGCGCGCACGGCGCACGCGGTGATCGACTCGGGTGCGACCTTCGTCGTCAGTCCGGTGTTCCGTCCCGAGGTGATCGACGCGTGCCACGAGCGCGACGTCCCGGCGATCCCCGGCTGCTTCACGCCCACGGAGATTCTCGGCGCTCACGATGCGGGGGCTGACTTGATCAAGGTGTTCCCGGCGACCGCGCTTGGACCGCAGTACCTCAAAGACGTGCTGGCGCCGCTGCCGCAGGTGAAGCTGGTGCCGACCGGCGGCGTCACCGTGCACAATGCCGGCGACTGGATTCGTGCTGGCGCCGCCGCGGTCGGAATCGGCTCGGCGCTGCTCGACGCCACCGCGATCGCGGCGGGCCGCTACCAGGCGATCACCGCGCTCGCCGAAGACCTGGTCGCGAACGTCGCGGCCGCTCGATCGCGCGCGACGGGTTAGCCGCCGCGCGACTTCACGTCGATGACGCACACGATCGTCACCTTCGGTGAAATCATGCTGCGCCTGAGTCCGCCGGGATTCGAGCGCCTGTTTCAGTCGCCGGTGCTGTCGGCCACGTTCGGCGGCGGCGAAGCGAACGTCGCGATCAGCCTCGCCCACTTCGGGCTGCACAGCGTCTACGTCACCGCGCTGCCGCGGCACGCCGTCGGCGACGCCGCGATCCGCACGCTGCGCGGGGAAGGCGTCGACACGTCGCAGGTCGTTCGCGCCGGCGATCGCGTCGGGATCTACTTCGCCGAGACGGGCGCCAGCCAGCGTCCGTCCACGGTCGTCTACGATCGCGCGCACTCGGCGATCAGCGAAATGGCGGCCGACGCGGTCGACTGGCGCGCGGTCATGGCGGGCGCCTCGTGGTTTCACGTCACCGGCATCACGCCGGCGCTCGGCGAGCGTGCGGCGGCAGCCACCGCCGCGGCGATTGCGGCCGCGAAGCAGGCGGGCGCGCGGGTCAGCGTCGATCTGAACTTTCGCCGGAAACTGTGGTCCGAAGCGCAGGCCCAGGCGGCGATGAAGCCGCTGATGAAGAGCGTCGACGTCGTGATCGCGAACGAAGAGGACTTGCAGTCGGTGCTCGGCGTCGCGGTCGAGGGCGCCGACGTGACCGGCGGGACGCTCGACGTGGAGGGCTATCGCGCGGCCGCCGAGCGGGTCACCACGGAGTTCGGGCCCGCGATCGTCGCGGTGACGCTGCGCGAAAGCGTCTCGGCCAGCGACAACGGCTGGAGCGCGGTGCTGTGGGACGGCGCGGATGGCGTCCTCCATCAGAGCCAGCGTTACATGGTCCGGCTGATCGATCGCATCGGCGGCGGCGACAGCTTTGCCGCGGGGTTGATCTACTCGCTGGTCACCGGACGCAGCGTCGCGGAGTCGCTGCGCTTCGCGGTCGCGGCCAGCGCGCTGAAGCAGACCATTCCCGGCGACTTCAATCGCGTCTCCGCTGCAGAAATCGACGCTGTCGCCAGAGGCGACGCGTCAGGCCGGGTCCAGCGGTAGCGCGCAACTGGCGAGAATGTTGATGCACGGCGGTCGATGATGCGTGTCCTCGTGACCGGTGCGACCGGCCAGATCGGCCGCGAAGTCGTCGCTCAGCTCAGTGCGACTGGATGCCGGATCCGCGCACTCACGCGGCGGACGGAATCCGCTGCGGTGCCGCGCGGTGTCGACGTGGTACGCGGCGACCTCACTGAGGCCGGGACGCTCGACGCCGCGCTCGACCACGTCGATGCCGTGTTCCTGCTCTGGGTTGCGCCGTTTTCGGCGGCAGCCGCGGCGATCGAGCGGATTGTCTCGCGCACCGATCGCATCGTGTTCCTCTCGTCTCCACATCGTACGCCGCACCCGTTCTTCCAGCAGCCCAACGCGCTCAGGGCCGTTCACGCCGGACTCGAGGAACTGATCGACAGGTCGGGTGTGGGCTGGACCTTCCTGCGCCCTGGGGCCTTCGCGCTCAATTGCCGCAACTGGTGGGCGCCGCAGATCCAGGCCGGCGACGTCGTGCGCTGGTTTCATGGCGCCGCAGCGACAGCGCCGATTCACGAGCACGACATCGCCGCCGTCGCCGTCCGCGCGCTGTGCGAGGACGGACACGACCGCAAGGAGTACGTGCTCACCGGCCCCGAGTCCGTCACGCAGCGCGACCAGGTGCAGATCATCGGCACCGCGATCGGCCGTGCGTTGCGATTCGAAGAGTTGTCGCCGGAGGCGGCACGGCAGCAGCTATCGGCGTGGCCGGCCGCGGTGGTCGAGATGCTGCTGAGCGCCTATGCCGCCGCGGTCGGGATTCCGGCGCTGGTCACCTCGACGGTGGCGGACGTCACCGGCGCACCGGCCCGCCGGTTCCGCGACTGGGCGACCGATCACGCGGCCGACTTCGCCGCGCCCGCAGCTCCGGCCGCGCGCCGCGAATCGGTGTAGCGCCGCCCTTTCCCGCCTCCGTCGTGGACGTCTACGGATTGCTGCCGTCACGCTGACGCCGCCGCCGCGACAGCGTCTGTCGACGAGGTCAGCGGAAGAGTCGGCCGATGCCGAAGTAGGTCCGCCACCGGCCATCGAAGCCCCACGAGCCGGCGAGCAGTACCGGACCGACAATCGTGTCCATCACGACGCCCACCGTTCCGTTCGTCCGCCACTGCGCTTGTGACCAGTCGTCGAACGCGTCGGCATTCTCGAGCCAGCCGCCGAGGAAAATCGGTCCACCCGTGAAGTCCGGGAGCCGTCCGACCTGACGGAAATAACCGCCCGATGCGGCGTAGAAGTGATCGCCTCGCAGCTCGCCCGGCGTGTACGCGCCGAGCCTGAATGGACCGCCCAGAATGAACTGATTGATGGCCGGCGGATTGCCGTCGAGCGTTCCCCCGAGGCCGCCGGCGACGAACAGCCGGTTGCGCGGGCCGGCGCTCCAGAATTGATTCGCCGTTCCCGCCAGCTGCGTGAACGCCGAGGTCGTGTTGATCGTCGTCTCGCCAACCACGACGTCGGGACCGTGGAACACGCGCGACAGGCGCACTTGCGACAGCAGGCCCCGGCTCGGGATCACCGGGCTGTCCTGCGTGTCGGTCCGCCAGACGATCTCCGCGGCGGTTTCCTTGCCCTGCAGCTCCGGGAAGCCGGGGTTGCCGACTTCGGTGGTCGCGGTCGTCCGTCCGACGTAGGCGCCGACGCGTACGTCGCTGAGCGCTCCGAGGTTGACGCCGACGTTCAGACCGACGCGCGCGCGCGTCGTGCCGTAGCGCGCGATGATCTCGTCGTTGTCGATGACGTTGAATGTCTGCGTCGCGACGTCTGCATACGGCGCGACGAACAGCGGCGTTCGCCACAGCGGCCGATAGAGCTCCACCGCCGCGCTCGGGTTGGAGCCGACGGTGCCGTCGAGGCGCAGCTCGGAACCTGATCCCACGAGATCGAACGCGAGGTACCGTGCGGTGGCGGCGATCCGGAAGTCGCTCGACGTCGTGTTCTCGAGGTTCAGGCCGAGCATCATGAAGGGCGGCGCGTACGCCTTGGCGCGGCCGCGCACATGCAGACCGTAGCCCCGTGTGGCGTCGTGCGTGAGGCGCCAGATGACCGTTTCGTAGCGATCCAGTCCCGACACGATCGCGATGTCTTTTTCCACCGCCGCGATGTCGAGCGGCACGCCGACGTGGCGTTGCAAGAGCACCGTCAGCCGCCCGGTGTCGTTGGTTCCGAACCCATCGAGATCGAGGAAGGCGGGTGCCGGAAGGGAGGTGCGGCGGCGCGCCTCGCGGGCGGCGCGCCACGCCTGGAACTCGGCGTCGTCGAGCGCCAGCGGCAGCAGTTGATCGCGCATCGCCTCCGCCGCGCGATACCCCTCGTCGATCAGATCGGCCGAGCGGCGCCAGTCGAGCGATCCGTACTTCTTGAGGGGAACGTTGATCACGACGTCCGCCGACGACAGCGCGCGCAGCGTGGTCGCGCGCATCATCGCGTCGATCGTCGTCCCCGCCACGCCGAACATGGTGTAGCTCACGCCCTCGGGGTTGGACAGTTCGCCGACGTTGACTGCCACCACGCGGTTCGCGCCCATCGCTTTCACGACGTCGGCAGGAACGTTGTTCATCGTGCCGCCGTCGATCAGCACCTGGCCGTCCACCTCGACCGGCGGAAAGATCAGCGGCAGCGACATCGTCGCGCGCATGGCATCGGCGAGCGAGCCGTGCTGCAACACGATCGGCTGAGCCGAGAGCAGATCGACGGCAACGGTCCGAAACGGTGTCGGCAGATCGTCGAATGAATTGATGTCGAAGTACGGGCCCGTAATGCGGGCGAGCATCAACTCGACCGATTCGCCACTGTTCAGCGCAGAGGGCGGGACGATCCCCCCTTTGAGGCCGAACTCCAGTCGTGACGGATAGTCGCGGGCATCAGCCTTGCGTCGAATGTTCTTGTAGGCAAACGTCGATGCGCCGAACAGGTCGTCCCAATTCATCGCGGCGATGAACGCCTGCAGTTCGGGCGCGTCCATGCCGGTGGCGAACGCACCGCCGACCAGGCCGCCCATGCTGGTCCCGGCTGCCACATCGATCGGAATGCGATGTTCCTCGAACCATTTGATCACGCCGACGTGGGCGATGCCGCGGGCGCTGCCGCCGCCAAACGCGACACCGACCGTGGGCCGGCCCACATCACCGATCGCGCGCGTCGTCGCGGGAGTATTGCGGGCGGTGGTCGCGGTCGCGGGCGCGGCGCGTCGGAGCGGCGCGGCGCAGGCCGCTGACCCGAGGACGGCAACCAGAGCGGCAAGGCGACGGTATGACGGACAGGTGTGTGACATGCGGTTTCAGCTTGCCGCGGTCCGCCGCAAAAACGTAGGCACTTTCGGCAACGAACGGTGATGATCCTGTGATGCTGGCGGGTGCTGTCCCCGGCCGCGACGCAGAAGTCCTCATCGCAGGCGCCGGCCCGACTGGGCTGGTGCTGGCGCTGTGGCTGACGCGACTCGGCGTCCGCGTGCGAATCGTCGACAAGACTGAACAGATGGCGACGACCTCACGGGCGCTTGCGGTGCAGGCGCGTACGCTCGAGCTGTACAACCAGCTGAGCCTTGCTGACCCGATCATGGCGCGCGGTCGCCGCGTCGTTGGTGCGACCTTGTGGGTGGCCGGCCGCAAGGTGGCGCGCGCCGTCTTCGGGGACATGGGCGTCGGCATCAGCCCGTACCCATATGCGCTGATCTTCCCGCAGGACGAGCACGAGCGGCTGTTGATCGATCGTCTGCGAGATGCGGGCGTCGAGGTCGAGCGCCAGATCGAGTTGCTGGACGTCGAAGAGTCGAACGGCCACGTGGCCGCGCGGTTGAGGCGCGCGGACGGCAGCGTCGAAGGATGTCGAGCACACTACGTCGCCGGGTGCGACGGCGCGCACTCAGCGGTACGCGACGCGCTGAAGATCGGTTTTCCCGGCGGCACCTACGCGCACCTCTTCTACGTGGCTGACGTCGAGGCGAGTGGACCGGCGATGAACGGCGACGTGCACGTCGCGCTCGACACAACCGATTTTCTCGCCGTGTTCCCGCTGAAAGGCGACGGCCGCGCGCGTCTGGTCGGCACGGTTCGTGACCAGGCGCGCTACCCCGAGCACCAGCCCGAGGATCTCTCGTGGACTGACGTCAGCAAGCGCGTGATCGAGTGGATGCGCATCGACGTCGCACACGTGAACTGGTTCTCCACGTATCGTGTCCATCACCGGGTCGCCGAACGCTTCCGGCACGGGCGCGCCTTTCTGCTCGGCGATGCGGCACACATTCACAGCCCGGTCGGCGGCCAGGGCATGAACACCGGCATCGGCGACGCGGTAAACCTGGCCTGGAAGCTGGCGGCCGCTCTGCGCGGCGCGGCGGATCCGGCGATCCTCGACACCTACGAGCCGGAACGGATCGCGTTCGCCAGGCGCCTTGTCGCGACAACCGATCGTGTGTTCACTGGCGCGACGAGCGACTCGTCGGTCGCCCGCGCATTTCGGCTGCGCGCCCTTCCGTCGCTCCTCCCGTCGCTGTTTGCGCTTCGCACGACCCGCCGTCTGGCGTTTCGGACTGTCTCACAGACGGCGATCACCTACCGCGGCAGCACACTGAGCGAAGGCCACGCCGGGCGCGTATCGGGCGGCGACCGGTTGCCATGGGTGAAAGCGAATCCCGACGCGACGGACAACTTCGCGCCGTTGACGTCGCTCAACTGGCAGGTGCACGTCTACGGAGAGGCGGCCGCAGACATCCGGGTCGCATGTGAACGGCGGCGATTGCCGCTGCACGTGTTCGCCTGGCATCCGGCGATGGCGCGAAGCGGGTTCCGGCGCAACGCGCTCTATCTGGTGCGGCCAGACGGCTATGTCGGTCTCTCGGCTCATGGCGAGACCGCGACCGTGATTACGACGCTGACGTCCTATCTGGACTCGCGCAGGCTGACGCTGATTCCGGGCTGAGCGAAGCTCCGCGACGCGTTGATGGCAGCGTAGAATCTGCGAGCGCGCGGCGACTGCGCCTGACGGAGCACACCATGGACGAACGGCAACGCGCGATCAACCGGCGCCGCTTCCTCGATTGCCTGTCAGCGGCCGGGGTCGGATCGGCACTTCTCCCCGGCGCACTCGCGGCGGTTGCGCAGGATGCTGCGACGATCACGATTGAGATGCTGCAGTCGGCGCAACAGATCGCAGGCGTGTCGTTCACGCCCGACGAGCAGCGGCGGCTTCTCGAGAAGCTGAATGGACCGCGCGGCTACGCCGCCGGGTTTGCGCGGCTGCACACCACCGATCTTGGCGACACGCCGCCGGCGATCGTCTTCAATCCCGTCCTGCCAGGGAAGAAACTGCTCACCGAGCGGCGGCCGCTCCGCCGGCAGCGCGTCGAGGCCGTGATGCCGCGCACCGACGAGGACCTGGCGTTTCTTCCGGTGACCCACTTGTCCAGACTTCTCGAGACGCGGCAGGTCGCGTCCACCGATCTCACGAAGCTGTACCTCGCGCGCTTGAAGAGATACGACGCGCAGCTGCACTGCACGGTGAGCCTCACCGAGGATCTCGCCCTGCGCCAGGCGCGCCAGGCGGACGACGAGATCAAGGGCGGACGCTACCGCGGCCCGCTGCACGGCGTTCCGTACGGTCTCAAGGATCTCTTCGCGGTCCGCGGCACGAAGACGACGTGGGGGATGTCGCCGTACAAGGAGCGCGTCATCGACACGGACGCCACCGTCTACAGCCGCCTGGCGGCGGCCGGCGCAGTCCTCGTCGCGAAGCTCTCGACGGGCGCGCTGGCGGTGACCGCGCAGTGGTTCGGAGGCGTCACGCGCAATCCGTGGAATCTCCGGCAGGACGCGGCGGGCTCGTCGGCCGGCCCCGGATCGGCCACGGCGGCGGGTCTCGTCGGCTTTTCGATTGGCAGCGACACCGGGGGATCGATCATCGCGCCGTCCACTCGGAACGGCTGCAGCGGGCTGCGCCCGACGTTCGGACGCGTCAGCCGGTACGGCGGCATGACGCTCGCGTGGACCCAGGACACCGTCGGCCCGATCTGCCGCTCGTCCGAGGACTGCGCGCTCGTCTTCGACGCGATCTACGGACCCGACGGCAGGGACAACACCGTGCTCGACGTGCCGTTCAACTGGGATGCGTCGGCCGACGTCACCAAGCTGCGCGTGGGCTATCTGCGCGCCGCGCAGGACGGCCGCGACGAGGCCGCTCGAGCGCACGACGCCGACGCGTTGCAGGTCATCCGGTCGCTCGGCGTGACCATCGTACCGTTCGAGCTGCCCGAGGTGCCGATCGAGGCGATCGACTTCGTTCGCTACGCGGAAACGGCGGCGGCGTTCGACAGGGTCACGCGAGCGGGCGCGCTGACGGACGTGGAGCAGGGGCCCGAGCAGAGCCGCCGCCCCGACGAGATCCGCGCCGGGCACTTCATCCCAGCCGTGGAGTTCATCCAGGCCAACCGCCTGCGCATGCGCGTCATGGAGCAGCTCGATGCCGCGCTCGGCGATCTCGATCTCTTCATCGGCAGCAATCAGGCGCTCACCAACCGGACTGGTCATCCCGTGGTCAGCGTGCCGAACGGTTTCTCGCAGGGCTCGCCGACGGCGCTGCACCTGACCGGCAAGCTGTTCGGAGAGCCGGAGATTCTGCTGCTCGCGCACGCGTTCCAGGAGAGAACCGATTTTCACCGGCAGCATCCGACGCTCTGAGCCTGGTGGCGGCTGGCCGGAGCCGCACGCACTTGACCGCGGTCGTGCCCCAGCACCATCCTGAAGCGCCATGTTGTCGGTGCAGCGCGAGCTCGCGGCGCTCAAGTTCCTCGACGAGCTGTCAGCGCATCTGAAGGACGTCCGCGAGCCGCACAAGGCGCTCCGCCACGCGCTGCGCGACACCCGCGAGTTCTTCGCGGCCGCGCACGGCTGCATCGCCGCGCTCCGCGCCGGCCGCGAGGAGCCCGACCTGCTGTTCACGCTGCCGAAGGAGGCCAACTGGGATCTCGGCGTGCTGACGCGCTTCATCCGTCACACGCATCCGCCGCTCCACCGCGACATGCTCATCGGATCGATCCGGCGCCGCGGCGGGGCGTGGGGCGCCATCGCGCTGGTCGCGCCGGGCCGCACCTTCGATCGCGAGGATCGACGCCTGATCGCCCGCATCGCCGCGGTGCTGTCGGCCGCGGTCCACCGGATCGATCGCGATCGGCTGCTCGGCGTTCGCGACCGGATCGACCGGAAGATCATGGAGCAGATCCATCCGAAGGACCTCTTCTACCAGATCCTCGACGGCATCCGGTCGCTGACGCTCTACGATCACTCGTCGGCACTGCTCATCCGCGAGGAAGACGAGGAATCGCTGCGCGTGGTGGCGGAGCAGATCGCCTGGACCAAGGCGAAGAGCGAGCGGATCGGCCTGCGGCTGCCGATCACCGCCGAAACCGCGGCGCTGCTGCAGTCGGAGCAGGTTTACGGGTTCGATCGCCACGGCGACAGCTGGCGCGAGTGGCGAGGCGCGCCGGCGAGCGCGCTGGCCACGCTGCTCGACTACAACGGCGGCGACGGCGACGATGGCGAGCGGGTGCGTGAGGGGTCGATGCTGTGCGCGCCGCTGGTGACGCGCGACAGCCTGGTCGGCGTGCTGAAGATTGCCGCGCGCTTCCCGGAGCAGCTCAAACCGTTCGACGCCGAGCTGGTCGAGCACTTCCGGTCGCAGGCGGCGATCGCGATCCAGAACCTGCATCGCGCCGAGTCGCTGCGCGCCCGGGTGGTGACGGCGGAGCGCAAGCATGCCATGGCCGATCTCGCGCGGAGCGTGTCGCACGACGTGAACAATGCGCTCGGATCGATGCTGCCGCTGGTGCAGCAGATGCAGGCGGACCTCAAGGGCGGGGTGCTGGCCGCGAGCGTGTTCGCCGAAGATCTCGAGCACCTGCAGAAGGCGCTCCAGGTCTGCCGGCGCATCTTCGGCGGGATGCTGACCTTCTCACGGAACGCGGCGCGGCGCAGCGGATCGGGCCAGGTCCGGCGGGCCATCGACACCGCGTCGGCGATCCTCAAGTACGGCATGAGCCGCAGCGCGATCGAACTGCACGTGCAGGTGCCCGACGAGATTCCCGAGGTCGCGTGCAGCCAGAGCGATCTCGAACAGGTGCTGCTCAACCTCCTGACCAACGCGCGGGAGGCGACGCCGCACGGCGGCCGCATCAGCGTCGCGGCGCAGGCGGCCGATCGCACGGTCGAGATCGCGATCGCCGACAGCGGCTGCGGCATCGCTGCCGAGAACCTGTCGCGGGTGCTCGAGCCGTTCTTCACGACCAAGCCGCACGGCAACGGTCTCGGCCTCTCGATCTGCCGCTCGGTGCTGTGGGAGGCCGACGGCACCCTGACGATCCAGAGCGTGCCCGGCGACGGCACCCGGGTCACGGTGCTGCTGCCGCAGGCGACGCTGCCGGCCCACCCGCAGTGGTCATGAGGCCGGCGCGGATTCTCGTCGTGGACGACGAGCCGGGCATGCTGCGCGCGGTCGAGCGCGTGCTCAGCGACGATCATCACGTCGTCGGCACGCGGCTGTCGCGCGACGCGCTGGCGATCGCCAGCGAATTTCACCCGGAGCTGGCGATCGTCGATATCCGGATGCCCGATCTCGACGGCTTCGAGCTGATGGCGCAACTCAAGGCGCGCTTTCCGCGGCTCGACGTGATCCTGATGACCGGGAGTGTCGACGAGCTCGACGACAAGCTGGTCCGCGCCATCCGCAGTCCCGCCTTCTACTTCATTCAGAAGCCATTCGATCGTGAAGTGCTGCGGACGCTCGTCGATCGCTGCGTCGAGCTGCGGATGCGCCGCGAGGACCACCGTCGCAACCTGATGCGGCTGGAAACCGAGATCGCCGAGGCGCGCACCTTTCAGCAGAGCCTGCTGCCGCCGCGCGAGGCGATCGTCAATGGTGTGGCCGTCTCCTGCCGCTATTCGCCGTACTCCGGCCTCGGCGGCGATCTGTACGACTACGCCGACGCGACCCGCGGACGGACCGCCTTGCTCATCGCCGACGTGTCAGGACACGGCGTGTCGGCGGCGATGCTGACAGGCATCGTGAAGAGCGCGTTCCACGCGTCGCACGTCGACGGCTGCGAGCCGCTGGCCGTCGTGCAGCGGATCGCGACGGGACTCGCGGCGTTCAGCCCCGATCGATTCGTCACGCTGGCCGCGGCGCTCATCTGTCCGGACGAACACGAGCTGCGGTACGTGAACGCCGGTCATCCGCCGATCGTCCTGTGGGGGCCGGCGCGGGAACCGCTGTGGCTGGAAAGCACCGGCCCGCTGGTCTCGCCGGCGCTGACGGCGGCAACGTGGATCGCGCGGGCGGTGCCGATCAACGAAGGGGAGCACCTGCTGCTGTACACCGACGGCATCTCCGAGACGCTCGCGGACTCCGACGGGCGTGCGGAGGATCGGTTCGCGGCTGCGCTCGCGCGAACGCCCGATGGTGGCGCGACGCTCCTCGACGCCATTCTCGCCGAGGTGCATCAGGAGCTGGCCGGCCGCCCGCAGCCCGACGATCTCACGCTGCTGACGGCGAGCGTACTCGAGCGGTAGCGACGGCCACGGGAACGCTGAGCCCGCAGAGATTCGCAGAGAACGCCGAGTAATCTTGTACAAAGAATTCTCTGCGTTAGCGCTCCGCTGCCCCGAATCGAGCGCGACGCTTCTGTTACGGAGCCACCGCAAAGCAGTAGATCAGTCCCGCGCCGCCGGTGGCCACCAGGTTCGGCTGACTGCAGCCGCGGCTCGGATGTGCGGAGTTCCACGAGCTGTTGCCGCCGCCCTGCTTGTCGGAGTGTCCGAGCTGCGCCGTGCCCTGGCCATTGCTCGACCAGTTGTTGCACGTGTGATCGGCGCTGTCGGTGTAGCCGCGCCCGTCCGGCTGCGAGCCGGTCAGGATGTCGTGCTGGTTCGGCGAGTCTCCGGCGCCCTTAACCGGCTCGCCCTTTTCGCTGAGCGCGGTTGCTTTGGAAATATTGTTGCCAAGGCGCGCGAGCTCGATTGTGTCACCATGCAGATCGGCCAGGTTTTGAGCGATACGAGCCCCCTTGGCGTTAAACCAGGGACCTTGGCCGATGCGGTCCCGAGCATGTACCGCGGCCTTACCGCCAGACGCGCTTGTACTTAGGTAGGCGTGCCAGGTGCGGGTCCCTGCCCCCGCCGCGGACGCCAGCTTTTGGCAGTGCTGATCGGCGCCGGCCAGGCCGCCGAGTTCAGCTCCCTTACCCGGACCCGCGCTGGTAACGAAGAAGCCCATCGGCTGGGGCGGACTCTTCGGAGGCTGCGCGCGCATCAACACTAGAGACCCCAGTGAACCAAGCGCGACAGCACTGATAACATAATGCCTTCTGGTCATTTCGTTTCTGTTCTCCTTTACTTTTTGTTTCCTACATCCGGACGCGGGTCAGCCACAAAGCCGTCCCGGTTGGGCATCCTTACCTTGGGCAAACTCTTCGCGTCCATTACCTGGCCAGCTCCGATGACGCCGTTGAGATTTAGAATGTACGCCA
>DATFWL010000537.1:0-4764 GCA_035259385.1 Vicinamibacterales bacterium | reverse complement strand
TTCGGCTGTTTCGACGGCGGACAGATCGAGGAGCTTCCGTTCGAACTTCATTTGGCCAGCAACCCGGCTTTGGCAATCGCCGAGTGCTGGTATTGGGTCCGGAAACTGCAGGCGCGCTATCTTGCCGGAGACTATGCGGCGGCGATGGAAGCGTCAGCGAAGGCGCTGCGGCTGCTCTGGACCTCACCCGCCTTTTGCGAAGAGGCTGAATATCACTTTTACACCGCGCTGTCTCGCGCTGCATCCTGCGACTCCGGAACGGCCGACGAGCGCGGCCAGCATTTGGAGGCGCTGGCTGCACATCACCGACAACTCGAAATCTGGGCGGAGCATTGCCTCGAGAATTTCGAAAACCGGGCCGCGTTGGTTGGTGCCGAGATTGCTCGAATAGAAAACCGTGACCTTGATGCGATGCGCCTGTACGAAAAGGCCATCCACTCGTCTCGCGCAAACGGCTTCGCCAACAACGAAGCGCTCGCGTATGAGTGCGCTTCGGCCTTTTACCGGACACGCGGGTTCGACCAGTTCACCGACGCCTACCTGCGCAACGCCCGCGACTGTTACGCAGCATGGGGCGCGGATGGAAAAGTGCGACAACTGGACCGTCTGTATCCAAGCGTCAAGCAGGATGAACCGTTGCCAGGTCCGACTGCGACGTTCACAGCAACGATCGAAGGACTCGACCTCGCGACGGTGATCCGCGTCTCGCAGGCCGTCTCGAGCGAGATCGTACTGGATACGCTGCTCGATACGGTCATGCGCACCGCGATGGAGCACGCTGGCGCCGACCGGACGCTGCTGTTTCTGCTAGAAAATGATCAGCTGCACGTCAAAGCCGAGGCGATGATTGAGGGTACCCGTGTGGCCGTGCGCACCGTCAACGAAAGCCATGCCTCCGCTGCTGCTCCGGAATCGCTCTTACAGTACGTCGTGCGGACGCACGAGCAGATCATTGTCGACGATGCCTCAGTGCGAGACTCATTCGCATCCGATCAGTACTTTCGCGAGATGCACGGGCGTTCGGTGGCCGGTCTCCCGCTGTTGAAGCAGGGAGCCCTCGTCGGCGTCCTGTACCTCGAAAACACGCTGGCCTCCCACGTGTTCACGCCGGCCCGGCTCAAGCTTCTGGAGGTGTTGGCGTCGCAGGCCGCCGTCGCGCTTGAAAACACGCGACTGTATCGCGACCTCCAGGAACGCGAAGCGCGCATCCGGCGGCTGGTTGACTCAAACATCATCGGGATCGTGATTTGGCATACCGATGGCCGCGTCATCGACACCAACGACGAGTTTCTGCGAATGATCGAGTTCGATCGCGACGATCTGCTATCTGGCCGTGTCCGGTGGACCGATCTGACTCCCCCGGAGTGGCGCAACCGCGAGGTGCGCGCGCTGGCCGAGTTGAAAGAGGCGGGAACAGTTCAGACCCATGAACGGGAGTTCCTCCGCAAAGACGGCACCCGCGTCCCCGTGCTTGTCGGTGGCGCGATCTTCGAGGGGTCTGTCGACGAGGGCGTGGCATTCGTACTGGACTTGACTCAGCGCAAGCAACAAGAGCGGGAGATCAGCGCGCTGAACGATCGGTTGATCACGGCACAGGAGCAGGAGCGGACTCGGATTGCCGGCGAGCTTCACGACGGCGTGATGCAGGACATGCTGGCGATCACGATGATGTTGGGAAGTGCCAAGCGTCGGATCCCAGACGGGTCCGACGCGACGGCCAAGATCGAGGCCGTCCAGGAACGGCTCGTTCGCGCGGGCGCAGACCTCCGCCGCCTCTCTCACGACTTGTACACACCGCTTCTGGATGAGAGGGGGCTGCCCAACGCAGTCCAACACTACTGCGAAGAGTTGAGCGCCGCCTGTGGTATTCCGATCGCCTGCGACGCCGACGAAGGCGCCAGCGTCATCTCGCGCGGCACCGCACTCCCGCTGTTCCGCATCGTTCAGGAAGCCCTCGGAAACGCGGTGAAGCATGCGCGGGCGAACCAACTGAGCGTTCGTGTCACTCGAACCGGTGACGATGTGTCGCTCGTCGTGTCGGACGATGGGGTCGGATTCGATCGACGTCGACTCGACAGTGAACGTGGGTTGGGACTCGACACGATGCGGGATCGTGCGACTCAGCTAGGGGGCCGTTTCGAGTTAGAGAGTGCGCCAGGAGCCGGCACTGTCGTTCGAGTCGTGATTCCAACATAAGGGCGTGGTGCGGCTTGGCGGCGCGCACGAACGTCGACACGGCGCTTCGATCGAGTGGTGCGGATGTGACGTTGAGGGACCTCCAACAAGTGCGTACTGTCTGACGTCAACTTCCCATGAGCGTCAACCGCCAGCCAGGCTTGCTTGAAGTCAACGAAGAGCTCAAGGCTGTTGCCGATCGAGCGTTCGATGGCGCCCTGCAGCGCGAAGCCAAAGTTATTGAGGACGACGAGATCTGTTACGGCACGGTCGTGATCATCGAGAATGATCGCGTAGACTGCACCCGCTCCGACATAGACTTGCCACCCGCGCCTACGTGGTAGATGGCAGGTCCCGGTGACAAAGAGGGGGCCATAACGAACCGCGCCGAGATCGCCAAGTGATGCGACCGTTCGTTCGCCGGTCACCGTCGGCTTCGGTGGAAGTCCACCCATCATCTGTACTGAGCACGCCTTCGTAACGTCGTAACCGAGATCGAACATCAGCGTCACGTTATTGCTGACGGTCGCGGTCGCGCCCGGAATCGGTTGCCCGCTCGTCGCGATCGTCGCGCTTGGATGGTAGATCGCCTCCAGCACGCCGACTCGCGCGAACCAGTGGCCCGCCAGGTGCGCGGGTTCGGCTCCGTCGCGGGTTTGCGCGATGGCGTGCGGCGGCGACCACAGAATCGCCGCCGCGACCACCAGGCACCTGACCGCCTTTCACACGCACGTCTGCCACCTCGTTAACGAGTCAGCCATTCGGGCTTGCTCGAGCCTCGCGGCACGAGGACCGTTCTGAACGAGCCGGGAGTCCTCGACATGACCAATTGATCGGTCATGCCCTGATACGTCCCCAGCGGCGTCTCCGCCGTGAAGAGATCGGGAGCGACGTCGGCGTGCTCCTCGGAAGATCCGGCAGTGGCCTTCGCATAGTCCTTGTCGAGAATGCCGAGTGAATACAACCACAGCAAGGTCCGCGTCAGCGAAACGGTGACCCGATAGCTGCCACCCTCGATAGCACGGCGGCGGAGCGCCGCGAGAACGCCGACTGTGCCGAGCCAGCCCACCACGTTGTCGCAGATGGGGATGATCGGCGGCGACTTCGGCTGCGTCGGCGTGCCTTCGACGCAGAACAACCCGGATACCGCTCCGCCGATTTCATCGAAACCGGGACGATTCTTCCAGGGCCCCTTGTCACCATGGAGAACGACGCGCGCATGAATCAGCCCAGGCTTTTTTGCGCAGAGCTCGTCGGCATCCAGCCCGAGCCGCTCCAGGTAGCCCGGACGCTTGTTCGCGAAGAAGATGTCGGCGTCCTTCAAGAGATGATCGAACCTCGCGCGATCTTCCCTGGAGTAATCCAGGATGGTCGACCGCATCCCTACTTGCACGTCCCAGGCAAACGATTCGATCTCGGTATCGTTGGGTCGCCAGATGTTGAGGACATCCGCACCGGAGTAAGCGAGATCTCTGCCGATTCCAGCTCCGGCAATCACATGCCCCATTCCGAAGGCGCGAATGCCGTCGAGCGGGTTCTTTCCGTCTTTCTTGAACAGGACCGGCGCGCTTTCGCCGATCTTCTCGACGCTGATTAAGGGCATCCCAGAGAGCACCTCGGTGTATTGCGGCTCCTTCCGGAATTCCTCGAAAGTCCGAACCATCGCGAAAGGAAGACCGGCCTCGGCTGCCGCGTTCTCCAGCTCCTCGGCACGCCACTGCAGAATGGCGTTCCGGACCGATTCGGTGGTGTTGCCGCACCTGAGAAGGCTGAGTCCGCGCGCGGCAAGTCTCGGATAGATGCTCAGCGCGACGACGTGTCGCCCATCGCGAGTTTCGCGAAAGATCGGAACGTCGATGAACGGGTTCAGGGGCTCGAAGAAGGCCGGGGGACGCCCATTGATGGTTTCCCATTTCAGATCGAAGAAACCGGCGAAACGCCGCAGCGCCTTGCGGACATCCAGCGCGATGTCCTGTCCTTCACCGGTGCGAAGTTGCCACAGCGACGCGATGGCGACCGCCTTGGCGGCCAACCCGAGCGCTGCCATCGTCCCAAACCGAAACGGACTGGCAATGATCGGATCCTGTCCGTAGAAAGTGAGCGTGCCGCCGCTATCCGAAGTCGAGAGCCCGACATCCTTCAGGACGTCGTCGACACCGGCGTGCAAATCGAAATTCGCGCTCCGCTCGGGATGCGCGAACACGGACTCGAGTCGCGCCGTCAGCGGATCGCGCTGCGGATCCTTCTCCAACAGAGCCGCAGCCGCGTTTCCTTGCAAAGTCGTCATGAGTTTTCTCCTACCTGGTTGCCGCCGAAGTCTCAGTTCATTTCGGGAAGAGCAGTTGCGTTTGCAGCCGGAGCGACCAGCCGGCGGCGCCGCGTGGATGCTCGACGTGGCCGAACGCCTGCAGATAGGTGTTCAGAGGCTGTCGTCCGACGCGAAAGATCCGGCCGAGGCCTCCGCCGAGCGGCACGGTCCAGCGCTGATCGTTGTCCGTCTTCCAGTCCGCGGTGATGATCGGCGATGACACGAAGTACCAGCCGCCAGCCATGTTGTAGTTGATAAACGGTTGCACGAGCATCTGATCG
>DATFWL010000536.1:0-12022 GCA_035259385.1 Vicinamibacterales bacterium | reverse complement strand
TGATGCTCTCCGACCTGCCGCTGTTTCCTGAGCGCGCCTCGACATTCGCCACCGACGTCGATCATCTGTTCTTCTACCTCCTGGGCGTGTCGATCTTCTTCTCGACTCTGATTTTCCTGCTGGTCTTCTACTTTGCCATTCGATACCGCCGTCGCACGCCCGGGGACAAGGCGGAACAGATCACGAGCTCACTGCCGCTCGAGGTCGCCTGGACGATTGTCCCGCTCTGCCTCGAAGTGGTCATGTTCTGGTGGGGTGCCAGGCTGTTCGTGCGGCACGCGTTGCCGCCCGCCGACGCCGCTGATATCTACGTCGTCGGCAAACAGTGGATGTGGAAAGTCCAGCATGCGGAAGGGCCGCGCGAAATCAACGAGCTGCACGTGCCCGCGGATCGGCCGTTTCGGCTCCTCATGACCTCCGAAGACGTGATTCACAGCTTCTTCGTGCCTGCGTTTCGGATCAAACAGGATGTGCTCCCGGGCCGCTATACGACGCTCTGGTTCAACGCAACTCGAACCGGCAAGTATCACCTCTTTTGCACACAGTACTGCGGAACGAATCACGCTCGGATGGGCGGCTGGGTGTACGTGCTCGAGGGTCCCGACTACGAGCGTTGGCTGGGGGATGTGGCCAGCCTTGAGCCCATGGCCAGCACGGGCGGGACCCTTTTTGCCCGCCTCGGCTGCGGCAGCTGTCATCAATCTCGGGATCAGCCGCGCGGGCCCGCACTCTCCGGGCTGTACGGGAAGCACGTGCGACTGGCCGACGGCAGGACCGTGCTCGGGGACGACGCCTACATCACGGAATCGATCCTCACGCCAGCAGCGAAGATCACGACCGGCTACCAACCGATCATGCCGACGTTTCGAGGCCAGGTCTCGGAAGACGAGCTGTTCCAGCTCGTCGCCCTATATCAAGTCGCTGAGCGGGCCTGAAAGGACGGCACTCACGCAATGAACGCAACCGCTGCGGCTCTTCGAGCGCCCGTCGAGCCAGACGACGCTGGCCCCCGCGAACACTACCTGAACGCCAGATATGGCGTGAAATCGTGGCTCCTCACGACCGATCACAAGCGCATCGCTCTCCTGTATCTCATGTCGATTACCGCGATGTTCTTCGTCGGCGGTGCGTTCGCGGTGCTGATGCGCCTGAATCTGCTGACGCCGGACGGCGAGTTGGTTTCGGCGGAGACCTACAACAAGCTGTTCACGATGCACGGCCTCATCATGGTGTTCTTCTTCCTGATCCCGTCGATTCCGGCGGTGCTCGGGAACTTTCTCGTGCCGATGATGATCGGCGCCCGCGATGTTGCGCTTCCGCGCTTGAACCTGCTGAGCTGGTACATCTTCATCGTCGGCGCCAGCCTGGCATTGACGTCGGCGGTCATCGGAGGAGTCGATACGGGCTGGACCTTCTACACGCCGTTCAGCACGACCTATTCGAACACCCATGTGATGCCGATGGCGATCGGGGTGTTCATCACCGGCTTCTCCTCGATCCTGACCGGCATCAACTTCATCGTCACGATGCACACCATGCGGGCACCTGGACTCACCTGGTTCCGCATGCCGCTCTTTCTGTGGTCGCTGTATGCGACGAGCGTGATCTTCGTGCTTGGAACGCCGGTGCTGGCGATCAGCCTGCTGCTGCTGGCTGCCGAGCGGTTCTTTCACGTCGGCATCTTCGATCCGAAGCTTGGTGGCGATCCGCTGCTGTTCCAGCATCTCTTCTGGTTTTACGCGCATCCGGCGGTCTCTACGTCATGATTCTTCCCGGCATGGGTGTCATCGGCGAGATCGTTCCGTGTTTCGCGCGCAAGCGCATATTCGGTTACGGGTTCGTCGCCTTCTCCAGCGTGGCGATCGCGGTGATCGGATTCCTCGTGTGGGGCCATCACATGTTCGTCGCGGGGCAATCGGTCTACGCTGGCCTGGTCTTCTCGGTGTTGAGCTACCTCGTCGCCATCCCCTCTGCGATCAAGGTGTTCAACTGGACCGCCACGCTCTACAAGGGAACGGTGAGCTATCACACGCCGATGCTGTACGCGCTCGGGTTCATCGGTCTGTTCACGATTGGAGGCTTGACCGGTCTCTTCCTTGCGGCGCTGGCGGTTGACGTGCACGTCCACGACACTTACTTCGTGATCGCCCACTTTCATTACATCATGGTCGGTGGGATGGTCATGGCGTATCTGGGAGGCATCCATTACTGGTGGCCGAAGATCAGCGGACGCCTCTATCCCGAAGGATGGGCGCGGCTGTCCGCGCTGGTCGTCTTCCTGGGATTCAATCTGACGTTCTTCCCGCAATTCATCCTTGGATACCTCGGCATGCCCCGCCGGTATCATGCCTATCCGCCTGAATTCCAGATCCTGAACGTCATGTCGACGGCGGGCGCCTCGATTCTCGGGATCGGGTATCTCATCCCGCTCGTCTATCTGGTCCGGTCGATTCGCTACGGCCCCATGGCGCCGTCGAACCCATGGAACGCGACGGGTCTCGAGTGGCAAACACCTTCGCCGCCGCCGACCGAGAATTTCGAGGAGTTGCCGATCGTCAGAGAAGAGGCTTACGCGTACGCGGACCGCACCGCTCCATATGTCTGAAGCCGGCGCGGCTCTCGCCCATCAGTTCGAGGACGTCGAACAACAGCACGATGCGGCGACGCTCGCAATGTGGATCTTTCTCGTCACCGAGGTCATGTTCTTCGGCGGGCTGTTGGCAGGCTACACGATTTCCGCGCCCAGTACCCGGTTGCGTTCACGGAGGGCAGCCGGTTGTGCGAGGTGACCCTCGGGGCGCTGAACACGGCCGTGCTCATCGCCAGCAGCCTGACAATGGCGCTGGCCGTGCGCGCGGCCGGTCTGGGCTGTCGTCGCGCGACCGTCCTCTGTCTCGGTGCGACGATGCTGCTCGGCGCCGGCTTCCTGGCGATCAAGTTCCTCGAGTACTTCCATAAGTATCAGGAGCATGTCGTACCAGGGCTCAATTTCAGCTACGTTGGTCCGTCGGCGCGTCAGGTGGAGTTGTTCATCTGCTTCTACTTTGGACTGACCGGCCTGCACGCGTTGCACATGGTGATCGGCCTCGGGGTATTGACCGCAATGATCGTGTTCGCCTGGCGGGGCCGGTTTTCACCGCGGCACTTCACGCCGATCGAAGTGGCGGGCCTGTACTGGCATTTCGTCGACATCGTGTGGATTTTCCTGTTTCCCCTCTTGTATCTCGTCGATCTGCACCGATGACGGCGCCGTCGCTTCGATCGTACGTGTCGGTTTTCGCGATCCTGCTGGCGCTGACCGGTCTGACCACCGCCGTCGCCTACGTTGACCTGGGCGTCTTCAATCCGATCGTGGCGCTGGCGATCGCCTCAGCGAAGGCGCTGCTCGTCGCTTTGTTCTTCATGCACCTGGTCGATGCGAAGCATCGGACCAAGCTCGTCGCCGCCGCCGGGATTCTCTGGCTGGTGATCCTGATCACGCTGACGTTGAGCGATGTTCTGACGCGCAGCTGGTTTCCGCAGCCCGCGGGATGGTAGCGGCTGTTCGCCCGATCCATTCGTCGCTGAAGATGACGTGGAACGGGTGACGGCTGATGCGCTGGGCACCGTCGCTGTTCGTTGGAAGGTGAGCTGAGGGCGAAGCGCGGAGTAGCGCTGTGTCAGATGCGGCGCCGTCTCGTGATCTGCTGAAGAGTCGATCGCATGATACCGGGCAGCTCTTCAATCATGCCCATTGCGATCATGGTGGTCCCGACCGCTGCGGCGACACTCACCAGCACCCACGCCACAAGCATTCCCGCCGACATCGGATCTGCTGCCGCTCTACCAGCCGACATTACCCGCCACATGTTGATCCATCCTTCTCCTAGCTGGAGTCTGCAGGTGCCGTACCAGCGATGCGGCGGATGCCTGTCGTGTCGCCCGGGGCAAGGGCCGGCCGAGGCGTACTCGATTTCGCGCTGGACAGTCGTCTCTATGTTCGACCCGGCTGATCCACGCGACCTACCTGATCTGCCTGGCTCAGTTGCACGACGAGCTCTTCCAGCGAGCGCACGCGAAGGCAGTCGGCCTCGGGGTAGAGATCGCCGACGTCGAAGAGCACCGGCGTGATGCCCGCGCCGCGCGCCCCTACGACGTCCACGTAGTACAAGTCGCCGACGTGAATCGTCTGCGTGGCGGTCGACCTGGAGCGCGCGAGGGCGATCTCGAAGTAGCGCGGATCGGGCTTCTCCACGCCTTCGTGATGTGAATCGAACACGTAGTCGAAGGCGTCCAAAAGATTCAAGCGCCCGAACAGGTGGTGCAGCCGACCGTTCGCATTGGACACGACGACGAGCCGGACGCCGCAGTTGCGGAGCGCGGCGAGGCCCGGCCGCACGTCTGGCGGCACCAGCTCCCAGAGATTCGCCTGCTGGTGATACTCGTGCAGCTCGGCAAGCGCGGCGTCCGTCGCCGGCGACAACGGCACCTGCGCTTCCGTCAGCACGAGGTTGAAATACGTCCAGCCACGCTGGCGATCGTTGGTTGCCTGGATCGTCTCGCCCGTGTCGAGCCGCTTCTTCGCCATCGGCTCGGCGGCGGCGAGCCGATCGGCCGGGACGCGAATACCGTGCCTCGCCAGCGTCTCGCTGATGCGGACCCAGTTCGGCCAGACGAGCACGCCGCCGGCGTCGAGGAAGACGGTTTGAATCGGCACGGCTTCAGCTTACACTTGATAGAGTGCCCGTCTGACGGGCCGTTGTCCTTATGACATCGCGCCGCGCGCTTGTGCTCGTCCTCGCCATTCTGGCTTTCGTCGTCGCGTGGGCAGCGTCCCGGTACGCCCTGCAGGTCGGCGGCGCCCGCGGCGACGCACAGGCTGCCGCCGTCGCGCCGCCGGCCGACGAGGCCGTCAGCGGAGAGAAGGTCACCCTGCGGTTCTTCCGCAATCCGGCTGTCGCACCGGCATTCGAGGCGCGCGATCTCGACGGCCGCCCGGTGTCGACAGCGTCGCTGCGCGGCAAGGTCGTCCTGCTCAACTTCTGGGCGACATGGTGTCCGCCGTGCCGCGCCGAGATTCCCGATCTGATCGCGCTCCAGGACAAGTACCGCGACCAGCTGCAGATCATCGGCATCTCGGAGGACGAGGGCGGAGCCGAGCTGGTCAAGCGTTTCGTCGACGCACACCACATGAACTATCCAGTGGTGATGGCGTCGCCCGACCTCGAGAAGAAATATCCCGGCATCGGCGCGCTGCCGACCTCGTTCGTGATCGACCGGCAGTCGCGGCTGGTGCAGAAACACGTCGGGATGCTCACCGCGCGCACCACCGAGTACGAGACGCGGCACCTGGCCGGACTGCCCGTCAACGTGGCGATCGAAGAGGTCGATCAGACGCAGGGATTGAAGCTCGAAAACGGCGCGCAGCTGCTGACGATCCCCGGCGTGGATCTCGCGAAGCTGCCGCCGGCGAAGCGCGCCGAGGCTCTGGAGAAACTGAATTCGCAGCCGTGCACCTGCGGCTGCGACCTGACGGTGGCCAAATGCCGCGTGGACGATCCGAGCTGCGGCGTCAGTCTGCCGCTGGCGCGCCAGATCGTCGCGCAGATTGCCGCTGCCGACCGTCGGTGATCGCGCTGCGGCCGGAACGGCGTCCGCGGCCGCTGCGGCGCGATCGTTTACCTGCCGCTGTTCTTCTTCTGCCGGTTCCGGGACATCTCGTCGATCTCGGCTGACACCGTCGCATAGCACGTCGGGCAGATGCCGTGGCTGAACTGCGCGTCCGAGTGTTGTGCGATGTAGCCTTCCACCTGCTGCCAGTACTGATCGTCGCCGCGAATGCGTTTGCAGTAGCTGCAGATCGGCAGCAGCCCGCGCAGCTGTTTGACGTTCGACAGCGCCGCCTGGAGTTCGGTGACGCGCTCGGCGAGCTTCTGCTGCAGCCCGAGCACCCGGGCGCCGACGGCGACACGCGCGCGCAGTTCGTCCGGATCGAACGGCTTGATGATGTAGTCGTCTGCGCCCGCGTCGAGCCCCGCGATGACGTCGCCGCGGCTCTCGCGCGCGGTGACGAGCAGCAGGTACATGTTGGCGAGCGGAAGCTCCGCGCGGACGCGCCGGCAGACGTCCGGGCCGTCCATCCCCGGCATCATCCAGTCGAGAATCGCGAGCGTCGGCTCGGCGGCCGCGCGCAGCCGCTCCCAGGCCTGCAGGCCGTCACCGACCAGCGTCGTGTCGTGATTCCAGCGCTGCAGCGTCCGCGAGAGGATCTCGCCCGTCACCCGGTCGTCCTCAGCGATGACGACGCGCATAACCGGTGAGTATACAATGGGCGCGCCGGCGGAGGCGCCGGATCGCTCACGCATGACGCGGGTTGCCAAGCGTCTCTACCTCGCGGTGCTGTGCGGCAGCGCGGGGATGCTGTTCAACTGGTGGCGCACGGGTTCGGCGGCGCCGCTCCTGCTGGGCCGCGTCGTCACCCTTCCGATCGCGATTCTGTTCGGCCCCTGGTACGGGGCGCTCGCCGCGCTGCTGGCCGGACTCGCCGCGACCGGCGTCTTCGCCGTCGCGATCGTGCTGCTGCCGCTCGAAGCGGTGGTGGTCGGCTGGTTCGCGCGCACCGGCCGATCGCCGCTCGCGGGCGGCCTGGTCGTCTGGAGCCTGGTGGCCGGCACGCTCGTCGCCGTGCCGTCGCTGTACGGGCTCGGCTTCCTCCGCCAGAACATCCTGCCGATCGCGCTGCAAATCCTCTTGAGCGGCCTGGTCGCGATCGTGATCGCGGATCTGATTGCGACCGGCGCGTCGGCGCAGCGCCTCGTCGCCCAGGACGTCGCGCGCGGCCAGCGCCGCCTGCGCAGCTACGCGTTCCACGCGTTCATCCTCGTCGCGACGCTGCCGGTGCTGCTGCTCGCCGCCGTGGACGGCCAGCTGAATGCGTCGCGCCAGGAGGCCGATGGCGCCGCGCGCCTGCACGAGGCGGTGACGTCGCTCGCGCAGAACATCGACGCCTACGTCGCCGATCATCAGCGCGGCGTCCGCTCGCTCGCGCTGGCGATGAGCGAGAGCCACCCCTCCGATGCGGAACGCCAGCGCAGCGTCGAAACGTATCACGCCATCTATCCCGGCTTCATTACCGTGTTCGCGACCGATCGCACCGGCATCGTACGGCAGATCTACCCGCGGCGCGAGGTGGACACGCCGCCGGTCAGCGATCGCGCGTACTTCGTCGACGCGATGAACACACGGCGGCTGGCGATGTCGGACGTGCTGACCGGCCGGCTCTCGCACGTGCCGATCGTCACGATCGCGGTGCCGATTGTGCCACCGGACGGCGGCGAGCCGCTCGGCGTGGCCGGCGGCTCGCTCGACCTCTCGAAGTTCGAGCGCTTCGCCGACGATTTCAAGGCGCTCAGCGACGCGACCATCACGATCCTCGACCAGCACGATCTGGTGATCTACTCCAACGGACAGCCGACGACGGCGGAGCGCCGGACCACGCAGGACCAGCTCCTCGCGGGCAGCCTGCGGGCTGCCGACGGGGTCTTCCGCTATCAGCCGCCGAACGGCCGCGGCGGGCAGCTCGCGGCGGTCGCGAAGATCGCGCCGCTCGGCTGGAAGGTGTTCGTCGAGCAGCCGCTGCTGACCCTGCGCCTGCAGTCCACCGGCTATTACGCCTCGACGGTCGCGTTGATGCTGCTCGCGCTTGGCGGCGCGATCCTCGGCGCGCGCGCGTTCGCCGGCGCCGTCACTCGTCCGCTCGAGGAGGTGGTCACGGTGGTGCGCAGCGTATCGGCGCACGGCGGCACCGCGGCGGTGAGGCTCGAGACGGAACCGCCGGCGGAAATCGCGGCGCTGCTGGCGGACGTCAACGGCATGCAGACGCGTCTCTCCGACTCGTATCAGCAGCTCGAGCAGGCCCTGATCCAGCGCGAGCGGCTCAACCGCGAGTTGCGAGCGCTCACCGAAGATCTCGATCGCAAGGTCCGCGAGCGGACCGCGGCGCTCGCCGACGCGACGCGCGTCGCCGAGGAAGCCAACGCCGCCAAGAGCGAATTCCTCGCCAACATGAGCCACGAGATTCGCACGCCGCTGAACGGCATCATCGGGATGACCGAGCTCGCGCTCGATACGCCGCTGTCGGTCGAGCAGCGCGAGTACCTGACGATGGTCAAGGCGTCAGCCGACGCGCTGCTCGGGATCCTCAACGACATCCTCGATTTCTCGAAGATCGAGATGCGGAAGCTCGAGCTCGAGGCGATTCCGTTCTCGATCCGCGATCATCTCGCCGACCTGCTCAAGCCGCTGGCGCTGCGCGCGGAGCAGAAGGATCTCGAAGTGGTCGCGCACGTGCTGCCGGACGTACCGAACGTCGGCGTCGGCGATCCTGGGCGGCTGCGCCAGGTGCTCGTGAACCTGGTCGGCAACGCGATCAAGTTCACCGAGCGCGGTCAGATTCTCGTGCAGGTCGAGGTTGCGGCGAAGAACGCCGACCACACCGTGCTGCACTACTTCGTCAGCGACAGCGGCATCGGCATCCCCGCCGACAAGCAGCAGGCGATCTTCGAGCCGTTCAAACAGGCCGACGGATCGACGACGCGCCGGTTCGGCGGCACCGGCCTCGGCCTGACGATCAGCTCGACGCTCGTCGAGCTGATGGGCGGCCGCATCTGGCTCGACAGCGCGCCGCACGAAGGCAGCACGTTCCACTTCACCGTGCGCCTCGGCGCGAGCGATGCGCGGCCCGAACCGCCGGCCGTCAATCTCGTCGATCTCCCCGTCCTGATCGTCGACGACAACGACGTCAACCGCCGTGTCCTGCACGATCTCCTCGTCCGCTGGAAGATGCGACCGACCGTCGTGAACAGCGGCGCGGCGGCGCTTCGCGCCCTGGAGGACGCCGCCCGGAGCGGCCAGCCGTTTGCGCTCGTGCTGCTCGACGCCAACATGCCGGAGATGGACGGCTTCGAAGTCGCCCGCCGGATCCGCGGCGCGGCACGGCTCGGCGGCGCGACCATCATGATGCTCAGCTCCTCGGGCCAGTTCGACGAAAGCAACCGGGCGCGCGAAGTCGGCATCGCGACCCACCTGACCAAGCCGGTCGACCAGCGCGAGCTGCTTTCGGCGATCGGCCGCGTGCTCGCGCGCGAGACCGGTCCGCGCGCCGCGCTCCCGGCGTCGATGCTGCCGGCGGAGCTGCCCGAGCGCCGGCTGCACGTGCTGCTGGCCGAGGACAACGCCGTCAACCAGCGGCTGGCCGCGAGCCTGCTCGAGCGGCGCGGCCACAAGGTGACGATCGCGGCCAACGGCCGCGAAGCCGTCGACGCCGTGAAGCAGCACGCGTTCGACGTCGTCCTGATGGACGTGCAGATGCCGGAGATGGGCGGCTTCGACGCGACCGCCGCGATCCGCGCGCTGGAAAACGCGCGCGACGCACGGATCCCGATCGTGGCGATGACGGCGCACGCGATGAAGGGCGACCGGGAGCGCTGTCTCGCCGCCGGCATGGACGAATACCTGACCAAGCCGCTCGATCCACGGCAGCTGTGTGCGCTCGTCGAGCGCATCGCCAACGGCGACCCGCAGGCGGCCGCCGCCGCGGAAGTCGCGCTGCCCGACGTTCCGACGCAGGTCCTCGCGCGCGTCGGCGGCGATCGTCAGTTGCTCGCGGAGATCAGCCGCCTGTTCGTCGACGACGCGCCGCGTCATCTCGAACGCATCCGCGAGGCACTCGACGCGCGCGACGGGGAAGCGCTGCGGCGCGCGGCCCACGGACTGAAAGGCGCCGCCGCGAACTTCGACGCCGAGGGCGTCGTCGCCGCGGCACGCACGCTCGAAGAGATCGGACGGACGGGCCAGTTCCACGATCACGAACGAGCCTGGCGGGAGCTGGCCTTCGAAACCAGTCAGTTGATCAGCGTGCTGCGCGCGGTATCCGCGTAAAACCCATCGCAGCCAAGACCAACCACAACCGATCCGGCCGCCTCGCGTGGGCGCTCGATTCCGCTGAGCCATCGCTTCGTCGCAGGGACCGCGTGGGCGCTGGACCATTGCGCGGGGCACGGCTCCTGCAATCGGTGTTGCCGTCGAGGAGGCCGAAGAGATGTGGAACAAGGACGAAGTGGAAGGCAAGGCGGATCAGCTGAAAGGCAAGATCAAGGAATCGGTCGGCAAGGCCAAAGACGATGAACAGCTTCGCGAAGAGGGCGAGGACCAGCGCGCAGTGGGCAACGCTGAAGAAGCGTTTGGCAAGGGCCGCCGCAAGGTCGGCGAGGCGATCAAGGACGTCGGAAACAAGATCGGACGATAGGAGAGCGGCATCATGAATCGCACTGCAGCAGGACTCTGCGTCGCCACCGCGATGGCGTGCGCCGTCTCGCTTGGCGCCCAGACGCCGACGACCACGACGACGCCACAGCGCAGCAGCACGACGACCGAAAAGTCACACGACGTGACGGTCACCGGCTGTCTCGCACGCGACGCGAGCGGCGGCTACATACTCAACGACGCGCGCATCGATCCCGCCGCATCGTCGACGACGACGGCACCAGGGAGCACGACGACTGCCGGCGCGACGACGACTGCGCCGCCGTCCGCGAGCACGTCGAGTGCGCCTCCCATGAAGTGGATGTTGAGGGGCGACAGCGATCTCGACAAGCACGTCGGCGAGAAGGTCCAGGTGAGCGGCAAGACGACCTGGGACAGCGCGATGAGCCGCGCTGCGTCCGGCGCGACCACGACCACCGCGCAGCCCGACCCGACCACCACCGCAGGTACGACGGGTACGGTTGAACAGCGACGAGGCGAGCGTGATACCAAGGGCGCCGAGCCGCGCCTCGACGTCCAGTCGATCAAGATGATCGCGTCACACTGCTCCTAGCCGGTGAATGGATGGGGCGGCCCGCCGCCCCATCCCGTTCGAGCCATTGCGTCCCGCCGACACAGAAATGGAAGGTTACACATCTACCGGACGGTATCCCGACCACGCCGTCCGTGAAAACCCCCGCCTTTCTTCTGGTATCCGAGCGTTCCCAGCAGGTACATCCTTTGTAGAGACGGTTGTTAACGCTGATATGGCTGAGCGGTTCGCCCACAGACACCTCGCACGGGTCGATGCGGTCGGCGGCGAGGTTCAGCCGCAGACCCGGAACGAGCTGCAGGCATGGGTGCGCGAGCGGCTGAGGCTGCCCGCCTCGCTCGAGACCGGGCTGCTTGCTGCCATCGACGCCGTCTTCACCCGCCACGAGCGGCTGTGGCAGGAGTCGAAGCAGGAAGCCATTCAGGCGCTGTCGGCAGGATTCGCCGACAAGATGGCGCGCGTGCAGACCGAACTCTCGGCACGGGATGCGACCGTCAGCAGCATCGCGCGGTACTTCGAAGCGCTCGTCGCCGATCTCACGGACAAGTCGCATCGCGATCCGAAGACGAAGCTGATGAACTTCAGCCGCTTCTCCGAGCAGCTCGAGTCGTTTCTCGCGCTCGAACAGCGCGGCCGCTGGTGCGCGGTCGGCCTCGTCGACATCACCGGGTTCAAGTGGTACAACGACGCGCTCGGCCACGCGGTCGGCGATCGCATCATCGAGCGCGTCGCCGCCCTGCTGCGCGAGCAGGTGCGCAGCGACGACTTGCTGGCGCGGGAGCGCGGCACGCCCGGGCAGGATCGCGGTCCGCGTCTGAAGGATCTGCACGCGCGGTTCGGCGGCGACGAGTTCTGTTTCATGATCCCCGACCTCGACGGCTGCCACGAGGCGCATGCCATCGGCGAGCGCTTCCGCGAAGCCGTCGAGCGCTTCGATTGGACGCTGGAAGATCGCCGCCTCTCGGTGCAGCCAGTGCGGGTCGACGTCGGCGTCGTCTGCTACTGGCTGGGTCGCGTCGCCGATCGCCGGTTCGTCGCGCGCCGCCTGTCAGCCGAACTGATTCAGCGCGCCGACAAGTTGATGTACGAGGCCAAAGGCGAACGCGCCAATCACATTCATCTCGTCCGCGCCAAGCTCGCTGACGGCGCCGTCGTCGACATGCTCGACGAAGATCCGCTCGCGGTAGA
>DATFWL010000535.1:0-3174 GCA_035259385.1 Vicinamibacterales bacterium | reverse complement strand
ACACCGGGATGGCGGCGCGCGGCGTGGCCGGATGACGACGCCGCACGGTCAGGTCGAGACGCCGGCGTTCATGCCGGTCGGCACGCAGGGCGCCGTCAAGGGCGTCACGCATCGCGACCTCGAATCGGTCGGCGCCGAGATCCTGTTGAGCAACACCTACCATCTCTACCTGCGGCCCGGCGACGATCTGATCGCGCGCCGCGGCGGACTGCACCGGTTCATCGGCTGGACCAAGCCGATCCTCACCGACAGCGGCGGCTATCAGGTGTTCAGCCTGGCGGCGCGCCGGACCGTCGACGAGCAGGGTGCGCATTTCCGGTCGCACCTCGACGGGTCCGCACATCTGCTGACGCCGGAGAAGGCCACCGACATCCAGGCGCAGCTCGGGTCGGACATTGCCATGGTCCTCGACGAGTGCCTCGCGCATCCGGAGACGCCGGAGGGTCGTGGGATCGCGCGCGCGTCGATGCAGCGGACGCTGCGCTGGGCATGCCGCGCCCGCGATCGGTTCCTGGCGCTCCGCGACGGCGTCGTTCAGGATGTTGCCGTCACCAATCCGGGACAGGCTCAGTTCGGCATCGTGCAGGGGAGTCTCTTTCCCGACCTGCGCGAGGAGAGCGCGCGCCAGACGGTGGAGATCGGGTTCGAGGCGTATGCGATCGGGGGACTCAGCGTCGGCGAACCGCCGGAGGTGATGTACGAGCTGGTCACGCGGACCACGCCGTGCCTCCCGGCCGATCGTCCGCGGTACCTGATGGGCACCGGCACGCCGGCGGATCTCGTCGAGTCGGTGGCGCGCGGCATCGATCTGTTCGACTGCGTGCTGCCGACGCGCAACGCGCGGAACGGTCAGCTGTTTACGAGCGAAGGGCGGCTCAACATCAAGAACGCGTGCTTCGCCGAGGACGATCGGCCGGTTGATCCCGCGTGCGAGTGCTATACGTGCCGGACCTGCTCGCGTGCATATTTGCGACACCTGTATGTCGCAAATGAGATCACCGCGGCGACCCTTAACACGTTGCATAACCTCAACTTTTACCTTGACACGATGCGCCGGATAAGGGACGCTATACTGCTTGGGCGGTTCGAAAGTTTCAGGGTAGCGTTCCACCAGAGCTTGTCCCGCCAGCCTCCCGAATCATGATGTTGGTCGTTGGCCCCGTGTTCGCCATGGGCATGATGGCAGATGGCGCGAGCCCGCTGTTGCAGCTCGTCCCATTTGCGCTGATCCTGGCGATCTTCTACTTCATCATCCTGCTGCCGGCGAGGCGCAAGCAGCAGAAGGTGCAGGAGTTCCTGAACAGTCTGAAGGTGAACGACAAGGTCATCACGACGAGCGGCATCCACGGGCTGATCACGAAAATCGACGAGCAGAACGTGCAACTCGAAGTCGCCGACAACCCACGGGTCCGGATCAAGGTCTCCCGCGCCGCGATCGGCGGTCTTCAGGGCCAGCCTCCCGTCGTCGAGCCGGCGAACCCATAAGGAATACTGTCATGTCCAACCTTCGGTGGAAGGTCGTCACGGTCGTCGCCGTCTTCGTCGTCTTCTTCGCCGTCGGAATCTACCCGCTCGTGGCGCAGCGGTATGGCATCCAGCAGCCCACCTGGCTGCTCGACAAGGCGCTGAAGCTGGGGCTCGATCTGAAGGGTGGCGTGCACCTCGTCATGCGCGTGCAGACCGAAGACGCACTGCGGCTCGTGACCGAGCAGGAGACCGAGCGCCTTCGCGAAGAGCTGAAGTCGAAGAACGTGCCGTTCACGAAGCTCGAGGCGCCCGATGCGACACACATCCGTGTCGAAGGCGTGGCGCCGGCGCAGGACGCCGCCTTCCGTCAGATTGCCAACGAAGTCTCGACCAACTTCGAGCGCGGATCGGGCGCGAACGGCACCTACACGTTCACGATGCGGCCGAACATCCAGCTGAACCTGCGCGATGAAGCGGTGGTCCAGGCGCGCCAGACGATCGAGCGCCGGGTCAACGAGCTGGGCGTCACCGAGCCGAGCATCGCGCAGCAGGGCACCAACGGCGATCAGATTCTCGTGCAGCTGCCCGGTGTCACCGACGTCGAGCGCGCGAAAGAGATCATCCGATCGACGGGCCTGCTCGAGCTGAAGATCGTCGAGCAGGGGCCGGCGCCGACCCGGGAGGCGCTGCTCGTGAACAACCAGGTGCCTGACGGCATGGATGTCGTGCCGGGCGCCTCGGGGTCGGGCACGCCGGCGGATGCCGGCACCGTGTACTACCTGGTGAAGAAGGTGGCGGCGGTGAGCGGCACGGACCTGCGCAACGCGCGCGCGTCGGTGGACGAGAACAACCAGCCCGCGGTCAGCTTCACGCTGAGCAACGAGGGCGGGCGCAAGTTCGCCAAGGTGACCGGCGAGAACGTCGGGCGCCAGCTCGCGATCATCCTCGACGGGCGTGTGCAGTCGGCGCCGCGCATCGAGTCGCGGATTCAGAACGAAGGGCGCATCACCGGCAGCTTCACGCCCGACGAAGTGCAGAACCTCTCGCTGATCCTCCGGTCCGGCGCGCTGCCCGCGACCATGACCTATCTCCAGGAGCGCACCATCGGGCCGACGCTCGGCGCCGACTCGATCCGCTCCGGCGTGCTTGCGTCGGTGGTCGGGCTGCTGCTGGTCGTC
This sequence comes from Vicinamibacterales bacterium, assembly GCA_035259385.1. Classification (GTDB taxonomy): domain Bacteria; phylum Acidobacteriota; class Vicinamibacteria; order Vicinamibacterales; family CAVVIG01; genus QHWK01. The sequence goes on along the minus strand of DATFWL010000535.1, from coordinate 529 downwards.
TCGTTCATGCTGGTCTACTACCGGCTCTCCGGGGTGAACGCGGTGGTCGCGCTGATCTTCAACCTCGTGATCCTGCTCGGCCTGATGGCCTACGTCGGCGCGGTGATGACGCTGCCGGGCATCGCCGGCTTCGTGCTCACCATGGGCATCGGCGTCGACTCGAACGTGCTGATCTTCGAGCGCATCAAGGAAGAGCTCGAAGCCGAGCGAGGCGTGCGCGCGTCGATCAACGCCGGCTTCGGCCGCGTGTTCTGGACGCTGGTCGACACCCACATCGCGGCGTTGATTTCGGCGGCGTTTCTCTTCCAGTTCGGGACCGGCCCGATCCGCGGCTTCGCGGTCACGCTGTCGATCGGGTTGCTGTCGAATCTGTTCACGTCGATCTTCGTCTCGAAGACGTTGTTCGAAATGGCGCTGGCGAACCGGAAACAGGTCGCCACCCTGAGCATCTGATCAACCGCGTGGGCGTCTTGCGAAGGCCTTAGCCGAGCGAAAGCGATATGCATATCTTCAAGCACACCAACTTCGA
>DATFWL010000534.1:0-4713 GCA_035259385.1 Vicinamibacterales bacterium | reverse complement strand
GCATGACGAATCTCCGGCAGGATTGCCGCCACGGCCTGCGCCTGCTGCGGCGCTCGCCAGGTTTCAGCGGTGTCGCCATCCTGATCCTCGCGCTCGGGATCGGCGCCAACGTTGGCGTGTTTTCAGTTGTGGACACGCTCGTGCTGCAGCCGCGGCCTGGCCGGATCGATTCGCTCGTCGGCGTGTTCAACCGCAGCCGGACCAGGCCGGACGACTATCACAATTTCTCGTATCCTGCGTATCTCGAGCTTCGTGAGCGTCGCGATATCTTCGAGAGCCTCCTTGCTCAGAGCTTCACGACGCTCGGCATCCGCGACGGTGACCTGACCCGGCAGGCCTTCGGAGCGGTCGTCTCATCCAACTACTTCGACACGCTGGGCGTGAAACTCGCCGCCGGCCGAGCCTTCACTGCGGAGGAGGAGCGGCCATCTGCCCGGGCTGCCGTGGCAATCGCCTCGTACGACGTCTGGCGGCGCGCTCGACTCGCCCCCGCGTTCATCGGCAGCACCGTCAGGATCGACGGCATCGATTTCACTGTCGTCGGCGTCGCGCCGAAAGGCTTTGGCGGCATCATGGCGTTCGTGTCACCGCAGTGGTGGCTGCCGCTCGGCGCGTACGAAACCATCGTGAACGATCTCTTCAAGGAGCGACCGACGGGACTCGACGACCGGCGGAACTACGCGCTGAACCTGGCTGGCGCGCTCGCGCCGGGCGTCACGCGGTCATCCGCAGGGCCCGCTCTGGACGTGTTCGAGCGGCGGATCGGCGAGACGAATCCGGAGAGCGACCGCGACCGGACGGTCATCGTCGCCGGTCTCCAGCGCACCGGTGTCAGCTCGCGACCCCAGAGTGACGGTCCGCTCGTGGCGCTCGGCGCCCTTCTGTCGTTGATATCGACACTCGTCCTCGTCATCGCCTGCCTCAACCTCGCCAATCTGATGCTTGCGCGCGGCGCCGCGCGCCGGCGCGACATCGCGATCCGTCTGGCGATTGGCAGTGGCCGGCGTCGGATCGTGCAGCAGCTCCTCGTCGAAGGGCTGATGTTGTCCACCGCCGGCGCCGTCATTGGCCTCGTCATCGGCTGGTGGATGACGCGAGCGCTCGCCGCATGGATTGGTGGCATCGTCACCTTCGGGATCGATTTCCTCGTCGCCCCTTCGCCGCGGCTGGTCGGCGCTGCCGTCGCGTTCGCCATTGGCAGCGCCGCGCTCTTCGCGCTCGGCCCCGCGTGGTCGCTCTCGAATCCGGACGTGGCCTCCGATTTGAGGGGCGAGTCGGGCCAGGTGTCGCGGCGCGCCAACTCCTGGCTCGTCGTCGCTCAGCTCGCCGCGTCGCTCGCGCTGGTCGTCGCCGCCGGCCTGTTCACGCGGGGCGCGGTCAACGCGGCCGCAATCGACGCCGGCTTTCCGATGGTGCGGCAGCTGGTCGTCGAGCTCGACCCGAGCCTCGCCGGCTACGATCGCGCACGGACGCGCGGAACCTACCAGCGGGCGTTGCAGCGCCTTCGCAACACGCCCGGTGTGGAGCGCGCCAGCTTCGCCTCGACGGTCGCGTTCGGCGACCTCATGATGAGCGGTCGCGCCCGCGTGCCGCCGGACGCCGCCGAGATCGACGCGACGTTCGACGTGATCGGGTCAGACTACTTCGACACGCTCGGCCTTCCGATGGTGCGCGGTCGCGAGTTCACGCTCGCGGAAGAACAGACCGACTCGGGGCCGCCGATCGCGATCGTCGACGTTCAGCTGGCCAGGCAACTGTTCGGCGACGCCGATCCAATCGGGCGGAGCGTATTGTGGCGGGTGCGCCAGGCGGAGACGGCGCAGCCGTACATCATCGTGGGCGTCGTGCCGGCATTGAGGCACGATCTGTTCGATCTGATGCCGAAGTCGCATCTGTACCTTCCGTATGGGTCGCACTTCACGACCGAGATGTACCTACACATCCGCACGGCGGGACCTGAAGCGGCGCAGCTCGCGACGATTCGGAAGGAGCTGCAGCAGATCGATCCGAGCCTGCCGATCGTCTTCGCGAAGACAATGACCGGCCTGCGTGACACGAGCATTTCATCGTGGGGCGTTCGCGCCGCAGCGACGCTGTTTGGAGCGTTCGGTGTGCTCGCGCTGCTGCTTGCCGCGGTCGGCGTCTACGGATTGAAAGCGTACGACGTGTCCCGCCGAACGCGCGAAATCGGCATTCGCATGGCGCTCGGCGCGACTGCGGCCGATGTCGAACGTCAGCTCCTGACGGAAGGGGCGCGAACGGCCGGGATCGGACTGGCAATCGGTGCGCTGCTCGCGATCGCGATCGGCCGGCTCGCGAGCCGTTTCCTGCTCCAGGTCAGCCCGTTCGATCCGGCGGTCCTCACGACAGCGGCGATCGTTCTGACCACCGCCGCGCTGCTGGCGAGCTACGTACCCGTGCGCCGAGCGACACGCGTCGCGCCCGTCGACGCCCTGCGGACCGAGTGAAATCAGCGGTGTTTGCCGGCGTCGTCACGGGCCTCATGCGCGCGATTCATTGAACGGCCGGCGTCGCAGGAACCGCTGGCCATCAGGCGAGACCTCGTACCTCCGCCCCGGGTTTCCACGCCGCGTGGTGAAGTAGCCTTCCTGAGCCGGTGCGACGGCGCGCCGGTGATCGACGCGACTCGGCCCTGGAGGCTAGACTGCGACGCTCGAGGAGGGGTGATGCTTGCCGGCACTGTGGCCTGGCCCGCCGACACGGCCGCACGCTACCGCCGCGAAGGCTACTGGGACGACACGGCTCTGTTCGACATCGTCCGCCGCGGCGCAGCACGCTGGCCCCGCCAGATCGCGCTGATCGAAGGCGATCGGCGCTGGACCTACGCCGACCTGCATCGCGACGCCACACGGCTCGCCGCGCGCCTGCTCGCACTCGGCATCGCGCCATGTGACCGCGTGGTGATGCAACTGCCGAACGCCGCGGAGTTCGTGCTCGTCTACTTCGCGCTCGCGCGGATCGGCGCGATCCCGGTGATGGCACTGCGTTCGCACCGCCAGGCGGAATTGCGGCACTTCCTGAACGCCTCGCGAGCGACCGCCTACGTGATCGGCGATCGCGCCGGCACGTTCGACTTCCGCACGATGGCCGACGCGCTGCGCGCCGAGGCGTCGTCGCTGCGCCACGTCATCGTCTTGGGCGAGCCACTGCGTGGGCAACACGCTCTGGCCGACCTGCTGCGCGACGGCGACTTCGACGAACCTCCGGTGACGGTCGATCCGGCCGAGGTCTGCACGATGCTGCTGTCCGGCGGCACGACGTCGATGTCGAAGCTGATCCCGCGCACGCACCAGGACTACGCGCTGAACGCGCGCCTGTGCGGCACGGCGGCGGGGTTCGACGAACGCACCGTCTTCATGGCGATCCTGCCGCTCGGCCACAACTACAACCTGGCGTCGCCCGGGATCCTGGGCGCGCTCACCTTCGGCGGCGCGGTCGCCGTGTCGCCGTCGACGGACACCGACGCGGTGTTCACGACCGTGCAGCGTGAGCGCGTGACGGTGATCGCTGCCGTGGTGCCGCTGATCGCCGGCTGGCTCGAGGCGCACGTCGAGCAGCGCTTCGATCTTGCGTCACTGCGCGTCGTGCAGAACGGCGGCGCGCGACTCGCGCCGGAGCTGCGCCAACGCCTGCGCGAGCGCTTCGGCGTCACGCCGCAGGAGATCTACGGCACCGCTGAAGGGCTCATCAACATGACGCGACTGGACGACGACGACGAGCGGCTGCTGCACAGCTCGGGCGCGCCGGTGTGCGATGCCGACGAGATCGTGGTGGTCGATGACGATGGGCGCGAGGTGCCGGACGGCGAGGCCGGCGAGCTGATCACCCGCGGGCCATACACGATCCGCGGCTACTACGACGCCGCCGAGAAGAACACCGAGGCGTTCACGACCGACGGCTTCTATCGCATGGGCGACATCGTGCGCCGGCGCGGTCGGTATCTGTACGCGGAAGGGCGACGCAAGGACTTCGTCAACCGCGGCGGCGAAAAGATCTCGTGCGAGGAGATCGAGGCGCTGATGGTCGCGCACCCGAAAGTGAAGCTCGCGGCACTGGTTGCAATGCCCGATCCGGTGTTCGGCGAGAAGGCGTGCGCCTTCGTCGTTCCGCGTCCCGGCGAGACACTGAGCTTCGCCGAGCTGATCGCCTTCCTGCGCGCGCAGCAGATCGCCGCGTTCAAGCTGCCCGAGCGACTCGAGATCGCGGCCGAGCTGCCGCTCAGCCCGGTTGGCAAAATCCTGAAGCGCGAGCTGCGCGAGATCATCGCCGCACGGTTGGCGCGGGACCCGCGTTGAAGATCCTGATCGTTGGCGCCGGACCAGCGGGCCTCTACCTGGCGTACCTGGTGAAGCGCTACGGGCCGCGGCACGACCTCCGGATCGTCGAGCAGCACGACGCCGATTCGACGTTCGGCTTCGGCGTCGTTTTCTCCGATCGCGCGCTCGACTTCCTGCGCCACGACGACGAGGAGACCCATCGTCTGATTGCATCGGCGCTGCAGCGATGGACCGATCTCGCGCTGTTCCACCGCGGCGAGCGCGTGGTCATCGACGGCGTCGGGTTCGCGGCAATCGGCCGGCTGGCGCTGTTGACGCTGCTGCGGCAGCGGCTGGCGTCGGTCGGCGTCGTCCCCGAATACCGGCGCACCGTGGCCACCGAAGCGGAGCTGTCCGGGTACGATCTGGTCGTCGG
>DATFWL010000533.1:0-29441 GCA_035259385.1 Vicinamibacterales bacterium | reverse complement strand
TCGACCTGATCGCCCATCAGCGTCGTGAACATCAGGTCGGCCTCGGTGTGATCTTCCGCGCGGACCTGCAACAGCGTCCGCGCCTCCGGATCCATCGTCGTCGCCCAGAGTTGCTCGGGGTTCATCTCGCCGAGCCCCTTGTATCGGTTCACCGCAACGCCTTTCTTGCCGGCGGCGATGAAGAACTCGATGAGTTCGTCGATCGAGTGCAGCGTGATGTCCTGCTGGGCGAGCTTCGAGGGCTTCCGCACCCGATCCTTCGGCTCGGCAGCGAGCTTCGTTGCTTCGTCGGCCGGCCCGCCGCCAATGCCGGTGTCGTCGGTGGCCGCGCTCGGCTCCCCGGTTTCGTCGGGCAGCTCAGCGGTCGCCGACACGACGATGTCGCCGGTGAGCGACGCAATCTCGCGATGGTTCGCAAGCAGCGTGCGGTACTCACCGGTGGTCACGAAATCGACGCCGATGGTGTGCTGCCGCGGATAGCCGGCGGAGCGATCTTCGACATGGAGGAGATAGCGGTTGTGCTCCTCGTCGCGCCGAACAGTGACAGTGCGCACCGGAGTGGTGAGCGTCCTGCAGAGATCCTCCAGGCGATCCTTGTCGGCGAAGTACTCGCGATCGGCGCCTGCCGCCACGAGCGCGTCGATAATCTCGCGCGGATGACCGCGGCGTTCGACGACCTGCAGCAGCTTCTGGTGCGCGATCATCTTGTGCAGCAGCTTCTCGAGGTCGGCGCCGGCGATCTCGATGCCGGTCGACGGGACCCGCACAACGCGCGCTTCGGTGGCGCGCCGGATCAGGAACGCGTCGAGCTCCCGCTCGTCCTTGATGTAGGTCTCGCTCTTGCCGCGTTTGGCGCGGAACAGCGGCGGCTGCGCAATGTAGACGTAGCCGTTCTCGATGATCTTCGGCAGCTGCCGGTAGAAGAAGGTCAGGAGCAGCGTGCGGATGTGCGACCCGTCCACATCCGCGTCGGTCATGATGATGATGCGGTGGTAGCGCAGCTTCTCGATGTCGAAGTCCTCGGCGCCGATGCCACACCCCAGCGCGGCGATCATCGTCTTGATCTCGTCGCTGCCGAGCATCTTGTCGAAGCGCGCTTTCTCGACGTTCAGAATCTTGCCCTTGAGCGGCAGGATCGCCTGGAAGCGCCGATCGCGCCCCTGCTTCGCTGAACCGCCTGCCGACTCACCCTCGACGATGTAGAGCTCGCTCAACGAGGGATCGCGCTCCTGGCAGTCGGCGAGCTTCCCGGGCAGCGAACTGCCGTCGAGCGCGCCCTTGCGACGCACGAGATCCCGCGCCTTGCGGGCCGCTTCCCGCGCCCGGGCCGCGTCGATCGCCTTACCGACGATGCGGCGCGCGACGGTCGGATTCTCTTCGAGGTAGGCACCCAGCTTGTCGTTGAGGATCGCCTCGACAATCCCCTTCACCTCGGTGTTTCCGAGCTTCGTCTTCGTCTGGCCCTCGAACTGCGGATGCGGAATCTTGACGCTGATGACCGCGGTGAGCCCCTCGCGGATGTCCTCGCCGGAGACGCTTTCCTTCAGGTCCTTGGCGAGATTGTTCTTGGTCGCGTAGGAATTGATGGTGCGCGTCAGCGCCGCTTTAAAGCCCGAGAGATGCGTCCCGCCCTCGTGCGTGTTGATGTTGTTGGCGAAGGTGTAGATCGTCTCCGCGTAGCCGTCGTTCCACTGCAGCGCCATCTCGGCGTCGATGCCATCCTTCTCGCCGCGCATGTAGATCGGCTTCTCGTTCACCGCCGCCTTGTTCTTGTTCAAGTGCGTGACGAACGAGACGATGCCGCCCTCGTAGTGGAACTTGTGACTCTTCCCGTCACGCTCGTCGTCCAGCGTGATCAGGATTCCTCCGTTCAGGAACGCGAGCTCGCGCAGGCGCTGCGCCAGCGTGTCGAAGCTGAAGACCAGCGTTTCGAAGATCTGCTCGTCCGGTTTGAAGGTGATTTTCGTCCCGCGCTTCTTGGTGGTGCCGGTGACCTCGAGGTCGCCGGCCGGCGCGCCGCGCTCGTACGACTGCTGATACACCTGGCCGTTGCGCCAGATTTCGAGATCCAGCTGTTCGGAGAGCGCGTTCACCACGGACACGCCGACCCCGTGCAGTCCGCCCGACACCTTGTAGGCGCTGTTCTCGAACTTCCCGCCGGCGTGCAGCACCGTCAGCACGACCTCCGCCGCCGACTTGCCGCTCTCGTGCTTGTCGACCGGAATGCCGCGCCCGTTGTCCACGACCGTGACGCTGCCGTCGATGTGGATGGTGACGTTGACCTGATCGCAGAACCCGGCCAGCGCTTCGTCGATCGAGTTGTCGACGATCTCGTAGACCAGGTGATGCAGCCCGGTCGGCCCGGTCGACCCGATGTACATGGCAGGTCGCTTGCGGACAGCTTCGAGCCCTTCGAGAACCTTGATCTTGTCGGCGCCGTAGTCGTCCGCGCCTTCGACGACACCATGGCCGTTGCTTCCGGATGGCACTTCCGGCGTCAGTGGCTGTGGTTCGTCGGGAGATTGCGTGCGATCGGTGTGTTCCATCAGACCCGCATTGGCATGATCACGTAGGTGTAGTCGTAGGCTTCAGCGCCAATCGGCTTCATCACCGCCTGGCTCACTTCGTCCTTCAGATCCAGCGAGACCACGTCGGTGGACACCGCGGACAGAAAATCGAGCACGTACTGCGCGTTGAAGCAGATCTGCATCGACGCTCCCGTGTATTCCACCGGCAGCGTCTCTTTGGCTTCGCCGAGATCCGGACTGCTTGAGGTGACGTCGACTTTGCCCTGCTCGATCTGGATTTTCACCGCGCGGGATCGCTCGTTCGACAACAGCGCGACGCGCTTGACGGCGTTGGTCAGCCGATCGCGCTCGAACTCGACGTGCTTGTCGTTGCCCTTTGGAATCACGCGCTCGTAGGCCGGAAACTGCCCGTCGATCATCCGCGAGATCAGCAACCGCCCGCCGACGTCGAAAAACAGATGATTCTCGCCTCGCTCGTAGCGGATGTCGTCGTCGCCGTCCTGCAGCAGGCGCGCGAGTTCGCCAAGCGTCTTCTTGGGCAGGATCGCCTTGACCTCGTCGACGTCCTTGGTGGCTTTCGGATCGCGAGCGACGGTGACGAGCGCAAGCCGGTGCCCGTCGGTCGCGACCAGGCTCATCGAGTCCGGTCGGAGCACGAACAGCGCGCCGTTCAGAAAGTACCGCGTGTCCTCACCGGTGATCGCAAACTGCGTCTTCACGACCATTTCCTTCAGCGAGGCCCGCGGGAGCGTGGCTGTGGGCGCACCGCCGGCCTGCGGCAGCATAGGAAAATCCTCCCGAGGCAAGGTCTGCATCCGGGAGTCGAAGCGATCGGCTGCGACTTTGACGCCCCCCTTGTCTTCGGCAATGCGGATGTCGGTTTCCGGAAGAGCCTTGATGATTTCGTAGAACTTCTTGGCCGGCAGAGTCAACGCGCCGCTCTTGGCGACCGATGCTTTGCACATGCTGCGAAGCCCAACCTCGAGATCGGTGGCGAGGAAGCTCACCTGATCCCCCTTCGCTTCCATCAGCACGTTCGCCAGAATGGGAATCGTATTTTTTCGCTCGACGATCCCCTGGAAAAGTTGCAGTTCTCGCAGTAGGTCATTCTTCCTGACGACAAGTTCCATGGCTGTGGCTGACCTCGAAAAGGGCGGGGTTGGACGCCCGCGATCCCCTAAAGGAGAGGAGTTCGAGAAGGAAGAATTATATAGGAAAAGATACTGTGTTGAAAAGTGAAGCGAGGCTATTAGTCGTTGCGTATGAGTGACTTACGTTGTGGAAAAAACGTGATGAAAAAGGTCCTCCAATTAAGGACTTTCGATCCTTCTTCGATCGGCGGCTCGACCATGCACAGCGATCCGCAGCCCCTGTGGAAACCTGCTGTGGAAAACCGGTGAGATCAGCGAAATCCCTCAAGAAAATTGCCGATGAGGATGTTGAAATTTCCGTCTCTCCTCCGCAGGTCCTCGACCTTGCGGATGGAGTGGATCACCGTCGAATGGTGCTTCCCGCCAAAGCTTCGCCCTATCTCCGGGAGCGAGGCGTGCGTGAGCGACTTGCAGAGGTACATCGCAATCTGCCGGGGCATGGCCACCGATTTCGAGTTGTTCCGTGACTTCAATTCGGCCATTTTGAGGTTGTAGTAGTCCGCCACGAACTTCTGAATCGCCTCGATCGTGACGGCTTTCTCATCGTGTTCGAGGACGTTCTTCAGCACCTCCTGAGTCAGCGGCAGCGAGATCTCCTGCCCGGTCAATGACGCATAGGCGACCAATCGAATGAGCGAGCCTTCCAGTTCGCGAATGTTCGACTTGATCTTCCCGGCGATGTACATCGCCACGTTGTCAGGCAGCGGAACTGCCTCGGTCTCCGCCTTTTTCTTCAGAATCGCGACTTTCGTTTCGAAGTCCGGCAGCTGGATGTCGGCGATCAGTCCCCACTCGAACCGCGAACGCAGGCGCTCCTCGAGCGACGGAATCTCGTGCGGCGGACTATCGCTGCTGAGCACGATCTGTTTCTGCGAATCGTACAGCGCGTTGAAGGTATGGAAGAACTCGGTCTGGGTGCCTTCCTTGCCGGCGAGGAACTGGATGTCGTCGACGAGCAGCACGTCGACGGATCGATACCGCTCGCGGAAGTCGAGCACGCGGTCGTAGCGGACCGCGTTGATCATCTCGTTCATGAATCGCTCTGACGAGATGTAGGTGAGCTTCAGATTCCGGTCGTGATCGAGGACGTATTGCCCGACCGCGTGCATCAGGTGCGTCTTGCCGAGCCCCACGCCGCCGTATATGAACAGCGGATTGTAGGATCGCGACGGCGCCTCGGCCACCGCGCGACAGGCCGCATGCGCGAACTGGTTCGACGATCCGACGATGAAACTGTCGAACGTGTAGCGGGGATTGAGGCCCGTTGTGCCTGGCGGCGGCGCCGCTTCCGGCTCACCGTCCAGGACGGCGGCTTCGTCGGCGTTCAGCGGAATCGCTGATGCGTGACCGCTGGAATCCGGGACGAATTGCAGGTTCAGATTCGGACGTTTCACTTCGGCCATCGCTTCCGCCAGCACGCCAGAATAATGTTTCGTCAGCCAGTCCATGAATACGGCGTTGGGCACGCGCACGACGATCGAGGTCCGGTCTTCGGCGATGAACGACGTCGGCCGGAACCAGGTGTAGAAGCAGTGACGGTTCACCTTCGTTTCGATACGAGCGAGAATCTGGTCCCAGACGTTCATTTGGGCGATTTTCCACAGGTTTTTCCACAGGTGTGGAAAACTCTGGCGAGAGACCAAAGCTGCATGGATTTACTGCGGCATTCACGGTCTGGCAGGGCACCCCGGGAAGGACGCAGACTGTAGCACACTCCGCATCGATTGACACCCTTCGAACGCGTTCGCTAACATTGAAGGTTCGTTTTCACTGCGAAGGGATCTCATGGCCAAGGGAGTGCGCACGTTTCAGCCGAATACGCGCCGCCGGAAGCGGACGCATGGATTTCTCGTCCGAATGAGCACGAAAAACGGCCGTCTGGTGCTGAAACGCCGCCGCGCAAAGGGGCGCAAGCGGCTCACGGTCAGCAGCGAATAATTGCAGTTCCGACCAGCCGAGCGGATCCGCCGCCGCGCAGAATTTCAACGGATCTACGATCGCGGCGTCAAAGTGTATAGCCGCTTTGCAACCGTGTTCCTGCTGGCCAACGATCTCGGGGTCGGCCGTCTCGGCATCGCCGCCACACGCAAGCTCGGCGGCGCGGTTCGGAGAAATAGAGCTAAGCGACTGATTCGAGAGGTTTTTCGTCGTAATAAAATCGCCCATGGCTTCGACGTCGTCGTCGTGCCGAAGCGCGATCTCCTCGACGCCAGCCTGAACGCCCTTGAAGCCGACTATCGAAACCTCATCGCCCGCCGATTGCCGCGAACGCGCTGATCCCACGGTCGGTGTCCGCGCGGCACTGTGGCTGCTCGCTGCGTATAAGCTGCTTGTTTCACCATATTTTACGGGCTCCTGCCGCTTCCTGCCGTCGTGCTCGGAGTATGCAGCCATCGCCATCCAGCGCCACGGTGTCATTCGTGGCTGCTGGCTTGCCGCCCGCCGTTTAATGCGCTGCCAGCCGCTGTGCGCCGCCGGTCACGACCCGGTCCCCTCGTAAATGGAACGACGCGTTCTCCTCGCAATTTTCCTGGCCTTCCTGGTGCTGTACACCTGGCAGGCGCTGTTCGTGAAGCCGGTTGCCAAGCCGGCGGCCGGCCAGGGAGCCAAGACTACCGCGCCGGCCGCGACCGGTTCGAGCCAGAACGCGGCCTCCACATCGCCGGCATCTGCGCCGAGCGCCGAGGCGGCAACGCCGCCCGCGGCGGTCGAATCGAATCCCACGGCGCCGGCGGCCACGCTGCTCGGCGATACGGCCGAGCGTGACGTTCGCATCGAAACGCGCGATGTGGTTGCCGTCTTCACCAACCGTGGCGCACGGCTCAAGAGCTGGCGACTGAAGCGCTACTTGAACCAGGCGGGGGAGCCACAGGAACTCATCGAGACCACGATCAACACACAGCCGCTGCCGTTCACGCTCCGGACCGGAACCGACGCGGTCGACAGCGTTTTGAACACGTCGCTGTATACCGTGAGCGGCGCACCGACTGCCCCGCTCGATTCGGCGCCCGCTGATGTCCGGTTCGAATACCGGAGCAGCGGCGGTGTGCAGGCCGTGAAGGAGTTTCACGTCGAGCCGGCGTCGTTCACCGTGACGGTCCGCGCAACGGTCAGAGACGGCGAGCGCAGCCTCACGCCGGCGATCGTCTGGGGCCCCGCCGTCGGCGACGTCGCCGAAGTCAGCCGCTACACGTCGAAAGCTGAAGGCCTTCTGCATCAGGGCGGCAAGGTCGTGCGCCTCGACGCGTCCGCGATCGCCAAGCAACCGGTGTACGACGGCGACTTCAAGTACGCCGGCGTCGACGACAACTACTTCATGACCGTGGCGCTCGAGCCCGGGTCGAGCAAGCTCACGTTCCAGCCGGTGGCGATTCCTTCCCCCGACCCGAAGGCTGCGGTGCGCGAGCTGGTTTCGTACACCATCGAGCCGCACGCCGGCAACGCGCAGAAGTTCTTCGTGGGACCGAAGGACTTCGATCTGCTCACCGCCATCGATCCAGACCTCGCTCGCTCGATCAACTTCGGCACCTTCACGGTCATCGTCGTGCCGCTGCTGCGATCGCTGAAGTGGGTGAACGGCTACGTCGGCAACTACGGCTGGTCGATCATCATCCTCACCTTCATCATCAACGTGATCCTGTTTCCGCTGCGGCACAAGAGCGTGGTGTCGATGCGGAAGATGCAGGAGATTCAGCCGGAGGTGAAGGCGATCCAGGATCGCTACAAGAACCTGAAAGCGACCGATCCGGCGAAGCAGAAGATGAATCAGGAGCTGATGACGCTCTACAAGGAGCGCGGCGTCAATCCGGCCAGCGGCTGCGTGCCGATGCTCCTCACCTTCCCGTTCATCTTCGCGTTCTACGCGCTGTTGTCCACGGCCATCGAGCTGCGCGGCGCGCCCTGGTTCGGGTGGATTCACGATCTCTCGGCGCACGATCCGTATTTCGTGGTGCCGATCCTGATGGGATTGAGCCAGATCTGGCAGCAGCGACTTGCGCCGGCCACCGGTATGGATCCGGTGCAGCAGAAGATGATGCTGTTCATGCCGATCTTCTTCACCTTCCTCTTCCTGTGGTATCCGGCGGGCGTGGCGCTGTACTGGTTCGTGAACAACGTCTGGGCAATCGGCCAGCAGTACCTGACCAACTACCTGATCGGACCGCCGAAGGTCGGGCGGCCGGCGGGCGCGTCGGCGTCAGAACGGCGGATGAAGCGGGTCGGCGCCGGCCGCACCGAGGCGGCCCGCGACAACAACTGACGCTATGAACACCACGGCCATCGTCGACTTTCTGAACCAGGTCATCGCGGCGTTCGGGATCGAGGCTGCCGTCGCGGTCGAGGAGACCGCTGACGGCCCGCGTCTCAACATCACCGGGGAGGAAGCCGAGCTCCTCGTCCGGCATCGCGGTGAGCCGCTCAAGGCGCTGCAGCACATCGTCGACTCGTCGTACGGCCGCGGCCACGAGAGCGAGAAGCGCGTCTTCATCGACGCACTGGAATACCGCAAGGGGAAGGATATCGAGCTGCGGAAAATGGCGAAGTTCCTGGCGGAGAAAGCCAAGGACTCCGGACTCGAACAGCAGCTCGGGCCGCTCAATCCCTACGAACGCCGCATCGTGCACATGGCCGTGGCCGAAGTGTCGGGCGTGACGACGGAGAGCGTCGGCGACGCGTTCTCGAAGACGGTGTTGATCCAGCTGCGCAAGTAGGGCCACGGCCGGGCACGATCAGCGGCGCGCTGAATCGGTCAGCCCCCAGCCCAGGACCCAGCCCGATGCGGTTTTCTACTGAAGACACGATTGTCGCGATCGCGACGCCGCCGGGTCGCGGCGGCATTGGTGTCGTGAGGCTGAGCGGTCCGGACGCGCACCCGCTCGCGTGCGCGTTGATCGGGCGCGAGAGGCCTCTCGCGCCGCGCCACGCGACGTTTGCGACGATCCGCCTGAAGGATGGCGATCCGACGGGCCCCGCCGACGCGATCGATCACGCCGTCGTCACGCTCTTCCCTGCGCCGCACTCGTACACCGGAGACGACGTGGTCGAGATCAGCGCGCATGGGAGCCCGGTGGTCCTGCATGCAATCGTCGCCGCTGCGATGGCGGCGGGCGCGCGTCACGCGGAGCCGGGCGAGTTCACGCTGCGTGCATTTCTGAACGGCCGAATCGATCTCATGCAGGCCGAGGCGGTCGCCGACCTGATCGACGCGGTCACGCCGCTGCAGGCACGGGCCGCGTTCGATCAACTCGACGGCACGCTGACCCGTGCCATCGCGGAGATCGACGCATCGCTGTTCGACGTCGTGGCGCGGCTGGAAGCGTCGGTCGACTTTCCCGAGGAAGGCTATCATTTCGTCGATCCAGGAGCGGTGAGCGGCGAGCTCGATGGCGTGCTGGAGAAGACCGAGGCACTCCTTCGTGACGCGCGGCGCGGGCGGATGGTTCGCGACGGACTGCTGGTCGTGATCGTCGGCGAGCCAAACGTCGGCAAGTCGAGTCTCTTCAACGCGCTGGTGGGGAGCGCGCGGGCGATCGTCACGGACGTCCCCGGCACGACGCGCGATCTGGTCTCGGAGCTCGTCGACCTCCAGGGTTTGCGGGTGACGCTGGTCGACACGGCGGGGCTGCGAGCGGTCCGGGACGTCGTGGAGGCGGAAGGCGTCGCGCGCGCCCGTCAGAGCGCCGGGGTGGCCGACCTGGTGCTCCGCGTGGAGGATCTGTCGCAGCCGCGGGCCGACAGTATGGATCTGCCAAGTAGTTCCGTCGGAAAAGTACTTTGCGTAGCCAATAAGGCCGATCTGCCCGCGGCATGGCGCGCGCCGGGGGTGGTTGAAGTGTCGGCTGCGACCGGCGCCGGCCTCGACGCGCTGCGGAACGGGATCGCCGCGGCGCTCGACGCCGATCTCCAGCGCGATCGGCCGTCGATCACCAACGTTCGCCATGTGGCGCTCGTCGAGCGCGCCCACGCCGCCCTGCTGCGCGCGCGCACGGCAGTGTCGGCGAACGCCTCGCTGTCGGAAGAGTTCGTCCTCGCTGATCTGGCTGACGCGCGCGCAGCGCTGGAAGAAATCAGCGGTCGCCGCACGAGCGACGATCTGCTGACACACATCTTCGCGAGATTCTGCGTCGGCAAATGAGCCGAGGGGAATTCGACGTCATCGTGATCGGCGCGGGGCACGCCGGGTGCGAGGCGGCATACGCTGCGGCCCGACTCGGCGTTCGCGTCGGCCTCTGCACGCTCTCGACGGACACGGTCGCGCAGATGCCGTGCAATCCCGCCGTTGGCGGGACCGCGAAGGGTCATCTCGTCCGCGAAATCGACGCGCTCGGCGGCCTCATGGGCCGGGCGATCGACGCGACAGGCATCCAGTTCAAACTGCTCAATCGCAGCCGGGGACCGGCGGTCTGGTCGCCGCGCGCGCAGGCCGACAAGCGGGCGTACGGCCGGTGGATGCGCGACGCGCTCGATCGCGAGCCGAACGTCGAATGGCTGATTGGCAAGGCTGGCCGAATTCTCGCCGCCAACGGCCGCATCACTGGCCTGGCGCTCGAAGACGGCGATTCGTACGCGTGTCGCTCGATCGTCGTCACTACCGGCACGTTCCTCAATGGATTGATCCACATCGGGCTGGAGCAGCTTCCGGCCGGCCGGCACGGCGAACCGCCGTCGCGCGATCTCGCTGAATCGCTGAAGGCGATCGGCTTCGAGTGGGGGCGCCTGAAGACAGGGACGCCGCCGCGGTTGGCCCGCGAGAGCATCGACTTCGCGCGGCACGTCGCCGAGGGCCGCTTCCAGCTGGAACGCGGGGACGCGACGCCGGTCCCGTTCTCGTTCCTGTCGAATCCGATCGAGCGCGAGCAGATCGACTGCTGGCTGATTCACACCAACGATCGCGTCCGCGACATCGTGCGCGCGAACGTCGATCGCTCGCCGCTCTTCAACGGGCAGATCTCCGGCATCGGCCCGCGTTATTGCCCGTCGCTCGAGGACAAGATCATCCGCTTCCCCGACAGGGAACGGCATCAGATCTTCCTCGAGCCAGAGGGTGTCTCGGCTCGCGAAATCTACGTCAACGGCTTTTCGATGTCGCTGCCGCGAGACGTGCAGACCGATCTCGTGCACGCGCTGCCGGGACTGGAAGATGCCGTTCTGCTGCGCCCCGGTTACGCTGTCGAGTACGACTTCGTCCAGCCGACTGAATTGACGCGGCGACTGGAGACGAAGCGTGTTGCGGGTCTGTTCCTCGCGGGACAAATCAACGGCACGTCAGGCTACGAAGAAGCGGCCGCACAGGGGCTCATTGCCGGCGTGAACGCCGCGCATCGTGCGGGAGCGGGACCGGGCCTGGAACTAGGCCGGGACGAAGCGTACATCGGCATCCTGGTCGACGACCTCATCACGAAAGGATGTCTCGAGCCCTACCGCATGTTCACCTCGCGCGCGGAGCATCGTCTGCTGCTGCGAATCGACAACGCCGACATGAGGCTGACTCCGCGCGGGCGCGCCGCAGGCCTCGTGGACGATCAGCGTTGGGAAGGTTTCGAGGCGAGACACGCACGCTTTGCACGCAATCTCGTCGTCCTCGATGAGACGATCGTGAAGTCGCCGGCTGGCGACAGCATTCCAGCAAGTCACCTGCTCCGACAGCCCGAAACGCGTCTTGCCGATCTCATCGCGGCTGGTCAGCTTCCGCAGTTCGCGCTCGATAGGCTGCAACCGTCTCTTGATGTCGCGAGCGCGGAGACCGCAGTCAAGTACGCGGGCTATCTGAAACGCCAGGAGAGTGAGATCGAGCGCGCACGGCGCGACGAACGGCGGCGGATCCCGCGTGACTTTCCGTTCGAGCGCGTCCCGGGTCTCTCCCGTGAGGTGGTGCATCGATTGCGGCAGGTCCAGCCGGACACGCTCGGCCAGGCGCTCCGGATTCCCGGTGTCACGCCAGCCGCCGTCGCAGTCCTCGGCGCGTACGTCGGGCGGCTCGCGCCGGGCGTCCGCGCGTGACGGCGGCAGGATTCCGCGAGCGGTTGCGTGCGCGCGTCGAACGCGCTGGTGGCCACGTCACGCCTCCAGCACTCGAGGCGTTCGAAACCTATTTCCGTCTGCTCGCGCGTTGGAATCGGGCGGTGAACCTGACGGCGCTGTCGCTCGATCCTCTTCGCGATGAAACCGTCGATCGGCTGTTCGTCGAGCCGATTGTGGCGGCGAGTCACGTGGTTCCGGCGGCCGGTCCCGCGTCGGTCACGCCTGTCTGGCTGGACTTGGGCTCGGGTGGCGGCTCGCCGGCGATACCGCTGAAGATCCTGTGGCCCGACTGGCTTCTGACGATGGTGGAGGCGAGACAGAGGAAGGCGGCATTTCTCCGCGAGGCGGTGCGGGTGCTGGGCCTGTCGAATGCCGAAGTGACGAACGCACGGTTCGAGGACTTGTCCGGCTTCGTCGGCCAGGCTGATCTCGTCACCGTGCGTGCTGTGAAGCTCGATGCCAAGTTCGCAGCTGCCGCGTCGTCCCTGCTGATAGAGTCCGGCCGCCTCGTGGTGTTCGGCGCGGCCAAGGTCGTCGTGCCCGGTTTTGATGTGATCAGGACGGTCGAACTCTGCTCGCCGACTGTCATGACGCTTCTCGGTCGTGTTCCACGTGGAACAAATCGTTGACGATTACCCCTAGGTCTCGTATCCTCTTGCGGCAAGCCTACAAGCTCTCGCTGTATTAGGTCGATTACCAGAGCACGCCGTTCCAAATCATCGATGGGTCGCATCGTTGCCGTCGCCAACCAGAAGGGCGGCGTCGGGAAAACCACAACCGCCATCAACCTGGCGGCGTCGCTCGCGCGCGGGGGGCAGCGCGTGCTCCTCGTCGATGTTGATCCGCAGGGCAACCTCACGAGCGGCGTCGGGAAGAAGGGCCAGGCGACCGATGCCGGAACCGTCTACAACGCGCTGACCAGTGCCGAGCCTGTCGAAGACGCGCGGCCGTTCGTCCTGTCCACGTCTGTGGAGCGGCTGGACCTCATTCCCGCGGACCGCAACCTCACGGGCGCGGAGATCGAGATGGTGTCGCTCCCGGGCCGCGAGGAGCGGCTACGCGACCTGCTCGCGTCGACGCGCGATGCCTACGACTGGATCTTCGTCGACTGTCCGCCCTCGCTGGGTCTCCTGACGCTGAACGCCCTCGTCGCCGCCGACGCGGTGATCATTCCGCTGCACTGCGAGTACTTCGCGCTCGAGGGTCTGGCCGATCTCGTTGGCACGATGCGGCGCGTCCGCGCGGCGCTCAACCCCACGCTCGACATCGAAGGCGTGCTGCTGACCATGTTCGACGAGCGGACGAATCTCGGCCAGCAGGTCGCAACCGACGTCCGCGAGTTCTTCAAGGAGAAGGTCTTCCGCACCGTGATTCCGCGCAACGTGCGCCTCGGCGAAGCCCCGAGCCACGGAATGCCGGTGATCGTGTACGACATCAAGTCGCGCGGCGCCGAGGCGTACCTCGCGCTTGCGCGTGAAGTCCTCGAGCGCTCGACCGCGGCCGCTTGAATGCGAACCGCAGCGCTCATCGGCAATTCACGTCCACACGCGTTCGCCGTTTCCTGCCCACTCATGGGCGCTCACTGGTGACTGCTATGGAAAAACGTCCTGCGCTCGGCAAAGGCCTCAGCGCACTGATCCCCGAATTGCCGGAGGCGCCGGCCCGCGCGTCGGCGCTCGAGGCCGACGTCGATCGCCTGTCTCCGAACGAATTCCAGCCGCGCGCGGTCGTCGACGACGAGCGGCTGCAGGAGCTTGCGCAGTCGATTCGCAGCAACGGCGTGATCCAGCCGATCGTCGTGCGCAGGGTCGGCGATCGATTTCAGATCATCGCGGGTGAGCGGCGCTGGCGGGCCGCGAAATTGGCCGGGCTGCTGCGCGTGCCAATCGTCGTGAAAGATGTGGGCGCCGGGCAGGAGCGCTCGCTCCTCCAGATGGCTCTCATCGAAAACATCCAGCGCGAAAACCTGAACCCGATCGACGAAGCCCTTGCCTACCGGCGGCTCGCCGACGAGTTTCAGCTGAAGCAGGAGGAGATCGCGGCCGCCGTGGGGAAGGATCGCGCGTCGGTCGCGAACCTCGTGCGCCTGTTGAGGCTGCCGGACGAAGTGCGCGCGGAGGTTGCGAACGGCCGCATCTCGATGGGGCACGCGCGCGCGCTGCTCTCGCTCCCGGACCAACTCACCCAGCACCGCATCGCGCGCGATATTGTCAGCCGTTCGCTGTCAGTGCGCGAAACCGAGGCGGTGGTGAAGAGAATCGTCGAGGGCGGGGCTCCCGCGCGCGAGCCTGCAGCGCCGAAGCCGGTCGATGTCCATACGCGCGCGGCCGAAGATCGGCTTAAGCTCCTGCTGGGCACTGGCGTCCGCATCGTCCGGACCGGTACGCGCGGCCGGATTGAAATCGAGTTCAACTCGGAAGACGAGCTGATTCGCATCTACGATCAGCTCACGGACAGGGGCTAGCCAAGGGGCTCGGGGGGTAGCCGACGGGCAGCCTCAGCCAGCCCCAAGCCCCTAGCCCCATTGGAAAGGAGTTATGGCAAAGCGACTGACCCAGATGGTCGCCTGCGCCGGTTGAGCGAGCAAACTCGCCGCAGGCGAGCTCGCTCAGGTGCTGAGTGACATTCCCGCGACGACCGACGCACGCGTTCTGCTCGATTTCAGAACCGCGGACGATGCGGGTGTGTACGCGTGGGAGAGCGGACCGGCGCTCGTGCAGACGGTCGACTTCTTCACGCCGATCGTCGACGACCCGTACACCTACGGCGAGATCGCCGCCGCGAACGCGGTCAGCGACATCTACGCGATGGGCGGTCGGCCGCTCACGGCGCTCGCGATCGCCGGATTCCCGAAGGACGATCTCGATGCCGATACCATTCGCCGCATCTTCAAGGGCGGCTTCGACAAGCTGCGCGAGGCCGGCGTCGCCCTGCTCGGCGGCCACACCGTGCAGGACCGCGAGATCAAGTTCGGCTACGCTGTGACCGGCGCGATTGATCCGACGCGGGTGCTCACCAACGCAGGCGCGCGGCCGGGGGACATCCTGATGCTCACCAAACCGATCGGCACCGGCGTCGTCGGCACCGCGATCAAGTTCGAGCGGATGACCGCGGAACAGGCCGAACCCGCAGTCGCGTCGATGCGCACGCTGAATCGCGCGGCGTCCGCCGCCCTGGGGACGATGCCGTCGGGGACGGTCCACGCGTGCACCGACATCACCGGCTTCGGTCTGATCGGCCACGCGACCGAGATGGCGCGCGCGAGCCACGTGACGCTCGCGCTCGACGCGGCGCGGGTGCCGCTATTCGACGGCGTCCTGGCGATGGCGATGGCGAACCGGTCTGGCGGCATGGCATCGAACGAGGAACACTTCCGCAGCGGTTCGCGCATCGACTCCGACGTCACTGCGTCTCTCCAGGCGCTCCTCTTCGACCCGCAAACCTCTGGCGGGCTGCTGGTTGCGGTCGATCAGCGCGCCGCGTCGGATCTCGAAGCCGCCCTGACGTCAGCCGGAGTACTGGCTGCACGGATTGGCACCGTCGAGCCGGCTGTACCTTCCGTTCACATCGACGTGCGCCCGTGATATAAAATCAGGGCGCTTGTGAAATAATCCTACAAGCTACAGACCGCACGTGTGACCAACAAAACCGCTGCTTCACGCTATGCCCGCGCCCTCCTCGACGTCGCGGTCAAGGAGAACGCGAATCTCGAGCAGGTCGGCACCGATCTCGCCGGCTTCGCCGGGCTGTTTGATCGCTATCCGCCGCTCGCGAAGGTGCTGCTGAATCCGGCGGTGCCGGCGCCGCGCAAACGCGCGGCCGTCGCCGATCTGCTCGCCCGGACGACGATGGCGCCGATGGTGTCGAAGCTGATTCTGCTGCTCGCGGAGCGCGACCGTCTCGTGCTGATGCCCGATCTGGTCGCTGCCTATCGCGACCGGCTGATGGACTATCGCCAGGTCGTGCGCGCGCAGGTGACGACCGCCGCGCCGATTGACGCCGGGCGCGTGCAGCAGATTCAGAGCGGCCTCGCCAACGCGACCGGCCGCACGGTGAACATCGAGACGAGAACCGACCCGACGATCATCGGCGGCCTCGTCGCGCGCGTCGGCAGCACGGTCTACGACGCGAGCGTGGTGCGTCAGCTCGAACGGATGAAAGAGCGGCTCGAGAACGCGTAGGGACTAGGGAAC
Organism: Vicinamibacterales bacterium; assembly: GCA_035259385.1. GTDB lineage: Bacteria > Acidobacteriota > Vicinamibacteria > Vicinamibacterales > CAVVIG01 > QHWK01. The sequence goes on along the minus strand of DATFWL010000533.1, from coordinate 13,550 downwards.
TGGGCCAGTCCCCTAGTCCCGACAGCGAAGGAAGAACATGGACATCAAAGCCGACGAAATATCCAAGATCATCCGCGACCAGATTGGGAGCTTTGCGGTCGACGTCGACGTCGCCGAAGTCGGCAGCATCATCTCGATCGGCGACGGCATCGCGCGCGTGCACGGCGTCGACAACGCGATGGCGGGCGAGATGCTCGAGTTCCCGCACGGTGTCTTCGGAATCGCGTTGAACCTCGAGGAGGACAGCGTCGGCGCGGTGCTGCTCGGCGAGTTCCGCGAGATCAAGGAAGGAGACCCGGTCAAGCGGACCCGCCGGATCATCTCGGTGCCGGTCGGCGACGAGCTGCTCGGCCGCGTCGTCAACGCGCTCGGCCAGCCAATCGACGGCAAAGGTCCGATCGCGACGAAGCAGTTCGCACCGATCGAGCGACTCGCGCCGGGCGTCGTCGATCGGCAGTCGGTCAAGGAGCCGCTGCAGACCGGCCTCAAGGCGATCGACGCGATGGTGCCGATCGGCCGCGGGCAGCGGGAGCTGATCATCGGCGATCGGCAGACTGGAAAGACTGCCGTCGCCATCGACACGATCCTCAACCAGAAAGACACCGGCGTCGTCTGCATCTACAACGCGATCGGCCAGAAGCAGTCGACGGTCGCCCAGGTCGTGCGCACGCTCGAAGAGAACGACGCGATGCGCTACACGATCGTCGTCGCCGCGGCGGCGGCCGACCCTGCCCCACTGCTCTACATCAGCCCGTATTCCGCGTGCACCTTCGGTGAATTCTTCCGCGACAGCGGCCGCCATGCGCTGGTCGTCTACGACGATCTGTCGAAGCACGCGCAGGCCTATCGCGAGATCTCGCTGCTGCTGCGCCGCCCGCCAGGCCGCGAGGCGTACCCGGGCGACGTCTTCTACCTGCACTCGCGGCTGCTCGAGCGCGCCGCGAAACTGAACAAGGAGCTCGGCGCGGGATCGCTCACGGCGCTCCCGATCATCGAGACGCAGGCAGGCGACCTGTCGGCCTACATTCCGACGAACGTGATTTCGATCACCGACGGGCAGATCTTCCTCGAAACGGATCTCTTCCATCAGGGCGTGCGTCCCGCGATCAACGTCGGCAATTCGGTGTCCCGTGTCGGCGGGTCTGCGCAGATCAGGGCGATGCGTCAGGTGGCCGGCACGCTGCGGCTGGACCTCGCGCAGTACCGCGAGCTCGCCGCATTCGCGCAGTTCGGCAGCGACCTCGACAAGTCGACACAGGCGCAGCTCAATCGCGGTGCGCGCCTGGTCGAAATCCTCAAGCAGCCGCAGTACGAGCCGCTGCCGGTCGAACGACAGGTGGCCATCATCTACGCCGGCACCAACGGGTTCCTCGACAACATCCCTGTCCCCGAGGTGCGCAACTTCGAATCCGAGCTCTATCAGTTCGTCGAGACGCGCTACCCGCAACTGTTCACGAACCTTCGCGACAAGAAGCAACTCGACGACGAGCTGAAGAACGCGCTCAATACGGCCGTCAAGGAATTCGCGGGAGACTTCTCGGCGAGAAAGGCCGCAGCAGCTTGAGCCACGAACGCACGAAGACACGAAGAGTTTTCTCTTCGCGCCTTCGTGAGTTCGTGGCGGATCACGTATGCCGTCACTGATCGATCTCCGGCGCCGGATCCGCGCGGTGAAGAACACGCAGCAGATCACCAAGGCGATGAAGATGGTCGCCGCGTCGAAGCTGCGCCGCTCGCAGGAGCGGATCATGAACGCCCGGCCTTATGCGGTACAGATGCAGCGCGTGCTGGCCAGCGTGGCGTCGCGCGTGGATCCGTCCATTCACCCGCTCCTCACCCGGCGCGAGATCGGCCCGAACAGCAGGACGCTGGTGATTCTGGTGAGCGGAGACAAGGGGCTGGCTGGCAGCTTCAACACCAACGTCATCAAGGCGGGCGGCCTGTTCATCACCGAGAGCCGGCAGCCGGTGACGCTCGGCCTGGTCGGCCGCAAAGGCCGCGACTTCTTCGCGCGCCGCGGCTTCCCGGTGCTGTTCGAGCACGTCGGCATCTTCCAGAAGCTCAAGTTCGAGGACGCGCAGGCAGTGGCGCAGGCGGCGACCGAGGCGTTCCTCTCCGGCGACGTCGATCGCGTGATGCTGATCTACAACGAGTTCCGCTCGGTGATCTCGCAGCGCGTCGTGGTCGAGCAGTTGCTGCCGATCGCGCGCGCGGACGTGGATCAGGCGGGCGGCGAGAGCCTCGCGCCGATCCCGCCGGGCGGCGACGAGCGTTCCCAGATCGACTATCTCTACGCGCCGTCCGCGCAGGAGATTTTCAACCAGCTGCTGCCGCGCTACATCGAGGTGCAGGTGTACCGCGCGTTGCTCGAGTCGAACGCGGCGTTCTTCGCCGCGCAGATGACCGCGATGGACACGGCGACGAAGAACTCCGCGGAGATGATTGGGAGCCTGACGCTGTACATGAACAAGGTGCGCCAGGCGGCGATCACCCGCGAAATCATCGAGGTTGTTTCGGGAGCTGAAGCATTGTAGGGACGCGGCTGGGGCCTAGGGGCTGGGGGCTAGCTGACACGGAGAATACGGCTAGCCCCGAGCCCCGAGCCCCGAGCCCCGACAGACATATGGCCACACAGACACCACACGTCGGCAGAATTGTCCAGGTGATCGGGCCCGTTGTCGACGTCGAATTCGACGCCGGTCACCTTCCTGAAATCTACAACGCGCTCCGCATCAAGGCGGAGGCCTCGGGCGGCGGGGCGGCGCTCGACGTTGTCTGCGAGGTCGAGCAGCATCTGGGTGAGAACCGCGTCCGCGCCGTTGCGATGAAGCCGACCGACGGCATGCAGCGCGGCATGAAAGTGGTCGATCTCGGCGAACCGATTTCGGTGCCGGTCGGACCGCAGACGCTCGGCCGCGTGCTGAACGTGCTCGGCGAGCCGGTGGACTTCCCCGATCGGCCGGTCCTTGCGACGGAACGCTGGCCGATTCACCGCCTGGCGCCGGACCTCGAGAGCCAGTCCACCGAGCTGAAGATGTTCGAGACCGGGATCAAGGTCATCGATCTGCTCGAGCCGTATCTGCAGGGGGGCAAGATCGGCCTCTTCGGCGGCGCCGGCGTCGGCAAGACCGTCATCATCCAGGAGCTGATTCACAACATCGCTCTCAAGCACGGCGGCGTGTCGGTGTTCGGCGGCGTCGGTGAACGCACCCGTGAAGGCAACGACCTCTGGCACGAATTCCAGGAGTCGCAGGTCATCGACGTGAACGATCCGAGCAAGTCGCGGGCGGCGCTCGTGTACGGCCAGATGACGGAACCGCCGGGCGCGCGGCTGCGCGTCGGCCTGTCGGCGCTCACCGTCGCCGAGTACTTCCGCGACGCCGAAGGCAAGGACGTGCTGCTGTTCATCGACAACATCTTCCGCTTCACGCAGGCGGGATCGGAGGTGTCGGCGCTGCTCGGCCGCATGCCGTCGGCGGTCGGATACCAGCCGACGCTGCTGACCGAGATGGGCGAGCTGCAGGAACGCATCACATCGACGAAGAAGGGGTCGATCACCTCGGTGCAGGCGATCTACGTGCCCGCCGACGACTATACGGATCCGGCGCCGGCGACGACCTTCGCGCACCTCGACGCGACGACGAACCTGTCGCGCGCGATCTCCGAGCTGGGCATCTACCCGGCGGTCGATCCGCTTGCCTCGACCTCCCGGATTCTCGATCCGCGCATCATCGGCAACGAGCACTACCAGGTCGCGCGGTCGGTGAAACAGATCCTGCAGCGCTACAAGGACCTGCAGGACATCATCGCGATTCTCGGCATCGACGAGCTGTCCGAAGACGACAAGCTCACCGTGTCGCGGGCACGCAAGCTGCAGCGCTTCCTGTCGCAGCCGTTCTTCGTCGCGCAGCAGTTCACCGGTCTCGAGGGGAAGTACGTCACGATCGGCGACACGATCCGCGGCTTCAAGGAGATCGTCGAAGGCAAGCACGACGAGATTCCGGAGCAGGACTTCTACATGGTCGGCACGATCGAAGAAGCGGTCGCGAAGTTCCAGAAGCGAAAGACGGCGTGATGGCGGGACTGCCCACCAGCCTGCAGCTGCAGATCGTGTCGGCCGATCGCGGGCTCGTGAACGAGACGGTCGACGAGGTGGAAATCCCCGGCGCCGACGGCTACTTCGACGTGCTGCCGGGACACACGCCGCTGCTGGCGGTGCTCGGCGCCGGTGAGCTGTGGTACCGGCAGGGGCAGGAGAAGCACTACCTGATGATTGCCTTCGGGTTCGCCGAAGTGCAGGCCGAACGCGTGACGATTCTGGCGCAGATCGCCGAGAAGCCCGAGGAGATCGATCTCCGGCGCGCCGAAGCGGCGAAGCAGCGCGCCGAGCAGCGCCTGGCCCAACCGACCGTCGACATGGACTTCGAGCGAGCGCGCATTTCGTTGATGAAGTCGCTGATCCGGCTGCAGGTCGCCAGTCGCGCTAGAATCCGCTCGTAGTTGCTGTCCAACCTCGCCACCCTGCTGCGCTACCGCGGCCTCATCTGGAGCCTCGTGGCGCGCGAGCTGAAGGCGCGCTATCGCGGGTCGGTGTTCGGCTTCTTCTGGTCGTTCATCAATCCGTTGCTGCTGCTGCTCATCTACTCGTTCGTGTTCACCACCATCATCCCGAACGAGGATCCCAAGACGCGCCCGTACGCGCTCTTCATGTTCTGCGGCATCCTGCCGTGGACGTGGTTCGCCTCGTCGTTGTCCGACGCCGCGGGCTCGTTGATCGCCGGCGGGAATCTGATCAAGAAGGTGCTCTTCCCCGCCGAGGTGCTGCCCATTGTCAGCGTGCTCGCGAACATGGTGCACTTCTTTCTGGGGCTCGTGATCCTGGTGGCGTTTCTCGCGCTGTACCGCCACCCGCCGGACGCGTGGGATCTCTTCTGGTTTCCTGTCGCCGTCGCCGTGCAGCTCGTGTTCACATCTGCCCTCGGTCTGCTGCTCGCGGCGCTCGCCGTTCACTTTCGCGACATCCGGGACATTCTCGCGAACGTCCTGACGCTGTGGTTTTTCGCGACGCCGATCATCTACCCGTACTTCCAGGCGAACGTGCAGAAGTTCCGCCCGCTGTTCAACGCGAACCCGTTCACGCACCTGGCGATTTCCTACCAGGAGATCCTGTTTTTCTACGGCCCGATCGGCCATTGGCGCTGGCTGCTCGTGGTCGGCGCCGGGTCGATTCCGCTCTTCCTCGGGTGCTACTGGGTGTTCGATCGTCTGCGCGATTCGTTTGCGGAGGCGGTGTGACGGCGATCTCCCACGAAGGCACGAAGCTACGAAGACCGGATGACCGTGACTTCCGCGGTCCGGTTTGCTCCGCGTGTTCAGCGAACTCTGCGGTTGCTGTTCTCGGTGTCTCCGTGCCCCCATGGGTTCGTGGAGTCCGAGCAGCGTGACTCCCGCAATCGAGCTCTCGCACGTCTCGAAGGTCTATCGCCGCTACAGCGGCAAGCAGTTCGCGACGCTGAAAAGCGCGCTGCTGCAGCGCAGCATCCTCCGCGACCTGCGGCCGAACGAGACGTTTCCTGCGCTCACCGACGTGTCGCTGACCGTGCCGAAGGGATCGACGTACGGCGTCATCGGGCGCAACGGCTCCGGAAAGAGCACCGCGCTGAAGCTGGTCGCCGGGATCACGAAGCCGACCAGCGGCGTCGTCCGCGTGCAGGGCCGCATCTCGGCGCTGATCGAGCTGGGCGCCGGCTTTCACCCGGAGATCTCCGGCCGCGAAAACGTCTTCATCAACGGCATCATGCTCGGCCTCTCGAAGCGGGAGATTCAGCAGCGCTTCGACGACATCGTCGACTTCGCCGAGTTGCGCGAGTTCATCGATGCACCGGTGAAGACCTACTCGTCCGGCATGTACATGCGCCTGGGGTTTGCGGTCGCCATTCACGTCGACCCGGACGTGCTGCTCGTCGACGAGGTGCTCGCGGTCGGCGACGAAGGATTCACCCACAAGTGCCTCGACAAGTTCGCCGAGTTCCGCCGCCGCAACAAGACCATCCTCCTCGTGACCCACTCGTTGAACCTCGTCGAGCGGTTCTGCGACGAGGCGCTGTGGCTCGACGAAGGGCGCGCGATGACCCACGGCGATCCGCTGCGTGTCGTCGGGGCCTACCTGACGAAGGTCGAGGAAGGCGAAGCGCGGTTGCTCGCCTCGGAGACGGCGCGAGCGGTCGGCGACGCGGTGCCGGCCACCGACGGGCCTGCGGATCCGACGTCGGACGTCTTTCAGTCCGGCCAGGCTGGTCCAGCGGCGGCACCCGCCGAGGACGGCTCGCGTGCGGTCGAGGGGCGCTGGGGGGCGCGCGAGGTCGAGATCACCGAGGTCGCGTTCGTCGATCAGAGCGGCCAGACGACCTTCGTCTTCCACTCCGGAGATCCGATGTCGATTCGCGTGAAGGTGCGCGCGGCGCAGCCGACCGACGACTTCGTGTTCGGTGTCGGCCTCTTCAACGCGGACGGCGTCTGCTGTTACGGGACGAATACGTATCTCGAGGAAATGACGCCGGAGCGCCTCACCGGAGACGGCGAAGCGACGTTCACGATCGACAGCCTGGAGCTCGTGGAAGGCACCTACAAAGTCGACGTCGCGGTCCACAAGCGCGACGGCTACCCCTACGACTACCACCGGCTGCTCTACACCTTTCGCGTGAAGTCGCGCATCCACGACGTCGGCATCTACCGCCCGCGCCACCGCTGGTCGTTCTCCCAGAGCGTACAGTTCAAGAGCGGCCGTGACGATCGCTGAGGCGGCTGTGCTGGTTGCCGGCGCCCGCTCGCGCGGCCAGGAGGTCGTCTTCACCAACGGCGTCTTCGACCTGCTGCACCCCGGACATGTCCGCTATCTTCAGCAGGCGCGTGCGCTCGGCGACATGCTGATCGTCGGCGTCAACTCGGATCGGTCGGTGCGGGCGATCAAAGGGCCGTCGCGACCGATCAACTCGCAGGACGAGCGAGCCGAGCTGATTGCCGCGCTGGCCTGTGTCGACGCCGCCGTGATCTTCGACGACGACACTCCGTGGCAGTTGATCGCGGCGCTGCAGCCCGACGTCCTCGTCAAAGGCGCCGACTGGGCGGAGGACGCCATCGTCGGCCGCGACATCGTCGAGGCGCGCGGCGGACGAGTCGTTCGCATCCCGGTTGAAGCCGGCTATGCGACGACGGCGATCATCGATCGCATTCGCGGCGTGCGCTGATTGGCCCGCCGGCGCACGCTTTTTCATGTCATTTCTGTCGCGCCAGCCCGCCGGCGCGTTCGGATCGGCCGGCGGCGACGTTCTTCAAGAGCGATACAATGCAGCCCATGAGCGCAGAGGACTCGCTGACGAGCTGCCCGCAGTGCGGGAAGAAGTTTCCGAGCACTGTGCGGATGTGTCCTGACGACGGCTCGGTGCTCGAGCACCCGATGATGACGCCGTCGCACGCCGGCCAGGTGCTCGACAGCAAGTATCGTCTCGACGCCCTGCTCGCCGAAGGCGGCATGGGCGCGGTCTACCGCGCGACCCATGTGATGCTCGGCAAGACCGTCGCGATCAAGCTCATTCGGCCTGAGATCGTCGCGTCTCCCGAAATCGTCCGCCGCTTCCAGCGCGAAGCGCGCGCGGCGACGGCGCTCAATCATCCGAACATCGTGTCGGTGTACGACCTCGGCCAGACACCGGACGGGACGCTCTACATCGCGATGGAGTACATCGACGGGCCGAGCCTGAAAACGCTGATTCAGTCCGGCCGCCCGATCGCGCTGACCCGCACCATCTCGATTCTTCGCCAGGTTGCCAGCGCGCTCGCCACGGCGCACAAGCACAACATCGTCCACCGCGACCTGAAGCCGCAGAACATCATGCTCGCGACCGGCCCGGACGGCAGCGAGCTCGCGAAGCTGGTCGACTTCGGCATCGCCAAGACCTTCGACGAGTCGACGCAGCTGACGAGCACCGGCAGCGCGCTCGGCACGCCCTACTACATGTCGCCCGAGCAGATCGAGGGCAGGGCTGTCGATGCGCGCAGCGATATCTACGCGCTCGGCATCATCTTGTACGAGATGCTCGTCGGCGAAGTGCCGTTCGCGGATCAATCGACGCCGGCGGTTCTCCTGAAGCAGCTGAAGGAACGCCCCGTTCGGCCGTCGTTGCGAAACGCCGCGGTACCAGCGGCGCTCGAGGAGATCACGCTGCGCTGCCTCGAGAAGGATCCGCAGCAGCGTTTTCAGACGGCCGACGAATTTACTGCCGCCCTGAACAATGCTTCCGCCACCCTCAGCGCCACCTCCGCCGAGATGACGCTTCCGACGGGCCATGCCGTCGTCCCATCAGCGCCATCGGTCGCGCCGCCGGAGGGAACTCCGCTATCCGGTGCGACGGTCGAGTCCTCGTCGATGGTCGCGTCGCCGCCATCCGCTGCGGGACCGGGCGCGTTGGCGCCCGCCGAGTCGCCGGCGCCTGCGGCCAAATCGGGAGGCGACACGAAACCAACAGTCGACCAGCCGGTTGTGCCGGTGTCGGCTGCGCCCGCGTCGCAGCCGCAAAGCTCGGGGTCGATCGTACCGCTGCTCGCAATCGCCGCCGTCCTGTTGTTGCTCGCGGGAGGGTACTTGTGGTGGTCGAGCCGTCAAGCGTCTGTCACAGAGGCGGCGGCCACGACTCAGCCGCCTGCCGATGCGCCGAAGACGACGCCCGCGTCGGCGCAACCGGAGCCGCCGCCACCGGCGTCAACCGACACCCGCAAGCCGAGCGAGCCACCCGCAGCGCCGGCGCCGCCAGTTCCGCCGCCGGCGTCTGCCGCGGTGAGTACGTCCGCACCCGCGGTGAATCCACCCGCGGGAGCCGCAAACAAAGAGTCGCAGTCGGCCAGGAGCACGCCACCCGCAAACGCCGGAGCGGCGACGAAGGCGGCGACTGCCGAGGCGACCAATGCCACGCGCAGCGCGTCACCGGCGCCGTTGCCGTCGGCCCGGTCTTCAGCGCAACCCACCATGAGTCAGCCTCCGCCCCGAGAGGCGAGGGCGACTGCGCAACCGACCGCCGCGGCGACGATCCCGGAGAATGCCGCCGTCGCCTTCGGTTGCGGCGGTGCGCCCGACGTGTGCGCGTCGCTGCGGTCCGCGGTTACCGACGCCCTCGAGAAGGCGGGCTTCCGCGTCGTCGGCTCTCCGAACCGTGCGGACATTTCCATTGGCGCAATCGCCGACATCATCGACGAAAAGGCAGCGCGCCAGTTCGGGCAGACCTTCAACACGCGCACCTATCAGATCGAGTTGACCGGCGAGGCGCCGAAGTTCGGCGACGACGTGTCGATGCCGCCGGCCACCACGGTCAGCTTCGATGCAACCGTCGGACGCGAGCGCCTGGAGGAGAAGTCGCGCCTCGTGGCGAGCGACATCGTCGATCGCGTTCGCGCGTACGTGAAGAAGAAGCGCGGCGCCTGACCGGACAAGCAACCGCAGAGGGCACAGAGTGCGCTGAGAAATTTTTCCGCGTGCTCAGCGTTCTCTGCCGTTCCTTTCTGTTCACCGGGGCGGGAGGATCTCGCGAAGGCGATCGGCGTTGATCGCCCAATTCACCTGCGAGCCTGACGGCACCGCGACGCCGTCCTTGCCGGCCACGAAGTCGCCGCCGGCGACGATGGCGACGACCGATCCCGCTTCGTTGAACACCGGACTGCCGCTGGTCCCGGGCGCGATCGACAACCCGGCCTGGAGGTAGTCGCCGCGCACGTCGCCGACGACGTCGACCGACAGGCGTCCGCGCGGTCGCATCGGATCGGTTGCAATCGCCGGGAAGCCGAACGACGCGAGCGCCGTGCCGCGCTGCAGACGCGCGAAGTCGCCGTCGCTCGCGATCGCCAGCGGTGTCAGCGGCTCGCCGGGCTCCAGGCGCAGCAGCGCCACGTCGTTGCGGATCGAGCCGCGCAGCCACTGCGGATGCATCGTGACGTCGCCGATCCGGCGCGCGTCGAAGGTGTCGCCGCGGACCGCGAGCGCGCGCCGCGCCGAATCGCGTGCAAGGACGCCGCGCTGTTGGAGGAGATCGGCGACGTGCGCATTCGTCGCCAGCCGGCCTTCGGCGGTGACCGCGAAGGCGGTCCCGATCGCCGTGCGGCGGCCACCCTCGTCGATGATCACGGCGTACACCGATCGCGCCGCGGTCTGAGCGACCTGGTCATAGGCTGCCGCCGGGTGACGTCGCGTCGCGATCCACGCGCCGGCGAGCGTCAGGCTGGCCGCCGCCGCGACGATGGCGACCGCGGTCGCGACGGGCGACCGGCCGGCGACCACGAACTGGTCGTCGCCGAGACGAACCGCGTCGCCGCGACTGAGGCGCGCGCGCGGCACGCGGACGCCGTTGACGAACGTGCCATTTCTGGATCCGGAATCGACGATCCACCACGCCCCGTGCTCGAGGATTGCCTCGGCGTGATGGCCGCTGGAGAGCGGCGCCTCCGTGTCGGTGAGGACGAGCGTATTGTCGCGGCTGCGGCCGATGCGCACGCGCGGCCCGGAGAAGATGAGCTCTTCACCGCGCCGCGCGCCGGTTGTGAATCGCAGCCGCAGCAGCCGCACGCTGTGCTGCTACTGCTTGCGGATCGTGTCTTTGGCGGCTGCGGTCCCGGTGACCTGAATGACGGCGAACTTGTCCTGGACCTCGACGACCGCGCCGCTGCCGGTCTGCTTCTCGGTGGCGCCGAGCTTCGCGCCGGTGTCGGGGTCGATCAGCGCTTCGCCGACGTTGATCACGTTGAACTTGTCGCCCATCTTGATTCCGGACGACGAGCCGAGGTTGATGTACGCCTTGTTGCCTTCGACCTTGATGATCTTCCCTTCGACCATCCCGCCGGGGTGCGCCGCGTCGGAGATCCGCGCGAGATAGTCGCCCGTGGTGAGCTTCGTCACGACTGCTTTCGCGGCTTCGTTGATCGTCTCGCTGGCGAGACCCCACTCCGCCTCGCGGTTGGCCGAGATGTCCTTGTAGAAGCCGCCGCCCTTCTTGACGTTGCCGTCACCGGCGATCGACAGCACGCGCTCGGCCGTCGTCGAATCGACGACGCGCAGATTCACCGTCGCGTTCGACGACACGACGTTGCCGCCGACGCCGAACCGTCCGATCGCGGCGCCGGTCTTGTTGACGTCGAACTTGTCGATGCCACCGAGGATGATGTATTTGACGCCGAGAATCTTTCCGACCTTGGCGGCGGTCGAGGGATCGACCGCGCCGCTCTGCGCGAGCCCCTGCTCTTTCAGGACCAGGTTCAGCTTGTCGCGCTCGACCACGCTGAACTTGTTCGAGAGCAGCTTGTTCTCGGAGAACGCGGTGTCGATGATGTTTCGCGCCGCCGGACCCATCTTGTCCCAGTACCAATAGGTGTGGGCCGCGTTGTTGTCGAACTCCCAGATCGCCACCTTGATCCTGGCCTGGGCAGAGCCCTGCGACGCGAGCGCGAGAGTAAAGACGCACGCGAGCATTGAAAACCGACAGATCTGCTTCATCAAACTTCCTCCGTCGCTGGGAGCATCTTGGCGCGGAACCTCGATGCTACACTGGGAATTTCGGCATGTCCACGGCAACATCGCTGAATCTCCGGGCCGTCCTGAAGACCGCGGTCTCGCGCAGCGGCATGGACGTTCCTGCGCGAATCGTCTCGGGGCTCACCAATTCTGCAAAGGCGCTGTTCGTTGCGGCCGCCGCGCAGGCGGAGCCCACGGCCGTCATCCTCTATGTCGTGCCGAACGACGGTGAGCTTGAGGAGGCCTGCGCGGACGTCTCGTTTTTCCTGGCCGCGCTCGAGGGCCTGACCGCCGCCGCGACCGAACGGGCCGTTCTGCCCTTCCCGTCGCACGAGGTCGACCCGTACCGCGGCCTCGCGCCGCACGTGGGCGTCACATCGGTGCGGGCGCGCGCTCTGTACGGCATCGCGCACGGCAGCGCGCGCGCGGTGATCGCGTCGGCGCCGGCCTTGCTCCCGCGCGTGACCGCCCCGCCGCGCCTGCTCGCCGCGTCGCTCGACCTCCGGCCGGGCCAGGACATCGCCCCCGCCGATCTCGCCGACCTGCTCGTTGACGCCGGCTTTACGCGCGAAGACCCGGCTGACGAGCATGGCGAATTCGCGATTCGCGGCGGCATCGTCGATATCTTTCCTGCCGGCGAACCCCACCCCGTCCGCCTCGAGTTCATCGGCGACACGATCGAGACGCTCCGTACTTACGATCCGGCGACACAGCGTTCGATTGCCCCGATCGATCAGATCCACATCGTGCCGCTGCGGGACATCCTCGACGGCAACCGCGAGGCGACACTCTTCGACTACCTCTCCCGCGCGAAGGCGTCGCGGGTGGTCGTGTCCGAGCGGGATGAAGTGGAGGCGACGGCGGAAAAACTGTTCGACCAAATCGGCAATAGTTACAACGAGGCACTCCAGAGAAGCGAACGCGTCGCGCCGCCGTCCGCGCTCCTCGCCGCGTGGGACGTGGTGGAATCGCGCCTCGGTCAGGCCACGGCGCTCGCCGAGCTCGGCCTTGACGAGCCGCCGTCGCTGACAGCCGAGGCAGTGGGCTTCGGCGAGCCGAGCACCGCCCTTGCTCAGTCCCTGCGTCCTCCAGCCGCCGAGTCCCTTCCCTCACGCGCGATCCACTGCCAGCCTGTGGCCGAGCTTCGCGGCCGCATCCCGGATTGGGTGGCGGAAATCCGCAGGCTTCGCGACCAGGGCGACACCACGCTTTTTGTCGCCGCGACGGCGGGGCGCGCCGAGCGGACGATCGAGCTGCTGAAGGATTACGACATCTTTGCGATTCCCGTCGAGCGCGCTGAAGACGCGCGGTACGCCGCGGTGCTCGTCGCCGTCGGCGGCCTCTCGCGCGGCTTCCGACTGCCGGACGCCGGGCTGCAGATCTACTCCGAAGCCGACGTCTTCGAGGAAGAGCGCCGCGCACCGGAGCGCCGGCGGGCGGCGACGAAGGCCTTCCTCTCCGACTTGCGCGACCTCAAGGTCGGCGATTTCGTGGTGCACGTCGACAACGGCATCGGCATGTTCGTCGGGCTGAAGCAGATCGGCATCGCCGACAGCATGCAGGAGTTCCTCGAGCTGCGCTACGCGGGCGAGGACAAGCTGTTCGTGCCGGTCGAGCGCCTGGACCTCGTTCAGAAGTACACCGGCGCGACCCGGCCGCCGCTGGACAAGCTGGGCGGCACGTCGTGGGAGCGGGCGAAGAGCAAGGTCAAGAAAGCCATGCGCGACATGGCGGAGGAGCTGCTGAAGCTCTACGCGGCGCGCAAGGCGGTCCCGGGCCACGCCTTCAGCGCCGACTCCCACTGGCAGCAGGAATTCGAGGACGCGTTCGAGTACGAGCTGACCGTCGATCAGAAGTCGGCGATTGCCGACATCAAGCGCGACATGGAGTCGCCGACGCCGATGGATCGGCTGCTGTGCGGCGACGTCGGCTACGGCAAGACGGAAGTCGCGATGCGCGCGGCGTTCAAGGCGGTGATGGACGGCAAGCAGGTTGCCTT
>DATFWL010000532.1:0-13045 GCA_035259385.1 Vicinamibacterales bacterium | reverse complement strand
CGCCGCGCGCACGGCATAGCTCATCTTGGAGACGCTCGGTCCAAGCATTGCCTCGACCGGGATGTCTGGACCGCCCGCGATGGACATCGGCATGTAGAGTTGGGCGACCGGCGTCGGCTCCGCGAGCGACGCGACCGGCGTATTCGAGACGACACCCACAATCTCCAGCGACAGCGCGGGGTTGAGGCCCAGGGTCGGCGGGGTCGAGGATCTGAAACGTCGGCCGAGTGGATCCTGATTCGGAAAGAGCGCGGAGGCCAGCGCTGCGTTCACGACCGCAACCGGCTCACCACGATCCACGTCCCCGCGGTCGATAAACCGGCCGTGAAGCAATCGGATGCCCGTCGCCTCGAAGTAACCGCCGGCGACACCGTAGAACAAGGCCCATGGGCGAAGCGTGCCGTCGTCAACGACTCCTTCCGGCACCACCATGTGCGCGAAACAAAAGGTCGAGAGAGGCAGGCAGGTCGACGCAGACGCTGCGGTCACAGCGGGTATCGCGCTCAACCGATCCAGGATCGCGTGGTGCGTAGCGACGGCCGAGCGGCGGCTCGCGTATTCGCGATCGGGCAGGACGATGCTGAAGGTAAGCGCCGATCTGGCGTCGAAACCCGGATCGACGGTGCGAAGGTTCTGAAAGCTGCGGAGCATCAGACCGGAGAAGACGACGAGCACGAGTGCGACGGCCACCTGTCCGCCCATCAACAGATGACGTGCGCGGTAGCGGCCGCGGCTTGCGGTGTTGCCGCGACTACTCTCGTGAAATGACGCCGGGAGCGGCGCGAGACGCAGCCACGGGATCGCGCCGAATGCGACGGCGGTCAGCAGGCTCAACGCCAGCGTGAACGCAATCACGGACGCGTCCAGGCGCACTTCTCCTAGTCGAGGAAGGTTGACGGGAGCGAAGGCGATGAGTAGTCGCACCGCTCCCCAGCAGAGACCTAGCCCGATCAGACTTCCAGCCATGGAGAGCAGCACGCTCTCGGCGAGAAAGTAGCCGACAAGCGCGCGGCTGCCGGCGCCAAGCGCCTGGCGCACCGCCACCTCACGCCGCCGTGCCTCGGAGCGTACGAGAAAGAGGTTTGCGACATTCGCGCACGCCACGAGCAACACGAGCCCGACGGCTGCCAGCAGGATCCACAGCGTACGAGCAATCTGTCCGACGATCGCGTCCTGCAGCGGCATCGCCGTCGAAATCCACCCACGATGATTGGGAGACACGCGCGACAGGTCCGTCAGGAGCTGGGTCATCTCACCGCGAGCGCTGGCGAGCGTCGTACCATCACGCAAGCGCGCGACGCCCGTCAACGTAAACAGACTGGATGCCCTTGCCCGCGTCGACTGGGCGGCGATCCACGCATCCGTGCGAGCGTCGGGAAACGCAAATGAAGCAGGCATCACGCCGACGACGGTCGCGGGTAGTCCGTCGATCGTCAGCGATCGGCCGACGATGCCGGGATCCCGTCCGAAGCGGCGGATCCACAGCCCCTGCGAGAGCACGACAGGCGGAGGGCTGCCCGGCACGCCTTCCTCGTCGGTAAACCAACGGCCCAGGGCTGGCTGAAGGCGGAGCACGGACGCAAGCGACGGCGAGGCGCGGACTATCTGAATGCGCTCGGGGCCTTCCGTACCCGTGAGCGTAACGCTGGAGAAGTTGTAAACTGCCACCTTCTCGAGCGTACGCGCGCGCTCCGCGAGCTCGTAATAGAACTGCCAACTCATGTATTTGATGCCGGAGTTGATGTTCCGCGTCGGAAGACCATAGTCGAGCGCGATCAGCCGATCAGAGTCCGGGTAAGGGAGCGGGTTCAAGACAACTCGATACACCACCGTGAAAATTGCAGCGTTTGCGCCAATGGCCAGCGCCAGGGTCAAGACGGCGGCAAACGAGAACGCCGGACTCCGAACCAACCGCCGTGCCGCGTGCCGAATCTCGCGACTGACTGCATCCATATGTCCCGCTTTCTCGCTCGACTGTATGCGTTCGCGCTGGCGCCGGAAGCGCGCAGGCGCGCCCCATCGCTCCGACAGCAGCCAACCGATCAAGCCCGCGAGCTCCCGTCCGCAGATACGCACAGACCTCCAGAACCCCGATGCTCGTGCGTCGTTCCACCGGCGCGCGAAGGTTTCCTCCATCGCAAGCCCGTACTCACGTCGCAGGACTGGTGGAGACAGCCGAACCAACCAGCGGTATAGGCGAACCATTCAGGCACGTTGCAGGTAAAGTTTTCGCCTCCGCGCCGTTCGGACAAGCGCATGTAATCGTCGGGCCTCGGCGTGAGCCGCCCGTCTGCCACGGTCAGTCAGCTTGAAGTACTTCCGTCGTTCATCCGAGCGTTCAGACGGTTCTACTGAAGCGATGAATCCCTCTTCTTTCAACCGGTGAAGCGCTTGGTACAGCGTGCCGGTCGTCGGGTCGAGCCGACCACCGGATTGCTCTTCCACATCCTTTCCGATCGCGTATCCGTGAGCAGGTCCATCGCCCAACGCGATAAGGATGTGAAACGTCAGATCGGTCAAGGCCGAGCTCAGGCTTGTATCGTCTGTCACACGATTCATTCGATGAACTCCGAGTTCAAAGGGTTGTCAGACACTATAGTGGCTGTCACTATATGAAGAGGACTGGTGCGATCCGAGAACGCGGGAACGCTCTAAAGAAGGCCTTGCAGCCGACTGCCCACCGTGACATCGTCAGGCGCCGCGGCCGGAGGGCCAATCGTTGAGAGTCGGGAAAGCTACAACCTCTGAAAGAAACTGGCCCGATTCCAGGTGGGCGCGGGCCGGCCTGCACCGCGACGGAGGATCCATGCGCCGGCTCGCGCGACTGCTCGCTCTCTTGTCGTGCGCCGCGACCGCCGCGGCGCAGCCGATCACGACGGCTCAGCTCGAAAACGCGGCGGGCGACAACTCGTCGTGGCTCTCGTACGGGCGCGATCCCTTCGGCCAGCGCTTCGTCCGGCTCGCGCAGATCACGCCGGCCAACGTCGCGCGCCTGCGCCCGGCCTGGGTCTTCGCGACGGGCGGCGACAACCGCGGCCTGCAGGCGACGCCGCTCGTCCACCAGGGCGTGCTGTACCTCTCCGCGGACCAGTCGCGCGTCTTCGCGATCGATGCGCGTACGGGCCGGAAGAAATGGAGCTACGACCCGAAGGTCGGCAAGGACGTCGAGCGCGTCTATTGCTGCGGCTCGAACAACCGCGGCGTGGCGCTGTGGGGCGAGTTGGTGTTCGTCGGCACGATGGACGCACGTCTCGTCGCGCTCCATCGCGACGACGGCCACGTCGTGTGGGAGACGCGGGTGATCGACTGGCAGGAGGGATACAGCATCACCGGCGCGCCGCTCGTCGTGAAAGAGATGGTCTTGACCGGCGTCGCCGGCGGCGAGTTCGGCGTGCGCGGCTTCGTCAAGGCCTTCGATGCCAAAACGGGAGCGCTGCGCTGGACGACATACACGATCCCCGGACCTGGCGAGCCGGGCAACGAGACCTGGCCGGGCGACACCTGGAGAAACGGAGGCGCGCCGACGTGGACGACCGGCGTCCATGATCCGAAGCTGAACCTCGTCTACTGGAACACGGGCAACGCCGCGCCGTGGAACTGCCACCTGCGCCAGGGCGACAACAAGTGGACGGCGTCGACGCTCGCGCTCGACGCCGACACGGGACGCATCGTGTGGGGCTTCCAGTACACGCCCAACGACTGCTGGGACTACGATTCGGTCAGCACGCCGGTGCTCGCGGACGTTGCGCTCGGCGGGCGCGATCTCGTGAAAGCGCTCTTCCATCACGACAAGAACGGCTTCTTCTACGCGCTCGATCGCACGAACGGTAAGTTCCTCTACGGCGAGCCGATCGTGCCGGGCATCACCTGGGCCAAGGGCCTCGATCCGGTCACGGGCCGGCCGATCGTGAACGCCGACATGCTGGCGGCGACTGGAGGCCCCGAGGTCGGGCCCATCGTCCCCAGCCTCGAAGGCTCGATCGATTGGCAGCCACTTACGTACAACCCGGAGCTGAAGACGCTCTATTTCATGTCCAACCAGTGGGCGATGGGGATGAAGTTCTGGAGCGAGGACAAGGTCAAGCGGCCGGCGAACGGCGAGTGGTACCTCGGCGCCGACTATCAGCAGTACCTGTCGAGCGAGCATCCCGGGAATTTCGTCGCGTTCGACGTCGTCGCGAGGAAGGTACGCTGGCGCGCCGTGAGCCCCGCCCCGTTTTGGGCCGGCGCGGTCGCGACGTCGAGCGGTCTCGTCTTCACCGGCGACATGCGCGGGCACTTCCTCGCGCTCGACGCGCGCACGGGCGCGCAGCTCTGGAAATTCCAGACCGGTTCAGGGATCATCGGCAGCCCGATCACGTACGAACTCGATGGGAAGCAGTATGTGGCGGTGCCGTCCGGCGGCATCGGCGGCGACATGACCTTCTATTACAAGGAACCGAAGGCCGGGAACCTCTGGGTCTTCGCGCTCGACGCGAAGTCGCCGGCGACCGATTCGGGCAGCGATCTCGTCGCGCGCGAAGGCGCGGTGCCTCGCGTCGGGCAGCCTGGCAGCACGCTCGGCGGGCGGGTGCTGGCGGGCTACGGCTTTCCGGCAAGCGACGGCGGCGAGCCCGTGAAAGGCGAGCCGTCGCTGCAGCCCACGTCTGCGACGCAGACGAGCGCGGTGCCTGCGCCGCCGAGCGGCGGGGCGACGGCGTCAGCCAGGACTCGCGGAACCGAAGAGTCGATCGCTCTCGGCGAGCAGGTCTATCGCGCTCGCTGCTCGGGCTGCCATCAGGCGAGCGGCGGCGCGGGCAAGGAGCTGTTCCGCACGACGCTGCCGCCGTCGCGGTTCAAGGAGACGGTGATGAATGGCCGCGAGGGCACGACGATGCCCGCGTTCGGCGGGCTGCTCTCAACAGACGAGATCTGGGCGGTCTTCGAATTCCTGCTCGCGCGCGACAAGCTGCAGTAAGAACTGTCTAACTTGTCTTCTCGAGATTCAGGTCCTCGGAAGGGCCTTCTTCGCAGCTTCTCTCAATTTCGGCGCGTCGGCTGCCGTTACCCCTTTTCCGCCAATCCGCAATTCGAGGGTCAGCGGGCCCTTCACGACGAGCACGTGTGGTTTTCCTTCGTCGACGTCGGAGTATGCGTAATCTCCAAGGGCCGGTTCGAGAGTGCCGTTTGACATTTTCCGGATCGTCTCCCACGTCTCCTTCCCGCCGAGCGTTTTCGTCGCCTGTACCGTGAGAGTGCGATCGCCTTGCACGAACTCGCACAGCAGTGCAATGCGGACATTTCCCGACGTCGATTCAGTGCCGCTCGCGAACAACGTACCGGATCCGAGGACCGCGGCGGCTTCGGCATTGGTCAGCACTGGACAGGTCTTGATGACGCTGGACCGTTCAGACTGCCATCCGGCAACAACGACGGAAAGCCACGCGCACCCGAACGCAACAGCCGTTCTCATGGGTCGCCTCCGATCAATCGCACCCTGCCGGGTTCTGTATTTGGCGTGCGTAGGATACTGCCGGTCATGCGTGCCAGGTGGGAATCGATCGGCGGTCGATCGGCTGGACCGAGGGTTGTGGAAACCCGTTACGCCGCCATCAACTCCTCATCGTGAGCGATGCCACCGAGACGATCACGGCGCAGAATGCGAGCGTCAGTGTGTGGCGACGACGCCGCGGCTCCCCGCCGCCTGGCGCCGGTGGCGTGAGCGACAGCGCGCGATCGGGCCGGTGGTCGACAGAATCGGTGAATTTCTGATCCCGATCACGAATCAGAATCGGATCGGTTCCCGGCGCTCCACCAAGGTCCACGACAGTTGTCGTACACATCCAAGCTGTTGCATGTCCGGCGGCGATCGAGCGCCGCGCGCCAGCACGGCCCAGTTCGACGCGGCGGGCAACCAGCTCAACACGCCCGTCGGCTCAGCTGATGACCATGCGCACGCCGAGAGCGATGCCGATCGCGGTTCGAGTTGTGTTTTGATAATGACCATGACGAGCGAGGCTCGCCGATCGCCGGTCTCGCAGCGGCGTGATTCACGCGGTCTCATCAACGCGATGCACGAAACAGCACGTCTCGGCCGACCTGTCGACCCGGCAGAGGGGGCCACATGCGATTGCTTGCTGCGATCACACTCGCTCTGGTCATCGCGCCGGCGGCGACGGCGCAGGAATTTCGTGGCGCGATCACCGGCCGCGTGAACGACAACTCGGGCGGCGTGCTGCCCGGCGTCACGGTCACCGCGACCAACGTCGCCACCAATGTCGGATCGACGACGACGACCAACCAGGAAGGGCTGTTCACGATTCCGTACCTCACGCCCGGCCTCTACACGGTCGTCGCCGAGCTGTCCGGGTTCAAGAAGTCGCAGCGCGAGAACATCGAGGTCCGCATCGGCGATCGCCTCGCCGTCGACATGGTGCTCGAGGTCGGGCAGCTCGAGGAAACGGTGCTCGTCACCGCCCAATCGCCGCTCCTCGACGTCGGATCGGGTTCGGCGGGACAGGTGATCGACGAGAAGCGCATCTCGCTGATGCCGCTCTCCGACGGCAACCCGTTCGTGCTCTCGCGCCTCGTGCCGGGAGTCGCCTACACGGGCGACCTGAAGTTCTCGCGTCCGTTCGACAACGCCGGCACCTCGTCGATCAACGCGGACGGCTCGTTGGGAGGCAACGAGTTCACGCTCGACGGGTCGCCGAACATGGCCAACGGCCGGCGCGTCGCGTTCGTTCCGCCGGCCGGCGCCGTCTCCGAATTCAAGGTGCAGACCGCGACGTTCGATGCCGCCGACGGCCATACCGCCGGGGCGATCGTCAACGTCACGCTGAAGAGCGGGACGAACCAGTTCAAGGGCGACACCTACTGGTACAAGCGTTCGGACAAATGGTCGGCGACCGATTTCTTCGTCGAGCGCAGCGGCGGCGCGAAGCCCGAGCTGCACTACGACCGCTACGGCGGCAGCCTCGGCGGTCCGGTAGTGAAGAACCGCACCTTCTTCTTCGGCGCGATCGAGTGGCTCTACGATCTGTTCCCCGAGCCCGACGTTCGTACGGTGCCGACCGACGCGATGCGCCGCGGCGACTTTTCGGCGCTGCTCGCGCAGGGCATCACCATCTACGATCCGGCCACCGCGCAGCTCGTGAACGGCCGTGTGATCCGGCAGCCGTTCGCCGGCAACATCATCCCGTCGAATCGCATCAATCCGATCGCGGCGAAGACGATCAGCTATTACCCGGCCGCGAACCAGCCGGGCGACGCGCAGGGGCGCAACAACTATTTCTCGATCAACCCGCGCACCGACGATTTCTATTCGATCTCGACCCGCGGCGATCACCGCATCAGCGACAAACAGCAGGTGTTCGTCCGCTACACGCGCAACCACCGGGTCGAGTCGCGCAACGCCTTCTTCGGCGACGTGAACGGCGTCATCCCGACCGGCAACTTCCTGTATCGCATCAACGACGGGATCACCTATGACCACGTCTACTCGATGAGCAACACCTCGCTGCTCGACGTGCGCGGCGGCTGGTCGCGCTTTCAGGAGCCGAACGTGCGCCAGCACGAAGGGGTGTTCGACCCCGCGACGCTCGGGTTTCCGCCGAGCGTGACGTCGGCGTTCGGCGGCGCACGCTACTTCCCGCGCTTCGACTTCGATCTGTTCACCGACCTCGGCGACAACATCGGTGCGACGACGACGCACAGCATCTATTCGGTGCAACCGACCTACACGCGCATCGTCGGCGCCCACTCGGTTCGCGCCGGGTACGACCTGCGGATGTACCGCGAGTTCGGATCCGAAGCCGGCAAACAGGCCGGCGAGTACCTATTCCGCAACAACGCCGCGTTCACGCGTGCGCAGGACAATTCGGCCGCGCTCTTCGGCCAGGACATGGCGACGTTCCTGCTCGGCTACGCCACGAGCGGATCGATCGAGCGCAATGCGTCGCGCCTCAATTCGACGTGGTATCACGGCGTGTTCGTGCAGGACGACTGGAAGGTCGGCGCCAGGCTGACGCTGAACCTCGGCCTGCGATACGAATACGAGACGCCGACGATCGATTCGTCGAACCGGAACATTCGCGGCTTCGATCCGTCGGCAACGCCGAGCATCGCGGCGGCGGCCGCGGCGGCGTACGCGGCGCAGCCGATGCCCGGCCTTCCACCGTCGCAGTTCGCCGTCCGCGGCGGCCTGCAGTTTGCCAGCGAGGCGAACCGCGGTTTCTATAATCCGGACAGGAACAACATCGAGCCGCGCGGCGGTTTCGCCTACCGGTTGACCGACAAGACGGTGCTGCGCGGCGGCGCCGGCATCTATACGATCCCGTTCATCATCGCGGGGTACTTCCAGCCCGGGTTCTCGCAATCGACGCCGATCGTGGCGACGCTCGACAACGGCCTCACTCTCCGCGCGTCGCTGACGAATCCGTTCCCCGACGGCGTGCTCGATCCCGCAGGGTCGTCACGCGGGGCCGACACGTTTCTCGGGCAGGACCTGACGTCGAGCACGAATAACGTCCGCATCGCACCGCTCGATTTCAAGAACGGCCAGAACGCGCGATACGCGATCAGCGTGCAACGCGAGCTGCCGGGCCAGTGGCTCGTCGAAGCGGGCTACACCGGCAGCCGCGGCTGGAATCTGACGACGGGCGGCGGCGGGCAGGCGGGCGAGATCGACCTGAACCCGATTCCGGCCGAGTACCTGTCGACCAGCCGGCAGCGCGATCAGGCGACGATCGACGCGCTCGCCGTGCTCGTGGCGAACCCGTTCGCGGGCCTGTTGCCCGGCACGTCACTGAACGGCACGACGATCGCGCGATCGCAGCTGCTGCGCCCGTATCCCGAGTTCGGCAACGTCCGGACCTTCGGCAGCGACGGCACCAGCGTCTACCACTCGGCGCAGTTCAAAGCGGAGCGCCGCTTCGCGGGCGGCTACTCGCTCCTCGCCGCATACACGTGGTCGCGCTTCACCGAGCGCGTGTTCCTGCTCAATCCGACCGACATCGCGTACGAGAACCGGCTGTCGGAATTCGACGTGCCGCACCGGCTGTCGCTGAGCGGGATTCTCGAGCTGCCGTTCGGGCGCGGCCGGCGGTGGGGACAGGGGATGAACGGCGTCGCCGACGCGCTCGCCGGCGGCTGGAGCGTGCAGGCGATCGGTCAATTTCAGAGCGGCCGACCGATCAGCTTCCACGATCGGAACATCTACTTCAACGGCGACCTGAGCGCGCTGCGCGCCGACTACTCCGGCGATCCCGGTCAGCCGGTCTGGGACGTCAACGGCTTCTACTTCCACGACGCGACCGTGCAGACCAACGGCGTGGACGATCCCGCCAAGCAGCGCAACGACGCGCGCATTCAGCTGTCGAACAACATCCGCTATTTCCCGTCGCGGGTCGAGGGGCTGCGCGGTCCAGGGCTCAACAACCTGTGGGACATCTCGCTGGTGAAGCAGGTGCGCGCCGGCGGACGCGTGCGCGTGCAGGCGCACGTCGAGTTCCTCAACGCGTTCAACCGCGTCGTCTACGCGAACCCGAATACCGATCCGAGAAGCTCCGATTTCGGGAAGGTGACGAGCCAGAACAATCTGCCGCGCGACATCCAACTCGCGGTGAAGTTGATCTTTTAGAGTGACCCTCGCCAAAACACGTCCGAGTTGAATTGGTGTCCTTCGATCACTTACGACGATCGTGTCGAGGCGGCTGACCAGAGTCTGTCGTGATCCGTGGCCGTCGCAGTGACGGCCAGAGCATAGCTGTGCTCGCACTTTGCGTCGCTTATCGACTACCACCTCAGCGAAGGCGTCGGGCGTAACGTACCGGCCCTCCGACGCGCGGGAGCCTTCGCTCAGTAACAGCGTGCGAGCGGCATCAAGCCGCACTTCTTTGACGAAGCGCATCGGGGTCATCCGAGCGACCGCGCGAGACCGATGGGCGAAGTGCGACGGGCTCATCGCCACCTGGCGGGCAATGCCTTCGACCGATAGTGGCCGAAACGCTTGCTTCCGAATGAATCGCATCGCCTCGGTGATCGGCCCGGTGTCCGTGGAACGGATGGCACCGCGCATCGCCGCGGCGGCGTCAGATTGGAGCAGGCGAAAGACGAGTTCTTCGACCGCCAGCGGCGCCAGCGTCCGCCGATCGACCGGGTCGTCCACCCGTCTTGAGCAGCCGCGACAGCGGTTCGTCGAGTGCAGCCTCGAGGGCGCTGTGAACGCCGCCATCGCTGGGCTGGACAGCGACTCGCCGCCATCGGCTAGCGTCACCAGCGCCTTCGCGACAGGTTCCGGAGGAAACGTGACGCTGACGCCTAGGAACGGCCGGAGAGCGAGTGTCGCGGCACAATCTGGCCGTCGGCCTAGAATGCATTGCGCGGACCCACCGAGATCGTCGTCGACACGTGCGAACCGATTCACAGAATCGTCAGAGATTGCCCAACAGAACGTTGCCCAAGCCGCAAGAAATCACACGCCAGGACGGCGTTGGCGTGATTGCGCACGAAGGTGCTCCATTGCGGAGACCGCGCGCCGGTGCGAGGTGCGCCGTCTCGCGTCGGCATGTACCGCCGCACCGTCCGAGGCGACAGATGGATTCCGAGCTTGACCAGTCGAACGGCAGGTGAAACCCCGTCGGGCTGACGATGCGACGCGGATTGCTCTGATAGCGCTGTCGCGACTGGTCGATTGGCGTCGGATCCTCACCATCGTGCAGCCCGCGACGCTCATCCGTTGGGATGAGACTCGTTGATCATCGCTCGCCGCTCCGGGTGGCGAGAACTCGCGCGCCAAACCGATAATGTCCGTGAATACAGCTCCGGTGTCGTTCACGAGTACGAGCTTGTCGCGGCGTAAACAGGATTTCCGCACCGTTCAGGATACGCCCACGATCCGTGTACGGAATCTCATTCAACCGTTCGTCGGTTTTGCCCCGGATTCGATTTGGACGTTTCCAACTGCGCGCGCCAACCGGTTTACACCGTCCTCGATTTGACGAGGATCGTAAGGGGCGAATCCCAGCACGAGTCCTTCCGGTTGCGAATCGCTGAGCACAAAGCGCGAGACAGGTACGACGTCGACCCCGCTCGCCGCGGCTGCGTGCGAGACGGCTTCAGCATGAAGCCCGCCGTGAAGCCATCCGACCGTGGAAATCCCCGCTATGGTCGGTGCGAGCTCGATCAGGCCACTCAGCCTACTCTTGATCGTGCCGGCCAGTGCATCGACACGGGCCGCGTGCAGCTCGCGCATCCGCCGGATGTGGCGGCCGAAGTGACCTTGGGTCAGAAAGTCGCACATGACCGCCTGATCGAGGACCGACGAATGACGGTCCGTCATGAAACGGGCCGCGGCAAATTTGTCGACGAGGTCCAGTGGCACCACCAGGTACCCGAGACGCAGCGTCGGCAGCAGCACTTTGCTGAAACTCCCAGAGAAAATGACGCATTGGCTTCGATCAAATCCCTGTAGCGCGGGAATCGGCCGGCCGGCGTATCGATACTCGCTGTCGTAGTCGTCTTCGAAAATCCACGCACCAGATTGCCGCGCCCAATTGAGTAATGCGAGCCGGCGACTTGCCGTCATCATTCGACCGAGCGGAAACTGATGGGCGGGGGTCACGTAGATCAGCCGTGGACGTCGACAGCGGCGAATCCCGGCAGCGACATTCAGACCTGCGTCGTCGATAGGGACGGGAACCAACTTGGCCGGCAGCGCGCGGAACATCGCGCTCACGATGGGATGACACGGATCCTCCAGACACACAGGCTGGCCGGGATCGACCAGTACACGGATCGCTAGATCCAGGCCATGTTGAATGCCAGCCACGATGATCACCTGGTCCGGTGAACACCGGACGCCCCGAGCGCTCCCGAGATAGTCTGCTAAAGCCTCGCGAAACGGCCGATACCCGCGTGGGTCCGCATCGGCGAGCAAGGTTCGTGAGGCCCGACGCAGACGACGCGCCGCGATCTGCGTCCACAGCTCGATCGGAAAGGCATCGATCGCGGGTTCTGGACGGAATGGGCGAGGCGCCGTGAGCTCGGCGTGCGGGGCGGACATCATGCGGCCGGCCAGCCGCGACAGCCGCGGCCGGCGAGCTCTTTCGGGTGCGGCGGGCTTCGGAGGTACTGGCGTAGTGAAGTCGTCGGGCAGCCGAACGCTGACGTAGGTGCCATCGCCGACGCGGCCGTCGAGATAGCCCTCAGCGGTGAGTTGGTCGAACGCGGTGACCACGGTTCCACGGGACACGCCATACCGTTGGGCGAGTGCGCGCGTCGCCGGCACGCGTGTCCCTCGTCGCAGTCGACCATCCAAGATCCCGGCTCGAATCTCCTGATAGAGCCATTGCCAAAGGGCCGTCTCCGGGACGGGATCTGCCACCGCGAGCTCGAGCGCTTTCGGCGACCGCATATTGCAATGGTACACGAGATTCAAATGAATTGGACCTTTTGGCTAGTCCATATAAGGGCTAATTTCGGAAGCAGCGAAAGACAACGACAACGAGGAGGTTCTTTCTATGCCACTCAGATCTGTGATGAGAACTATCGGGACAGCTGTGACGCTGATGGCCGCGCCGCTCCTACCCGTCGCGCGCAACCCGAGTCCTCGTCAAACCGGTGACGCTACGAGGGTGCGAGATCGCAACGTCAGGGTCATGCTGGATCTGTTTAGGGCAATCGAGGAACGCGATCCCAATCACCGAAACGTGGAACGGGAACTGTCCTTCTACCAACCCGATGTCGAGTTCCACTGGCCCGCCGCTCTGCCGTACGGCGGGACGTTTCGCGGTCTCGCCGGGGGCAGGGGCACTGGCTGGAACACCACGTGGACGCCGTTGCAGCCGACGCCGGCCGAGCGCCGGATGGACCCGCAGGTGATCGGCGCCGACGACCGCAGGGTCGTCATCCTCTACCATCAGCGCGGCGTCAGGCCGAGCGGCGAGCGATTCGACGGCGAAGTCATCGGTCTGTATGACCTGCGCGATTTCAAACTCGCACGGGCGCAAATGTTCTACTTCGACGAAGCGGCATGCGTCCGCTTTCTGGAGCGCGCTGCCGGAGA
>DATFWL010000531.1:0-3270 GCA_035259385.1 Vicinamibacterales bacterium | reverse complement strand
GTCTTGATGTTTCGAGCACCATTCATCGCCAGCTACGAGCTCAGCCTGCCGTACGACGTCCTGCCCGATGACCGCGCGTTCATCGTCATTCGCACGGTCGGAGGCATGGAGAAGAGTCACGTCAACGTGGTTCAGAACTGGCCTGCTCGTCTACGTTGCGGCCTCGAGGCCCCACCGCCCCTGCACACTTCCCGGGTCGACATCGGCAACCAACGTCGGGGACAGCCGCGCCAAGCACCGGCAATCAACCGTCGGCCCGCACGGGCCGGACGCTCGATCGTGAGGTGCGCGGCGAACCGCTGGCCACTCGGCCAGCCGAGCTAAAGTTCATGGACATCTCGATCTCCGGATGGCCACGTCAATTCCTGACGCCGCTTCCGTTGCACTAACCACAGATCGATTAAACCGACATCTCGGGAACGAGTTTGCGGACCACAGCCGAACGGAGTTCGTGCGGACGACAGCCTTCGGTTTCTATTGGCTGAAATCGCTTGTGTCCTTGTAAGTCGACAGCGCTGTCAGCCAATTGAGAATGTTGAATGGGCCACTCGGCCCGCCGCCCGGATTCCAGATGTCCACGTCGTCCTTGGTCGGCGCCGTCTGCGGCTTCATCACCGTGTCGACCGCGAGCCGCGCGCTGCCTTGCTTCGACAGGATCTGGATCGCCGCCACGAGTTCGGCCGGATCGTCCGGCACCCGTGCCGGAGCGACACCGAGAGCGCCGCCGACGAGCGCGCGCCGGAAGTTGCGGACGTCGGTGGGCCGTCCGTCGGTGAGCGTCTCATCAAGCACCGCAGCGGCCAGCGAGGAATCGAACGCCAGGCCGCGCCGCCACAAATGCGTGGTGCCGGTCAGCGCATACGCGTCGTCGACGACGACGCTGGTCGAGGCGAAGCGGAGGCTGCGCCCGGCGCCGGCGCTCGGCGAGAACACCGCGAGGCGATCGCCCGTGATCGTCTGCAGCGCGGCAATCGCGTCAAGCAGCGAAGAGTCGCGTACCAGCTTCAGCGTATTCGGATAGCCTGGCATCAATGCGATCGGAATGCAGACGATCACGCGCAGGCGCGCGACGTCCTTCGCCCGCTGTTTCAGCGCGCCCCACACCGCAATCAGATCGTTCTGATCGCCGAACGGCAGGTCGTCGATGGCCGGGGTCTCGATGTAGACGAAATCCTCGGCGCGACTGAACGCAGACACGACAGAGATCGCGCCTTCGCAGCAGCCGAAGCCGGCGGCGCGCGCGAGGCGATCCATCGCCCGGCACGCGAGCGCCTGAACCGGTGCGGCTTTACCGGACAGATCCGGCAGCGCGGTCCCGACCACCGGCGTCATGACGTTGTTGTCGTACCACTGCTTGATTGCGCTCGCCTGGCCGTCGTACGGCTGGCCGAACTGATAGTTCTTGTCGATCACCTTCTGACCCAAGCCGCTGTCGCCTTCGACGTTGGCCGCGACGGTCTTGAGCGACGCCATCCAGATCGCGGCCCCGCCCGGATCGGGCGGCGACGAGTTGGCGTTGGGGTCGGTGGCCGCGTTCACCAGCGCCGGCGCCGCACGCGCGATACGCGGACGCGTGAACTCGGCAACGAGCCGCGCCGCCGGTCCGTTGAGCGAGACGCCCGTGCCGTGCACCTCGATACCGGCGTGCGAACCTGGATGACCGTCCTGATGACGGCCGGTCTCGTGAAACTGACGCAACCCTGGAGCGGCGAGAATCGCCGCCGCTCCTGTGTTCGCCCCGGCATTCAACGCGGTGGCCGCACCATCGAGACGCTCCATGCCTGGATACGGCTGGCTGTCGCCGACCGGAGCGCCGAGCCCGGTGCGCGACGTTCGGTTCGCAGTCGCGCCGTTCGCGACGAGCGCCGCTGGTCCAGCGCCGTCTGGCGTCGAGACGAACGCCGGCTGCGTCAACTCCACCTTGACGACAGCGGAGAACGCCGCGGTGATTGTCTGCTGCGCGAACTGGAGCGGTCCCACCGTTTGCGGGTCGACCAGCGTGTACGCGGATCCGTTCTTCTCCACCAGGGTCGTTCCCGAGTTCACGCTCGCACCCGGCTTGAATATCTGGCCCTGTTCGCAGAGGAGCAGATTGTTGGCCTGACCGAAAGGCAGCATGCTGCCGCCGACTTGAGCAGGCGCGGCAAACCGCAGTTCTGGATATGCGCGTGACGCGCCTCCGAGCACCGTCAGCTCGAAGTTCATACCCAGCAGGCCGCTGTTGGCTCCGTAGGGAAGCTCCACGACGAGATACGCGTCGCCGTTCGCATCGACGAGGCCGCCGCCGCCGTCCATCGCGAAGTGTTTTCCGGTTTCGAGATTGAACCCCTGCGGGCGCGCGCGCAGCCACGCGCCGGCGAGCGCTTGCCCGAGCGCAACGTGGAACAGGATCCGCTGTCCAGTTGCCGCCGAACTGTCTCCTCCGGTGAGCGGTGCGATCTCCTGCGGCTGCGGGAACGGCGTCGGGAACGATTGTCCGGGAGGTGGCGGCGCGGCTCCGACTCCGACGACCGGTCCCCAATCGCGATCGACGCTGCCGGCCACCACTGAGACTTCGGTTGCGTTGGCGAGCCGCACCGTTGCCAGCGTCGCTGTAGCGGCGGCGTCGATCGTCGTCAGCAGTGCAGGGCCGGCCGAGCGCGCGACTTCGACACGAGTTGTCGCGGCGTTCTGCCAATTGGCGCGCTGCTGCTTCGGCGCGGGATCGTTGGCGCCCGCGATCCGGCTCTGCCCGACGAGATGCTGCTCGATGTCGACGACCGCGACCCGCACGAAATCGCGCGCCGGTCCGACGTTGGGATTGCCGGCCGGCCACAACGTGAGGTTCGGCGCATACGTCCCGCTTGGCAGCATCGCGACTCGCGGCACTGGCGCATCGTCTGGCGACGGCGCTGGGCTGAACGCGATTTGCCCCGGCGGATTCGTGACCACCGCGGTGGCCGGCTGCTTGTTGATGGTAAGGCGGTTCAGGAGCGGCGCCGCCAGCGCCCCTTCGTGCGCGTTGGCGAAGTGCGCGGTTCTCGCGGCCGCGACCGCGGCCGCTGGTGGATTGCCCGGTCCGGTCCACACGTCGGGAAACGCGGCAGCGATCGCGGTCCACCATGCGGCGACGGCGCCTGGATCGAGCGCGCGGCCGCGATGGTCGAACGACGAGAGGACGACGTTCTCGTTCGCCTGGAAGCGAAGCAGCACCTCGGTGGCGTTGGAGATCGGCGACTGGCCCGGGCGGCGGAGATCGGCCATCGGATGCGAACTGTTGATCAGCACGCC
>DATFWL010000530.1:0-16933 GCA_035259385.1 Vicinamibacterales bacterium | reverse complement strand
GCGGTCGCCCGGGACGGCACGAGCTTCGGCGCGCCCAGTCCGCTCGAGGTCGCGCTCGCCGACAAGGTTCGCGCGCTGATGCCGTCGCTCGAGCGCGTGCGCTTCGTCAGTTCCGGGACCGAGGCGACGATGAGCGCGGTGCGGGTCGCGCGCGCGGCGACGCGACGCGACCGCATCGTCAAGTTCGAAGGGTGCTACCACGGCCACGCCGACGCCTTTCTCGTGAAAGCCGGCTCGGGCGCGCTGACTCTCGGCACGCCGACGAGCCCCGGCGTCACCGCGGCCGCGTCGGCCGACACGCTCGTCGCGTCCTACAACGATCTCGCGTCGGTCCGCGCGGCGTTCGACGCGAACCCCGGCCGCATCGCGGCCATGATCGTCGAGCCGATCGCCGGCAACATGGGGCTCGTGCCGCCGGCCGACGGATTCCTGCGCGCGCTGCGCGAGGTGTGCACCGCGTCTGGCGCGCTGCTCATCTTCGACGAGGTGATCTCCGGCTTTCGCGCGGCCGAAGGCGGCGCGCAGGCAATCTATGACGTCCGCCCCGATCTCACCTGCCTCGGCAAGATCATCGGCGGCGGGCTGCCGGTCGGCGCCTACGGCGGGCGTGCCGATCTGATGGATCTCGTCTCTCCCGCGGGCCCGGTCTACCAGGCGGGGACGCTGTCAGGAAATCCGCTGGCGATGACGGCAGGGCTCTGGTGCCTCGACAACCTGTCGGCGAAGCTCTATGCGCACCTCGCCGTGCTCGGCGCGCGCCTCGCCGGCGGACTCGCCGACGCCGCGCGCAGTGCCGGCGTCGCGGTGCAGGTGAATGCGTTCGGCTCGCTCGTCACGCCGTTCTTCACGGCACAGCCGGTGCGCGACTTCAGGTCGGCGACCAGCGCAAACACCGATCAGTACGCGACGTTCTTCAGGGGAATGATCGTGCGCGGCGTCTATCCGCCGCCGTCACAGTTCGAGGCGTGGTTCCTCTCCGCCGCGCACAGCGCGCGCGACGTCGACAGGACGATTCGCGCGGCGCGCGATGCGATGAAGGAGGTGGCGCGAGGAGCGCGCCAGCGTGGCGGGAGAGCGTAGGACCGATGGGCCCATAGGGTGGGTTGGGTAGGACCGATCTTTCCCTCCCCACCCAGCCCATGGGCCTATCGGTCCCACACACTCCGAGTCACCTGCCTGCCAGCGTCAGCGGCTCGTCCAGACGCACGCGAAGCACCGATCCCGCGGGCAGCTCGACGTCCTTCCCCTCTGTTGCGGCGATCGTGCCGCCGCCGCCAATCAGGATTCCGGCCAGCGCGCCTTTCGTGCCGCCCAGAATCGCGCCGAGGATCGCGCCCGCGCCGGCGCCGATGCCGATCTTCCCCGCCTCGCCGCGGATGCCTTCGCTCTCCAGCGCCTGGGTAACCGTTGCGCGGAGGGGATAGGACCGGTGATCGATCGTCAACTGATCGAAGCTGACGGAGAGGCTCCCCTTCCGCTCGAGCCGCGTCGCCTTGGTCACCGACGTGACGGTCCCGCGCATCACCGATCCGGCCGGCACCAGCATGCGGCCGTGCTCATCCTGCAGATCGACCATCGTCGTCGCCTCGAAACGATCCTCGACCTGCGCCGTCTTGGAGGTGAGCGGCGTCTGCAGCCGCACGTCGAACTCCGTGGACACCGGAACCTCGTTCGGGCGGCGCGAGTGCACCGTGCCAGGGGGCGTCGACGGAAACGTCTCCTGCTCGCCGCGCGCCGGCTCGCTGCGTGTTCCCGGAGGCGGCGTATACCCGCCCGAGGAGTCGCCGCGCGCGCGGCTGCGGATGTTGTCGATCCGGTCGCGCAGGTCCGCGTAGTCGACGCGCGCGATCGGCTCGTTGCGGCGCAGCTTCACTTTCAGATAGGTCAGGTCGTCGCGCGCGTCGTCGAGCTCCGCCTGGAGCTGCGAGGCGAGCGCGGCGTCGCGGGCGCGCGCCTGCGAGATGTCGCGCGACGCGTCGTAGATGCTGTCCTGAAGGCGTTGAATGTCGGAGCTGGTGACCGACGACGAAGACTGCGCGGCGGCGGCCGGCCGCGGCGCGGCCGCGCCGAACACAAGCGCAAGAATGATGACCAAAGGTCCGCTGGCAATCAGCTTCACTGAAACCTCCGGTCGGGGTCAGTGCAACTTTATCGCCAGGGCATGAGGCGCTCGATCCAGCTGATTCTGGTGAGATCGTTGTAGATCACCGTCACCATCAGCATAAGGATGACCACAAAACCGGCCAGCAGCATCTTCTCCTTCACGCGGACGCTGAAGTCGCGGCGGGCGATCCCCTCGAGCGCCATGATCGCGATGTGGCCGCCGTCGAGGACCGGAATCGGCATCAGGTTCAGCAAACCGAGGTTCAGACTGATCGACGCCATCAGCGTGAAGAGGGCGATCCAGCCGAGTTGGGCCGACTCGCCTGAGAGCTGCGCGATCGCGACCGGCCCCATCAGCTGCTTGGGCGAGGTCTCGCGCGTGACGAGGCCCCACAGCGTCTGGAAGATCAGCCCCGCGTACTCGGCGTTCTTTTCGACGCTCAATTTGATCGCTTCGCCGACACCCGGCTTCGTCTTCACCGTCTCGTCGCCGATGCCGATGCCGAGCAGCCCTTCTTTGCCGTTCTTCGCCGGTGTCGCTTCCAGCGTCAGCGGCTGCCCGTTGCGCAGCAGCTTCATCGTGATCTGCTGCTCGGGGTGCTTCGCGATCGATTCCTTCAGTTGATAGGAGAAGGTGATCGGTTGATCGTTGACCGCGAGCACGACGTCGTCGGCCTTCAGCCCGGCCTTCTCCGCCGCGCCGCCGCTCTGAACCGAGCGGACGTGCGGGTGCACGTTGGGCAGCACGCCGATGTCGCCGAACTCGAACCGGCCCTGTCCCACGACCGACGGCGTCAGCTTGCGCGTCTGCTCGAGCCCGCCGCGAAGATAGGTAATCTCGGTTTCGCGCTTGGGCCGAACGCCGACTTCGTAGCCGAGCCGCTCCCACGTCGGAACGTCGTGGCCGGCCACCGTGGTGATGCGATCGCCGGGCCGGATGCCCGCCTGTTCCGCGACCGATCCGGTCGTGACGACACCGACGACCGGCGGCTGATCCTCGTAGGCGCCTTTCTCGACACCTTGATAGAGCACGATCGCCGTCAGCACCAGTGCCAGCAGGATGTTCATCACCGGTCCCATGATCAGGACCTGGAACCGCTCCCACTTGGTTTTCGAGAGGAATTCGTCCGAGCGTCTGATCACCTGGCCGCGCTCGTCGCGCTCGACGTCTTCGGGGCTTTCGCCGGCCATCTTGACGTAGCCGCCCAGCGGCAGCGCCCCGATGCCGTACTCGGTGTCGCCGCGCCGAACGCTCACCACCGTCGGATTGAATCCGAGCTGGAACTTGAGCACGCGGATGCCGACCCGCTTCGCGGCGAGAAAATGCCCCAGTTCGTGTACGAACACGAGGACGCCCAGCACGAATCCAAAGGCCAGCAGTGTCGTCAACGATTACCTCAGACTTTCAATTCTAACCCGCGCGCGATGTCCTGCGCATGCGCGCGCGCGGCGGCATCGACCGAGCGGACCGTCGCAAGAGTGCTCACCTCTGCAGGCCGGTGCGCGTCCATCGCCCGCGCGATCACCTGCGGAATCGCGGTGAAGCCGATCCGCCCCTCCAGAAATCGTGCCACCGCGATTTCATTCGCCGCATTCAGGACCACCGGCAGGCTGCGCTCCGCTTCGAGCGCACGATACGCGAGGCGCAGGCACGGAAACGCCTCGGTGTCGGGCACGTCGAAGTCGAGACGGCCGCTCCGCACCAGGTCGAGCGGCGGAACCGGCGCCGTCCAGCGCTCGGGATACGAGAACGCGTACTGAATCGGCAGCCGCATGTCGGTGACGCCGAGCTGCGCGAGGATCGAGCCGTCGGTCAACTCCACCATCGAGTGCACGACCGACTGCGGGTGAATCACCACGTCGATCTGGGCCGCGCGCACGCCGAACAGCCAGTGCGCCTCGATCACCTCGAGGCCCTTGTTCATCAGCGTGGCGGAATCGATCGTGATCTTGCGGCCCATCCGCCAGGTCGGATGCCGGAGCGCCGCATCGGCCGACACCGCGTCGAGCTCGTGTGCGGGGCGACCGCGGAACGGTCCGCCGGACGCGGTGAGGATCAGACGGCGCACGTCGGCGGCCGATCGGCCGTGCAGGCACTGATGGACGGCGCTGTGCTCGCTGTCGACCGGCAGGATCGGAACGCCTCGCCGCGCGGCGGCCTCGGTGACGATGCCGCCGGCCATCACCAGGACTTCCTTGTTCGCGAGCGCGATCGTCTTGCCCAGCTCGATCGCGGCCAGCACCGCCTCGAGCGCCTCGGTGCCGCTCGACGCGCACAGCACGAGGTCGGCGTCAGGGTGCGATGCGATCGCGACGAGCCCGTCCCGTCCGGTCCCGCCGATTGTGGTCGAGCCGACGGCGCCGCGGTCCCTCAGCCGATCGATCGCCTCGCCCGTCGCCATCGCGGCGATGCACGGCTGGTATGTCGCGATCTGCGCGGCCAGCAGATCGGCGTTCCCGCCGGCGGCAAGCCCGACCACCCGCAGGCGATCGCGATGCGCGTCCACCACCGCCAGCGCGCTCTGCCCGATCGAGCCGGTCGATCCGAGGATTGCTATGCGTTTCAAGATCTGCCCTAACCGCGGAGAACGCAAGAACGCAGAGCCAATTTCTTCTCAGCGGACTCCGCGTCCTCAGCGGTTAAACGTACCTCAGCACTATGTAGTACACCGGCGCTGCGAACAGCAGCGCGTCGATGCGATCCAGGATGCCGCCGTGGCCGGGGATCAACGACGAACTGTCCTTCACGTTGGCGCTGCGCTTCAGCATCGACTCGAACAGATCGCCGGCGATGCCCAGCGCGACGATCGTCAGGCCGAGGCCGGCGCGCAGTCCCGCCGGGATTTGCGGCAGCCACCAGGCGCCGATGATCGCGAACGCTGCCGTGCCGAAGACGAAGCCGCCGATCGCGCCCTCGACGGTCTTCTTCGGGCTGACGATCGGCGCGAGCGGGCGGCGTCCGAAGAGCCGCCCGGTGTAGTACTGCATCGAGTCGCTGATGATGATCGTCAGCATCAGCAGGAACAGCGCCGGCGGGCCGCCGAGCCGCCGCACCGCGACGAGCGCGCCGATCGGCAGGCCGAGATAGAGCGCCGGAAACAGCGACGCCGAGGCCGACGCGAGCGCGTTCGGGCCGCCGCGCCAGGCGCCCAGCGTCGCCAGCCCGAGGCCGGGCAGCGCCGCCATGAAGACCACGTCGAGCATCCGGCCGCTGAGGTCGGGCAGGCCCACGACCGCCATCGCCAGCGCCGCGGCCATCATCGCCGGGAACGCCGGCACGTCCAGCGCGCTCGCGCGCGACAGCACGATCAATTCGCTGACCCCGAGCACGAGCAGGAGCGCGGCGACCGCAAGGAACATGTAGCTGGTGGCGAACCAGACGACGCCAACGGCCAGCGCAATCAGGACGGCGCCGCTCAGCACGCGAGTCATCGCGTGACCACGGCCCGCCTCCGCGGCCTTGTCGTGATCACTACTTCGCGCCGAGGGCCACCGGGGAAGGTTTGATGCCGCCGTAACGGCGCTCGCGTTTCTGGTAGGCGACGACCGCCTCGAGCAGATCGCGGCGTCTGAAGTCGGGCCACAGCCGTTCGGTGACCCAGATCTCGGAGTACGCGATCTGCCACAGCAGGAAATTGCTGACGCGCATCTCGCCGCTGGTGCGAATCAGCAGATCCGGATCCGGCTGGCCCGCGGTGTAGAGGAATTCTCCGAAGCGCCGCTCGTCGAGCGCGTCGGGACTCACGCCCGCGGCGATCGCGCGGCGCGCCGCGTCGACGATCTCCGCGCGGCCGCCGTAGTTCAACGCGATGTTGAAGAGCATGCCGGTGTTGGCGGCGGTCTTGCGGATGCCGATCTCGAGCTCGCCCTGCACGTCGGGGGCAAGCTCGTCGGGCCGGCCGATCACGCGGAACTTGATGTTGTTCTTGAGCAGCGTGCCGAGCTCCAGCCGGATGTACCGCTTCAGCAGCATCATCAGCGTGTTCACTTCGGCGGGCGGACGCTTCCAGTTCTCGACGGAAAACGCGTACAGCGTCAGGACGTCGATGCCGAGCCGCGCCGACGTCTCGACCACGTCGCGGACCGAATCGATCCCGGCGCGATGGCCTTCGACGCGCGGCAGGTGCCGCTGCGCCGCCCAGCGCCCGTTGCCGTCCATGATGATCGCGACGTGAGCGGGCAACTGATCGAAGTTGACCTGCCGCGCCAGCGTGTCATCAGGCGATCCCGGCGGAATGACCGCCAGGAGCTGCTCAAGTGACATTACGGGTCCTTCGTGAGTAAACCTTGAGTGTACTACAACGCCTCGGGCTCAGTCGGGCGCACCGCCGCATAGTCGACGCGGACGAGGAACAATCCGCAGGCCGGCGCCGTCCGTCCTGCCGCCGATCGATGACGCGACGCGATGATGCGCGGCATCCACTCCGCATCCTTTCGGCCGCGCCCGATCTCGACGAGCGAGCCGACGATGGCGCGCACCATGTGGCGCAAAAAGCCGTCGGCGGTCGCCTCGTAGAGCAGGAGTGGACCGTCCGCGGCGAGCGCCGAGGCCGCCACGGTGCGCACCGTCGTCGCGACGTCGCTGCCCGCTGACTGGAACGCCGCGAAATCGTGTTCGCCTTCGACCAGCGCCGCCGCGCGCCGCATCGCCGCCACGTCGAGCGCGCCCGGCACGTGCCACGCGTAGCGGCGCTCGAACGGCGGCATCACCTCGCCGTTCCAGATGCGATAGCGGTAGGTCTTCGCACGCGCGTCGAAGCGGGCGTGGAAGGACGCCGGCGCCTCGCAGGCCGCGGTGACGCGGACCGCGTCGGGCAGTTTGGCGTTCAGCGCGCGGACGATCGCGTCGGCCGGCACCGCGCGCACGAGCGTGAAGCTGGCCACCTGCGCGAGCGCGTGCACGCCGGCGTCGGTGCGCCCGGCGCCGGCCACCGCGATCTCGCCGTCGCCGAACTCGCGCAGCGCGTCCTCGAGGAGACCTTGAATCGACGCGCCAGCCGCCTGCCGCTGCCAGCCGACGTACTCGGTGCCATCGTAGGCGAGCGTGATCTTGTAGGAGGGCATGTGCGATCACGGTCCGTCTGAAGCCGGACACTGCACAATCGGGGCTAGGGGCTGGGGGCTAGCTGTCATCGAGCTTGACGGCCAGCCCCGAGCCCCGAACCCCGTCCGGTGGCGCCGCGGCGCAGCCGCGTCCGCCGGACGTCCACTACGTCGCGACCGGACGCGAGCCCGGCTTCACGACCGGCAAGCCCTGCGCGCACAGCGGGCATTTGTCCGGCTCGTAGGTCGCGAGATCGATGTCGACGAGCGACACATGCGGCACGCCGAGATCGACGCCGTGCCCGCGGTTGACGATACACGCGGCGCCGACGACCTGACTTCCCGCGGCGCGCGCCACCTGCATCGTCTCACGGGTGGATCCGCCGGTCGTGACCACGTCCTCGACGACCAGCACGCGATCGGTCTCGCTGATGATGAAGCCGCGGCGCAGCGTGAGCGCGCCGTCCTGACGCTCGACGAAGATCGCGCGGATGCCCAGCGCGCGACCGACCTCCTGTCCGATCACCACGCCTCCGAGCGCCGGAGACAGGACGACCGTCGGCCGCAGCTCGCGCGTGCGCTCCGCGATCGCCCGGCCGAGCGCCTCGGCGTGCTGCGGATGCTGCAGCACCAGCGCGCACTGCAGGTACCCTGGACTGTGCAGGCCCGACGTGAGCCGGAAGTGCCCTTCGAGCAGCGCGCCCGAACGGCGGTAGAGATCGAGGAGCTCGTCGCGGGTCATACGAAGAGTGTAGGACCGATGGGCACATAGGGTGGGTGGGGTAGGACCGATAGGCGCACAGCGCCGCCCTCCCCACCAACCCCATGGGTCCGTCGGTCCCACACACCAGCTGCCGGCACCGTCACCACGTCCCGCGCCGCACGGCCGCCTTTCCCGCGGCAGTGAGGTTCTCGTCGAACAGCTTCAGGATCCGCCTGTACTCGTCCGCCCAGCTGGTTTCCTCTTCGAAGCCGTGGTTCTCGACCGGGAACGGCGCGATCGACCAGTTCTCCTTCCGAAGCTCGATCAGCCGCTGCACCAGGCGGACGCTGTCCTGAAAGAGCACGTTCGTGTCCACCATGCCGTGACAGATGAGCAGCGCGCCCTTGAGGCCTTCGGCGAAATAGATCGGCGAGCTCTTTCGATACGCCTCTGCGTCCTCCTGCGGCTCGTTGAGGATGTTCGCCGTGTAGCTGTGGTTGTAATGCGACCAGTCGGTGACCGGACGCAGCGCAGCGCCGGCGGCGAAGGTGTCGGGCGAGGTGAACATCGCCATCAGCGTGATGAAACCACCGTAGCTGCCGCCGTAGACGCCGATGTGCTTCGGGTTCACCTTCTGCGTGGCGACCAGGAACTTCGCGCCGTCGACCACGTCGTCGAGATCCTTGCCGCCCATGTGGCGGTAGATCGCCGTCCGCCAGTCGCGGCCGTAGCCGGAGCTCGCGCGATAGTCGGGATCGAGGACCACGTAGCCGCGCGACGCGAGCAGGTTGTGAAACATGTATTCGCGGTAATAGCTCGGCCAGTACTTGTGCGCGTTCTGCGCGTAGCCGGCTCCGTGCACGAAGACGACGGCGGGCGCCGCCGGATCGCGCTTCGCGCCGATCATCTCGGGCGTGAACAGGCGCGCGTAGACGTCGACGCCGTCGCGCGTCCTGTAGGTGATGAGCTGCGGCTCGATCCACTTGAACGATCGCCATTCCTCGGTCGGCGTCGTGGTCACCTGTTTCGCCTCTGCGCCGGCGCGGTTCGGCATCAGGTAGACCTCGTGCGGCCGGGTGCTCGCGGAGTAGATGATCGCGAAGGTGCTGTCGTCGGGCGATGCCTCGCCGGCGCTGCCGCCGGTCATCGACGTCAGCCGCGTGCGCGCGCCGCCTTCGATCGGCATCGCGTAGATGTGCCGCTCTCCGGGATGCACCTCGGTGCTCGTGATGTAGAACGTCTTCTTGTCGGCCGACGTCGCGAGCGACTCGATCTCCCATTTGCCCTGCGTGAGCTGCCGGGCCGACGGGCGATCGGCGGCCGGGTCGAGCGTGTAGAGGTGCATCCAGCCGTCGCGCTCGGACAGGAACCAGATGTGCTTCTGGTCCGGCATCCAGCCGAACGACGGATCGTTCGGTCCGAATCCGCCCAGCTCGCGCACCCACGCCTCGTCGTGCAGCGCGTCGAGCACGCGCGTCTTTCCTGACTCCGCGTCGATGGCCACCAGCCACCGATCCTTGTTGTTGTCGCTGCGGACGTGCGCGACGGCGATGGCGCCGTCCTCCGAGAGCTGCGGCATCGCCCAGCGCGTCTCGTGCTTCGGCGCCTTGTTCCGGGCGGCGCCGTCCGCGGCGTCGGCGCTCTTGTCCTCGCCGCGGGCGGCATCGGCAAAGCCGGCATCAGCCGTGACCGTTTTGCCGGTCTCGACGTTCATCACGGCCAGCGTGCGCATGTCCTGGGCATCGCCGACGAACGCGCGCGCCGGAATGTCTTCGGTGTAGCTCGACTCGGTGACGTAGTTGGGCACGTTCGGCCGCTTCGCCGCGTCGGCCCGCTCGGTGATGACGATGAAGACGTGCCTGCCGTCCGGAGAGAGCTGCAGGTCGGTCGCCGACTGGCGTTCGGCGAGCTCGTACTTCGGCAGGGCGCGCGCCTTTTCTTTCGCTTCGTTCTTTTTTTTCTTTTCTGCTTCGACGCGGGTGTGCTCGATCAGCTTCTGCTCTTCCGCCTTGATGAATTTCTGGCTGTCGGTCTCGCGCGGGTCGCGCTTCTTCGGCTGGATGTCGGTCAGCTGCGTGATCTCGCCGCTGTCGAGCGGCACGACGAACAGATTGTTCTCGCGCGTGAAGGTGACGGCGGTCTCGCGCCGCGCCCACCGCGGGTTCGCCTCGGGGCCGGTCGTGCGGGTGATCTGGCGCCGCGTGCCGGCGATCGAATCGACGATCACGATGTCACCCTGGTCGACGAACAGCACGCGGCGGTGCGCCTTGTCCCAGGCGCCGTTCGGCGGCGGTGCGCTGCGCCGCTCGTCGTCCGACAGCTTCTTCAACTGGCTGCCGTCGCGGTTGACGACCCAGGTGGACGCTTCGTCTTCGCCGGGCCGGCGCCACTCGAAATACACGTGTGTGGAATCGCCCGACCAGCGGAGCGCGGTCGGCGGATAGCCCACCAGCTTGGGACCGCGCATGATGCTGTCGACGGTCAGCGGAAACGCGGTCGGTGCACCGGCAAGATGAGCTGTCGCCGCGACGAGCACACC
Source organism: Vicinamibacterales bacterium (assembly GCA_035259385.1). Classification (GTDB taxonomy): domain Bacteria; phylum Acidobacteriota; class Vicinamibacteria; order Vicinamibacterales; family CAVVIG01; genus QHWK01. The sequence continues at coordinate 6,545 of DATFWL010000530.1, read as the reverse complement.
GCCAGCGAGTACGCAGCGAAGACCAGAAGAAAAACGCATGAAAAAGTATACAATTTGCTGAACCGTACATCCCCTCCGAACGTCTACTGTTCAGAACAGCGCCCGGGTTTTTTCACTCTTTCTCGATGGAGCCGTCAGCAATGCGTTTGTACCAGTCGATTCGCCGTGCCCGGATTGCCATGGCCGCGGCCGCAATCGTGTTCACCTCGGTGTCCGCATTTGGTCAGACCGGACAGCCGTCGTTGTCGAGCGCCGTTCAGGCCGCGGCGCAGGCGGCAGCTCAGGCGGCCGCGCCGCAGCCAGCCGAATCAGTGCGCCGCCTGTCAATCGACGAGGCGGTCACCTCCGGCCTCGAGCAGAATCTCGGCATCCGCATTCAACGCTACGACCCGCAGATTCAGGACACCGCGATCTGGCAGGCGCGGTCCTTCTGGGCGCCGCAGCTCAGCGCGACGCTCGCGAAGAACTCTGCCGACCAGCCGGTGACGAGCATCCTTTCCGGCACGCAGCCGGTGGTGACCACCGGCACTTTCTCGAGCGGGCTCACGTTGGCCGAAACGCTGCCGTGGGGTGCGAGCTACAGCGCCGCCTGGAACAACTCGCGCTTCACCTCGACCGATCCCACCAATACGTTCAACCCGGTGCTGCGCTCGAACATGCTGTTCAACTTCACCCAGCCGCTGCTGCGCAACCGCGACGTCGACCAGATCAGGCAGGCGGTGAAGACGAGCCAGAAGTCGCGCGACCTTTCCGACATCCAGCTCGAGGGCGTGATCGTGCTGACCACGCGGCAGGTGAAGAACGCGTACTGGGATCTCTCGTACGCGATCAACAACCTGAAGGCGCAGCAGGATTCGCTCGCGCTCGCGCAGCAGTCGCTGAAGGACAACCAGAAGCGCGTCGAGATCGGCACGATGGCGCCGATCGACATCGTGCAGGCGCAGGCGGAGGTCGCGAGCAACGAGGAACGGGTCATCGTCGCCGATGCGGCGATCAAGCGGGCGCAGGACGCCCTGCGCGCGCTGATTCTCGACCCGGGTCAAGCCGACTTCTGGACCGTCGTCTTCGAGCCGACCGACGCGGCGCCGTTCCAGGAGCAGGCGATCGACGTCGATGCCGCCGTCCGCAACGCCCTCGACAAGCGCACCGATCTGCGCGCCGCGAAGAACAACATCGATCGGAGCGACCTCGACATCCGCTTCCTGAAGAACCAGATTCTTCCCGACATCAACGCGCAGGTGAACTACGGCATGGTCGGCGTCGGCGGCACGCAGTTCAGCGGCGGCACCAACCCGATCACCGGGATCACGACGCCGCTGTCGGTGGTGAACCGGAGCTACGGCGCGGCGCTCGGCGACGTCTTCAGCAACGCCTATCCGCAGTGGAGCCTCGGCGTGCAGATCGGCTATCCGCTCGGTGCGGCGACGTCGCACGCCAACCTCGCGCGCGCCAACCTCGAGTATCAGCAGTCGCAGACGCAGCTGAAGAACATGCAGCTGCAGATCGCGACGCAGGTCCGCGATGCTGCACGCAGCGTGCAGACGAACCAGAAGCGCGTGCAGTCGGCGCGCGCCTCGCGCGAGCTGCAGGAGAAAAAGCTCGAGGCGGAGGAGAAGAAGCTGGCCGCCGGCATGTCGACGACGTTCTTCATCTCACAGTTTCAGCGCGATCTGTCGCAGGCGCGCACGGCCGAGATTCAGGCGATTTCCGACTACAACAAGTCGCTGGTCGATTTCGAGGCCGTCCAGATGGCGCCCGTGGTCAACACCGTCGGCGGCGTGACGGTCGCCGGCCTCGCGTCGCGGTAACAGCGTGGGGACTGGGGGACGTCCCCCAGTCCCCTAGTCCCCTAGTCCCCTCAGCAACAGCTAGCCCCTAGCCCCCAGCCCCCAGCCCCTACGATAGACTCCCTGCCGAGTGCCGCGCGTCTCCGTCACCGTCATCACCAGAAACGAAGCCGCCGAAATCGCCGATGCGCTCTCGTCCGTCGCATGGGCCGACGAGATCGTCGTCGTGGACTCGCAGAGCACCGACCACACCGTCACCATCGCGCGCCGCTTCACCGACCGCATCGTCGTCCGCGACTGGCCCGGCTACATCGCGCAGAAGAACTACGCCGCGTCGCTGGCCACCCACGACTGGATTCTGTCGCTCGACGCCGACGAGCGCGTGACGCCGGGGCTGGCCGCGGAGATCCGGTCGCGGCTCGCCGCCGCGCCGCCGGAAGCCGGCTTCCGGATTCCGCGCGTCACCTGGCACCTCGGGCGGTGGATCCGATCGACCGACTGGTATCCCGACCACCAGCTGCGTCTGTACGATCGACGTTCGGCCGAATGGAGCGGCAGGTACGTGCACGAAGCAGTGACGGTCCGCGGCGCCGTCGGCGAGCTTCACGGTGAATTGCAGCATTACGCCTATCGCGATATCGCCGACCATCTCGAGACCATCGACCGCTACACGACGCTTGCCGCCCGGCAGATGCACGAGGCCGGCCGCCGCGCCGGGTGGATCGATCTCGCCGTGCATCCGCCGCTGGCGTTCCTGCGCAACTACGTTCTCCGCGGCGGCTTCCGCGACGGCGCCATCGGGTTCGTGATCTCTCGCATGAACGCGTACTACGTGTTCCTGAAATTCGCGAAGCTGTGGGAGCTTCAGCGGGGCATGGCGGCGGGAAAGCAACCGCAGAGTGCGCAGAGCACGCAGAATCCTGGTGATCACTGAAATCTGCGATCTCTGTGAGCTCCGCGGTTGCTTTCCCCCAGTGTGCCGAACCGCCAGGTAGCCGTCATGTTCTCACTGCACATTGACACGGCGCGGACGTGGCGCGGCGGACAGAACCAGGTGCTGCTGACCGTCAACGGACTGCGTGCGATCGGCCAGCGCACCGCGCTGGTCGCGCATCCCAGCGGCGAGCTGCGGCGGCGCGCCGCCGAAGGCCTCGATCTGATTCCGCTCGCGCCCCGCACCGAGATCGATCTCGCGGCCGCCTGGAGGCTGTCACGCCTCGTCAAGGGGCTGGCGCCTGACGTCATCCACGCGCACGATCCCCACGGCATCGCGATGGCGGCGCTCGCCTTGTCGATCGGCAGCGGCTCCAGGAGCGCCGGACGCCTGCCGGCGCTGGTCGCGTCGCGCCGCGTCGACTTTCATCTCAAGGGCAATTCGCTGTCGCGCTGGAAGCATCGCCAGATCGATTGCTTCATCGCCGCCTCCGAGGCGATCCGGCAGATGCTCGTCGCCGACGGCGTGCCCGCCGAGCGGACGGTGACGGTTCACGAAGGGATCGACGTCGAGCACGTGCTCGCGGCGCCGCCGGTGAATCTGCACGAGACGTTCTTCCTGCCGCACGGCGCGCCGTTGGCCGGCAACGTCGCGGCGCTCGTGCCGCACAAGGGGCAGCGCTACCTGATCGAGGCGGCGCACCTCGTCGTCCAGCAGGTGCCGGACGCGCGCTTCGTCATTCTCGGCGAGGGCGAGCTGCGCGAGCATCTCGAGAAACAGGTCCACGAGCACCATCTCGAGAAACACGTCCTCCTGCCTGGCTTCCGCACGGACGTGCTCGGCTGCATCCGCAGCTTCGATCTGTTCGTCATGAGCTCGGTCACCGAAGGCCTCGGCACCTCGCTGCTCGACGCGATGGCGGCGTCGCGGCCGATTGTCGCGACCGCGGCCGGCGGCATTCCGGAGATCGTCGAGGACGACGTCAACGGCCTGCTGGTGCCGCCGCGCGATGCGCCGGCGCTGGCCGCCGCCATCGTCCGCGCGCTGAAGGATGCGCCGCTGCGCGGGCGGCTGGGCGCCGCCGGCTTCGCGCGCGTCAACGACCGTTTCACGGTCGAGCGGATGGTCGAAGCGACCGCTGCCGCCTATCAACGCATCGTCAGCAGCGTACGGCATTAGGCAGGAGGGGCGGGACGGGCAGGAGGGGCGGGACAGGGCACCGGAAACGCAGAGACCGCAGAGACACGCCGGGAACGCAGAGAAACTTTGTACATGAGTCTCTGTGTGCTCTGCGTAACTCCGCGATCTCTGCGTTCGCGCTCTGATGTCGCGACGCGAAGACAAATCGGGAGGCCGATGTCAAAACGGTAGCCGCCGGATCGCGTCCAGGGCGTCGCGCGCGTGCTCCGAGCCGGTCAGCGCCAGCGCCGCCGCAAGTGCGAGCGTGATGACCGCCAGGATCACCCGCACCGCCGATCGGCCGATCACGAGCTCCGTCTCGTTGCGCGGCCGGCGGCGGCGGAAGTGCACCAGCGGGTTGTTGCTATGAATCATCTTGGGAACCCTCGCCCGCGTCCGCAGCACCGCGGCGCTCGGACGCGAGCCTGGCGCGCGCCGCTTCGACATCGGTCTCGCGGAAGCGCCAGATTTTTGGACCGTCCTTGAACCCTCGTAACCGTCCGGTGCGCGCCCACAAGCGCACCGTGCGATCGGAAACGCCGAGCCTGATCGCCGCGCTGTGCGCCGACAGAATCCGCTCGCCCTCCGCAGTGAACCAATACATCTCGCTTCCGCCGCCAGTCGGTGCCGGCAGCCAGAGCTGCCGCCGACAGGTTACGTCGCGGAAGTCTTGAAGAGAGCGTCAAAGCACCTGAATACTGGACGACGGCGGCCTTGAAGCGGCGCTTCAGACCATTCATCCAGCTGCTTCGACGCGCCCGGCGCCCGTGCGCCGGGTCTCAAAATCCTGGCAGGCGCGTTCACGCAGCCGTGAACACCCTCGCGGCAGATCGATCGTACGACCGCAGACCGCGTTTCCGCAATTGGTCTTGCCGGAAATTCTTCAACGTGGACGGGCCGTGCCCGTGCGGCGGCGCGGGCGGCACACCCCTCGCAACGGACATTGCGTGTCTCCCTGCGTGCGCTGAAAACCGCACGCGTTCATCATGCCGAGGTGGCAGAGGGCGTAATCGTATTTGACCGGATCGTCCGGATCGAGGTCGCGCAACGATGCGGTGATGTCGCGCGCCATGCGCCATCCCGGCGTGGTGTACTCGGTCAGGCGGAGGCAGCGGCCAACGCGGATGACGTGGGTGTCGAGCGGGACGATCAGCGTGGCGGGCGACACCCGACGCCACACGCCGAGGTCGAGCGCGTCGCGGCGGACCATCCACCGCAGGAACAGGTTGAGCCGCTTGCAGGCCGAGCCTGCCGACGGCCGCGGGAAGAAATAGCAGACCCCGGCGCGCTTCGGAACTCGCCCGTACGCCGCCTTCAGATCCAGCGCCATCGCGCGCGTCGAGAACCGATCGAGCGCTCCTCCCACGTCGCGGGCAGACCGGTCGTGCTGATCGAGAAAGAATCCTTCGATCGAGCCGGCGCGATCGATCATCTGCCGCATCAGCCACAGCAGCGCGACGATGTCCTCGTCACGCGTCCAGCGATGGACGATGCCGCGGAATGCCGGACCGTCGCGGCGCGGGTCGAACCGGCGCAGGTACGCCGCCGGCTGCGGGCCAATCACCGCCAGCACGCGCTCGATCGACTGCAGGACGCTCGTCACGCGGCCGAACGCCAGCGCGGCGGCCACGAACCCGACCGCTTCGCGGTCGTCGTCCCGCCTGAAACGCCGGACGATGTGAATCGGATCGGCGGCGGAGTCGGGATAGTTGAAGTCGGCGTAGAGGCGATCGAGCGCGCTCTTCAGATCGGCGCGCCGCAATCTGCAATCAGCAATCGGCAATCGGCAATCCAACGGGTATCATTCTGACATGCGCATGCTGTGGAAAGCGCTGATCGCGGTCGTCGTCGTGCTCGCGCTCGCCTCCGCCGCCGGCTACCACTACCTGCGGCGATCGCTCCCACAGATCGACGGCACGATCACCGTCGCCGGTCTGTCGGCGGCGATCGATATCGTTCGCGATGCCGACGCGATCCCGCACGTCTTCGCGACGAACAAGCAGGACGCGCTGTTCGGCCTGGGCTACGTTCACGCCCAGGACCGTCTCTGGCAGATGGAGCTGCAGCGCCGGATCGGATTCGGACGCCTGTCGGAAGTGCTCGGCGCGGCGGCGGTGCCGCAGGATCGCTTTCTGCGTACGGTCGGCTTCGGCCGCGCGGCGAAGAACGCCTGGGAGGCGACGCCGGCCTGGGCGAAGCAGCAGATCAACGCGTACCTGTCCGGCGTCAACGCGTTCATCGCAGGGCATCACGGCGCCGGGCTGCCGCCGGAGTTCACGCTCCTCCGCTTCGAACCCGAGCCGTTCACCGGGCCAGACGTGCTCGCGTGGGTGAAGATGATGGCGTGGGACCTGAGCGCGAACTACGCATTCGAGTTGCTGCGCCACGATCTCGCAAATGCCGTCGGTGTAGAGCGGATGGCGCAGCTCATGCCGCCGTATGCGGTGAGGGGACTGTCGATCACGGAGGGGTCGGGCAGGTCGCGTGAGCCGGGTGAGCCAGGCGGGTCGGGCGGGCCAGGCGGGTCAACTCAGTCAGGTGGGTCAGGTGGGCCGGGTGGGTCAGGTAGGTCGGATACCACCCATGCGACACGGATCACTCAATCGACCGATTTGAAGAACCCGGATGCTGCGACGGATCCGACC